>NZ_JBVVQC010000001.1:0-428084 GCF_055811515.1 Mesorhizobium sp. WSM4841
AGTTGGGACAAAGCGCTCCAACGCAGATCACTTTCAAGGTTGACGCGAAAATCGCTTTCTTCACGGACGACTATCGCCGCGCCGGTGACGCCACCAAGAACGAACCCAGCGCCTATATCGACGAGATCGCGACCGTATGCGGCCCCGATTATATAGTTGTCCGTGTAGTCGGCACCAAAAACGTTGATCGTATCCCCGAAGGCCCCGCTCGCAAACACGCCACCAAAGACATAGACATCATTCTTCGTCGGCAGACCATCTGTGAAAGGATCTTGGGTCGCAAAATAGATAAAGGGAGAATTGTCATCGGCGAGTCCAGAACTGACTGAAATGGTCAAGATCACCGCAGCCAGGGCCACTCGCAGTCCACGCATAGACAAGCTCCGAATCAATCCATGCCATCGTTCGCACTTGCACAGGAGAAAACAAGGTACGAATTGGTTTATCGCCAGAATACTGGATGCGGGTCATCCTATACCTCGAGCTCTTCTTTAGGCCCTGCCATGCGGCTCGCAAAGACAACGGCCTCAGTCAGCCCGATGTTGCGCGCCGGTAATCGTGGCCATAGTTGTCGCCGGGTTGCTAAGGACGGCGCTTAGAGACAAGGCGAACTAACGAAAGGCTGGCAAGGCTCAATGAAGGCAGCCCGTCGACGCGATACTCTCTCCCTTACGCACCAATTTGCTCCAGAGGCCGGCTCATATTAGCCCAGTGGACGGACAGTAATTCCGCCAACTGGGGCAACAAAATCCGCTTGCCAGCGTTGCGATTGGGTCGATCACGCATCGTTGTTTCGCTAGGCGCGGATACTGTAGAGCCGCCAAACGCGTTAGTTCTGTCTTGGCCGAGCGCGGGGCATCCTCATCCAAGAGCGTGGTCGGCCGCGGTCCAACTGGTGCATGACCGGGGTGACCATAACGCCATGCATAACAATTGAACTCAAAACGGTGAAGCAGACCGTTACCCAAAGAATTGTCGCACCGTCGAATTCAGCCTGCCCGAGTGCAAATGCGAGGTAGTAGAACGACCCAAGGCCGCGTATTCCAAAAAAAGCAATCACAGCCTTTTCGCGTGATGACACCGGAAAACCGATTAGCCCAACCCACGCCGCGATCGGTCGTACAACGAACAGCACCAGGGCGGTAATGACGATCACCTGCCAACTCAAGGCGCCAAAAATCGACCCTTCTGCGATGGCTGCCCCAAAGCAGACCAGCAGGACCATCATCAGCAATCGCTCAATCTGCTCCGCGAAGTCGTGCAAGCTCTCATGATACTCGTGCTGCCGCTCGACGGACCGTAGCGCCACGGCCGCGATGAACACTGCAAGGAAGCCGTAGCCGTGAAGCATTTCGGTCGAGCCGTACGCAAGGCAGGTGATACCGAGCGCAACAAAGCCGTCTCTCGTCTCTGACAAACCCGACCGTTTTGGTAGATGAAACGTAAGGTAGCCCATGACTTTTCCGCCCAGCCATCCGATACCAACGCCTGCGGCGATCTTCCATAGAACATCCACGGCGAGCCAGCGTGTGAAGTAAGGCTCGCCCGACTCACTGGACAGCGCAATTGCGATGGCGAGATAGACGAACGGAAACGCCGCTCCATCATTGAGGCCGGCCTCGGAGGTAAGAGCAAAGCGCACGTCATCCTCCTTGCCGGATTGAGGTGGACCAACCTGTATGTCGCTTGCCAGAACAGGATCAGTTGGCGCCAAAGCAGCCCCAAGCAGAAGTGCTGCGGCAAGGCCAAGCCCGAGCATTGACCAGCCGAGAAATGCAATTCCTGCGATCGTCAGAGGCATGGCGATGCCGAGGAGGCGCCATGACGACTCCCAACCCCGCCAACTCACTGGCCGGTCCAGCTTCAGGCCTGCCCCCATAAGGGCGACGATGACAACCAACTCTGTGAGGCGTTCGGTTAGTACCCGGTTCTCAAGTGGGTTCACCCCGACGAGCGGAGAGAATGGTGACCAAACCAAAAGAACCCCGATCCCGATGCAAACCATTGGCAGCGAAAGCGGAAGCTTCCTGAGAAGCATGGGTAGCCAGGCCGTAACGAGCACGATTGCTCCAAAAACCGCCAAGAGGAGGGCATCGGACTGCATGTGGGTTTAGACCGTTGAACGCATGTTCGAAGCGCCAACCTGCTTCCAACCCGAGCGCAAACAGGCACACCTCACCCAATACTCGCCCGCCATGTGCTTCCCCAGCGCGTCGCTCGACCGACGCCATCGTAACACGGACATGGAACTGCTGTCCGGCCTAAGGGCAGCTCGCTTTTCTGCTGGAGAAGATCGCATCATGTCGTTGAATCATTCGCCTATTATTGGCGAGTGAGCAAATGCAAACGCTGGTTTGCAGTTTGACACCGCCGGGGATCAGCAAGATCACGCGCCGTCACCTACTATCGTGTGTCCACCCAGAGATATCGACAAAGCCGGTTTATCGACACCACTAGCCAGGCTGTTCGAATCACGCACTGAGTGCTAGGGCTTGTGTCTGCATGGGGGAATCTTCGACCACGCAACGCGGTGTTGCTGGCTTGTTTTCTTCGTGCCACGGAGGGACAATGGCCGGCACTCCTTTGATCAGTATTCTGATCACTTTCCTCGTAATCGTGCTGGTGCTGTATCTTGTCAACCGGCTGCCGCTTGATGGTCGTACTCGTCAGATTGCCCAGATTATCGTGATCATTATCGGCATCATTTCGCTGCTGAAGTACCTCGCGGTGTTTTAAGCCACCACGCGCGCGATAGGCCGTGGGGCTGTCGTGGAACACGGCGCGAACGTCATGCAGAAAATTGATTTCCTCATCGCCGAAGCGGGCAAGCTACGCCTCAGGCTCATCATCGCCTTCCTGGATTTTTGGGCCTGCGGGCAACCCGATCGGGGCCAACATGTCGCTGCGCGCCGACGCGCTGCGGCGCGCAGCGACGAATACGATCGGGTGATGGCTTGCACCTCGCATCTTCCCGGTGCGTTTGTGTCTTCCGGACGGCCAAACAACGACTGAAGACGGTAAATCCGGAACGTTTTCGCGCCGGCGCGGGTTGTCGAGGAGATGCCTCGAAACGCATGGGACGCCGGTGAAATGGCCATTCTTTCGGGAAAACCGGGAAGCTGTTGGGTGGCGGCAGCCACCGCTACGAACTATCCCCCGCTCGAGGGCTCGATCCATGCCGATGCCGTTGTCGTGGGCGCCGGGATTGTCGGGCTGACGACGGCGCTTCGACTTTGCGAGGCCGGTCGGTCGGTGATCGTCATCGAAGGCCTGCGGACAGGCGGCCAGGTGACCGGCCGCTCGACGGCCAAGATCACGACGCAGCACGCGCTGATCTATCGCCATCTCATCGACACTTTCGGGCGGGACCTGGCGCAAGCCTATGCCGATGCGAACTCCGCCGGCGCCGTCCAGATCCGGGAATCGGTTCGCAACCATGCCATTCCCTGCGATCTCGAGGCCAAGGACGCCTATACCTACACCTGCGATGCAAGCCGGCGCGCGGAGATCGTGGCCGAGGCAGAGGCCGCGCGCCAAGTTGGGCTGGACGCCGATGTTCTGGAGCGCGCGCCGCTGCCTTTCGAAACGGCCGCCGCTCTGCGTTTTTCCGACCAGGCTCAGTTCAATCCGGCGATGTATCTGGTTGGCCTGGCTCAAGCGACGACGGCCCGTGGCGGACGGATTTTCGAGAACAGCCGCGCGATCTCGATCGGCGAGGCAAGCCGCTGGCGCGTCGTCACCGACAGCGGCGCCGTTCACGCCGAGCATGTGGTCGTCGCCACCAACATGACGGTGAAGAGCCCCGTCGGAATGGCGAACCGGACCCAGCCGCGCTGCCACATTGCCATGGCGTTTCGGATCGATGACCCTCTTGCTGTCGACGGCATGTTCATCGGCATCGACGATCCGACGCATTCCATCCGCAACGGCCGCGATGCCGAAGGGCCGCTGCTGGTCGCGCTCGGCCCCAAGTTTGACACGGGCCAGGACGGCGACGTGGCGAAACGGTTCGTCGAGCTGGAACAATGGGCAAGAATGAACCTTCCCGTTGGGGACGTTGCGTGGCGCTGGTGTAACGAGGACTATGATACGGCCGATAGAGTTCCGTATGCCGGCGAACCCGATCCGGACAAAGCCTCCGGTTTTCATATCGCCACGGGATTCAACGCCTGGGGCATCACCAATGGAACGGCCGCAGGCACGAT
This sequence comes from Mesorhizobium sp. WSM4841, assembly GCF_055811515.1. Lineage (NCBI taxonomy): Bacteria > Pseudomonadati > Pseudomonadota > Alphaproteobacteria > Hyphomicrobiales > Phyllobacteriaceae > Mesorhizobium > Mesorhizobium sp. WSM4841. The sequence continues at coordinate 4,206 of NZ_JBVVQC010000001.1, forward strand.
GATCGCGGATTTGATCTGCGCTCGGTCGAGCCCATGGCAAAGGCTCTATGACCCGGCGCGGTGTTATCCCGAGGACTTTCATAAGAATGGCCGTAGCCAATCGATTGTCTCAAGCCTCGACGACATCGTGCCCGGCATGGGCGGTGTGATCGTCAGGGGTGACGAAAAGATCGCGGCGTGGAGAGACACTGAAGGGGTACTCCACCCCGTTTCGGCGACATGCACCCACAAGGGCTGCACCGTGACCTGGAACAACGCGGACAACACCTGGGATTGTCCTTGCCATGGCTCGATTTTCGCCGCCGACGGTTCGGTCATCCATGGCCCGGCTCGAAAACCGCTTGCCCCGGCCGCGCTGTAAAAGGGCGACTGACACGGCCCGGCGTTACCGTGCGTAGGTTCCGACCAGCTCGGTCTGCTCCAGCGCATGCTTCTTGGCTTCCTTCCAGACAGACTGCACGCCCGCCTGTCCCGGCACACTGAGACTCGGCACGTCGAGCGCGGCCAGCCGGAAATAATAATGATGGACGCCATGTCCCACTGGCGGCTGCGGGCCGTCGTAATAGGCATTGCCGAAATCGTTGGTGCCTTGGCGAAGTGCCGACGGACCTGGCTTGCCATCCTGCGCCTCGGCGAGTTCGCTGGCATCGGGCGGGATATTGAACACCGCCCAGTGCCCGAAAATCCCGCTCGGCGCGTCGGGATCCTGCACGACAAGAACAAGGCTTTTCGCACCATCCGGAACACCGGACCACTTCAGCGGCGGCGAGACGTTCTGGCCGTCACGGGTGTACCTTTCAGGGATTTTCCCGCCAGCCGGGAACGCCGGGCTGATAAGGGTAAGTGGCATTTCCATTTCCTCAAAGAACATGCCATGCGATCTGCCGATCCGGTCCCATCTCGGCCATGATCTCGTCGAGCCAGATGTTTGTGGTCTGCAGCGTCTTGTCGAATACGTCGAGTCCGGTGGCGCTCATCGAAGCCTCCTTTTTTTGCTAGCTGTTCGAATGACTCATTCGACGAAACGGCCTTGGTCGGCTGTTGTTCCCGGTGCCAGCCCCGTTTGTCAGCCTAAGAGGCGATCTCTTGCGAAAGCGTGCGATCTATCCGGCCAAGCTTACGCTCGATGCGTTCCCGTCAAGATTTGGGCATGGCCACGGCAACGAAAAGCGACTCCCCCTGCCTGTCGATGCGGAACAATATGGGCTTGTTCTGCTGGCGGGATTTCGCCCACTCCTCCTGGACGTCCGATGGCTGTGTCACATTCCGGTTGTTGGCCGAGACGATCACGTCCCCAGGCCGGAGGCCGTTTTGGCCGGCGAGGCCGTTCGGCGCCACTTCTTGCACGAAAACCCCGGTGGTGCCCGGCTGGAGTCCGAGCTGCTGGCGCGCCTCGTCGGGGATCGGGCTGAGTGACAATCCAAGACGCGCATCTGCCGTTTCCTGCTTTGGTACGGCGCCACTTTGTACCTCCTCATCGTCGCGCTGACCGACGGTCAGAGCTATTTCCTGTTGGCTGCCCCCGCGGTTCCTTGTGAGCGTCGTCTTTGTCCCCGGCTTTTGGCTCGCAACCGCGAGCGTCAGATCGTGGACGCTCCGGATGTCCTTGCCGTTAAAACGCGTAATCACGTCTCCCGCCTGTATGCCCGCCTTCTCCGCCGGACTGCCGGGTTCGACCGAAGCGACCAGCGCTCCATTGCTGCCAGCTACTCCAAGCGCCTCGGCAAGCGACGGGGTGACCTCCTGGAGGCGCACCCCGATGAAGCCACGCTCAATCCGGCCGGTGCGGATCAACTGGTCGACGATGCTCCGGGCGGTGCGGGATGGTATCGCAAAGCCAATTCCTATGCTGCCGCCTGAAGGGGACACGATGGCCGAATTGACCCCGATGACTTCGCCGCGCGCATTGAACAGGGGACCGCCGGAATTGCCCCGATTGATTGAGGCGTCCGTCTGGAGAAAGTCGTCGTAAGGACCGGCCTGAATGTCGCGCGAACGGGCCGAAAGCACGCCGACGGTGACGGTCCCTCCGAGCCCGAACGGACTGCCGATCGCGATCGTCCATGCGCCGGGTTGTACTGCATCGGAGTCACCCCAGGCGGTCGTCATCATATTGGGCCGTGGATCGACCTTAAGCACGGCGATGTCGGTCTCCGGATCGCGGCCAACCAGTTGGGCGGGCGAAGTTTCCTTGTCCGAAAAAACAACGTGGATCTCAGTCGCGTCGGCAACAACATGGTTGTTGGTGACGATATAGCCCTCTGGGCTGATCACGAAGCCGGAGCCAAGAGCCTCCCGCACCTGCGGTTGCACCGGTTCAGGGCCGCCGAAAGGGCCGAGAAAATCGTTCAATGTCGTCTGGTCCTGGATAATCTGTCGGGTGGTTATCGCGACCACGGCCGGAATTTTCTGGCGCACGATCGCCGTGAAGTCGTTCGGGATTTCCTGGGCTACGACCGGAGCAAAGCCGCCGGCCGAGAGCATCAGAATTCCGGTGATCAGGCCGGCGCAGAGTCTTTTGTTCAACACCGGAGACATGGTGGTCTGCGACTCCTTCAGCGTTCAGTGATCAAGCATATGACCGTTCCAGCATGAGCAAGCGGCTCACCAGCGGATTACGACAACCTTGTCGTTTCGTTGGCGAGCTCGACAGCTTCGGTGCCATCCGGTTTGCGGCTTTCGATCCAGGCACTGTCTACTGTTTCTATGCCAGCAATGTTGGCCGCAAAGGCCTCGTCAATCTCGGCGGCACAGACCAGAGTGTCCGGTGGCAGGTTCTTCACTTGGTCCATCAACTCGCGAAGCCTCATGGCAAACCTCCTTGGGCCTGGATTCTTTCGGCCGCACACTCCAACCATGTCCCTCAAGAAAGGTTCCCCGACGAGATCTGCGGGCATGTCACAGGGACGAGATTTGCGGGAATGTCACAGGATGTCTCTGCGCAAAGGTCTCTCGTAGAGCCCGAGAGAACGGTTCTTTGAATGCCACGACCCGACCTCGGAAGTTCATTGGAACTTCCAGCCCGCAATCCGGTTAGGTGGGCAAGGATTTGAAGCGGATTGAATGGAAGATGATGTCCCCAGCGCTTGGTGAAAATCCGCGCTCGACTGCCAGGATCGCAGGGTATCCCATTTACCCGATGCTCGTCCTGTTTCCGGACCTGCGCTGGACCCCGAAACGAGGAGGAGACCCATGACGACCATGAAAGCAGTCCGTGTTCATAGTTTTGGCGGGCCAGAGGTTCTGTCGCTGGATGACGTTCCCATGCCTCAGCCCCGTGACGACGAGGTCACGCTCAAGGTCTGCGCAGCAAGCGTCAATCCCGTCGACTACAAGACCCGCGAGGGTTCGGTGGGCGGGGATCTGCCCGTTACGCTCGGCCGCGACGTATCGGGCGTGGTGGAGCTGTGCGGCACGCGGGCGCATACGTTGAAGAAGGGCGATCCGATGTTTGCCATGCTTGGCAACGACCGCGGTGGCAACGCCGAATACGTCGTGGTCAAGGCGACGGAAGCGGCGGCAAAACCGGAACGTCTAAGCCATGTGGAAGCCGCCGCCGTGCCGCTTGCGGGGATTACAGCATGGCAGGGGCTTTTCGACCACGGCGACCTCAAATCCGGGCAGCGGGTTCTCATCCATGGCGGCGCCGGCGGTGTCGGACATCTGGCGATTCAGTTTGCCAAGGCTGCGGGCGCATTTGTCGTGACGACCGTTGCTGCCGAAGATTTCGATTTCGTCCGCGAGCTTGGCGCCGACCAGGCCGTCGACTACAAGAACCAGCGCTTCGAGGATGAGGTCGAAGACATCGATATGGTTTTCGATCTGGTCGCGGGCGACACACAGGACCGCTCCTGGAGTGTACTGAAGCCAGGCGGGGTACTTGTTTCCACCGTTTCTGAGCCCTCGGCCGAACAGGCACGCCTGCATCAGGCGCGTGGCGTTTCTTATCTGGCTGAGCCAAATGCGGCGCAGCTCGCGAGGATCAGCCGCCTCATTGACGCCGGCAAGGTAACTCCGTTCGTGCAGGTGACTTATCCTCTGGAGGAGGTCGCTAAGGCCGAGGAACGGCTGGAGAGCGAGCATACGCGCGGCAAGATCGTGCTTCAGGTGGCCGCCTGAGCCCGGATGCTCGAAGTTCCCCGGAATGTTCAAGTTCAAAGTGAACCAATTCTGCGGACAAGCCGTGCCGACGGGCAACTGACTGCGGACCGCATTCAGCCATTACGAGCAGAAGAACGAAGCTGCTTGGCGCTGATTCATCCGTAAGTGCCGATTAATTCCGCCTCACCCAACATGTTTTCACGGGCAGCCTGCCACACGACCAGGGCATCGGGTTCCGGGCCGATGGGAAGATTGGCAATGCCAAGGGCCGCGAGCCTGAAGCGGTAGGTGTGTGGCTTACCGCCCGGATGCTGGTCGGGTCCATCGTAGTGAAGATTACCGAAATCATTGAAGCCATGAGGCAGGTCCTCGGTTCGCGCTTTGGAACTCCGCCCTTCGGCCAAATGACGCCGGTCTCCGCCGATGTCGTAGACGACCCAATGCCGGGACGCCTGTGACGGTGCATCCGTATCTTCCATTACGAGCACGTAGCTCCGAGTGCCCGGCGGCGGATCGCTCCATTCCAGAAACGGAGAGAGATTATCGCCGCGCCGGGCATGACGATCCGGAATGGGCTGGCCGTTCTGAAAGGCGGGACTGGTCAAAGTGAACGCCATCACTTTCTTCCTTGCTCGGCTAGACTCGTCGAAATAGAGGCGCTGGGCGCTCTCGTAGCTGCCTTCTTCCATCAGACGATCCCAACAACCACAACCAGCTATTGTTCCTCCGAGAGCGATGCATATGTGGTGGTATGGATCGTATGAGCGCGGGCCGTGTTCACATGAAGTCGAGCTTCATCCTGGTCACCCTTTAGATGGGGTCCGCTCGAATTTGTGCTCGCCGACAATGAGCCCCGACCGGGCGAGCATGAGGTCTTCACCCGGCCGCTCTGAAAGCACGGCATCGGCTCCACCATCCACTGCGTTGCCGGCAATGCCACCAGCATCTGGCGGCCAGTCGCGAACGAGAACGATCAAGACTTGTCGTCACCGTTCTGCGCTGGCCTCAATGCACAAACCTTGCCCTCAGCCAAGCCAGAAGTCTGTTGCCGGTAATTGTCCGACGAACTCTGGCGGCAGCCCATCGCGCTTGCATCGTAGCACCGACGTGGCAGTGACAGACGATGTTGTGCAACTGCCAGTCACTGAGTTCGAAGAAGCGCTTTGCCTCACCGTAGGTATCATCTTTCAGACCCATGGCGCGCAGCACCGGATCTTCATAGGCAACAGTGATCGGCGAGCCAGCGCCACGCGCTACAGCACGGGCTTCAGGACTGAGATATTCGGTGCCTGAAAGCGCTCCAAGGCAACGCCGTGGATTTTGTTCGAGAAGCTTTGCCCAACGCTCGATCCGCTGCGTCCGAGACATGGTCGGGTATGTCGCCGAGGGCTCAACTTTTGCAATTGTCTGCAGTTGGTCGAGTGTTTGGTGTTTCATGGTCGGCTCCTTTCGATAGGTCGAAGTGCCCACGCCCTAACAAAAGATTATTGCGCTGCGACGCGCCGACAAGGCCGGAATTGGCAATGTTAGAAGTTTGCCCCTCGCACGGTTCGTTTCAGGAACCTTCTCGGGGGCCTGCTTGTTTTTGCTAGTGAAAGGAGAACGTCATGAGCACAAAACCACCACCCGTTCCGGCCGAGAACCAGAGTCCTAAGGGTCCGGGCGACAGGAAGTCGGTTCCTGTCGACCAGACGCAGCACAGCCATTCCGCCCCAAATCCCGACAAACAGGGCCAGCAGGGCAACACGAAAGTCAATACGACCCATCAGGGCCACCAGCAGGACCGTTAGGTGATTTCATGTCCACGTCGAAGAAGACCCGCGCCAGCATCCGCCATGGCGGTCCTGGCGCATCGCACGAAAATGCCAAGGAGCCGCTGGTGATAGAAAAGCCGCCAGCCGATTCCGATCTGCGCAGCCGCAGCAAGATCTCAGGCGGCGGAGGCGAACGCGACAGCCACCATACTCATGACCCCGAAAAGAAGGGCGGCGGCACCCGACCGGCACGCCAAGGAAGGTGAATGATTATTCACGTCTTCGTTGAAGCCTGCGGCGTGGCGCCTCGCATTTTCGCATGAAAATCCGAGGCGCCGAACATCATCAGGCCGTCTGACTGTGAGCACCGCCTGGCGCAGTGGTCCGGGCCCGCTGGCTCCCGGCCGGTGGGCTTTCTCGTGAGCCTACCGGCTTTTCCCGCTAGACGAGCGACAACGATGCTACTTCCGGTGGAACAGGAAGCCCCTCTGGGAGTTCATACCGTCATCAACAGGCGCATGGGCGTGCCCTTGTATGGTGCGGCAGCGCAAGAATGGGAGAACCACCATGAGCCTCGGAACCATACTCATCATCATTTTGATCCTTATCTTGCTTGGCGGGTTCAGCGGTCTGGGTGGCGGGCCGTTCTACGGCACTGGCTATTATGGCGGTGGCGGCCTCGGTCTCGTTCTGCTGATCTTGATTATCCTGGTCCTTCTCGGACGCATTTAGTGCCCGCACGATTAGGCGGACAAACTTCAGCGTTGATCCGGTGTCGCTCTAATGCATGTCGCGCAAAAGTGCGCAGCGGTTTTGCGATAACGACATGCATGAAAACAACAACCTAAAGCGCGTCGCGTGAGGTCGGTTGAGGTCGGTCGAACGCGACGCGCTTTAGGCCTCGTCCGGGAATGTCGCCGCGGCTGCGGGCAAAGGGGCGCACGTGATTGTCCCGACGGAACCGAAATCGCTCAAGGGCATTATGTCCGCTGCAGAAATCCACGAGAATGGCGCCCCAACGTGAACTTCGTTGAACAAGCGGATATCGGCCTCGGAGTTCCAGGGATTCCGCCTGCCGATCTGATGCAGGCACTGCCCGTTGCCATTTACACCGTCGACGAACAGGGACGCATCACCTTCTTCAACGAAGCCGCAGCCGAGCTCTGGGGCCATCGTCCTGTTGTCGGTCGGGACCTATGGTGCGGCTCGTGGAAGCTTCGTCACCTGGACGGTCGGGATATGGCGCATGGCGAGTGTCCGATGGCCGTGGCGCTGCGCGAAGGACGGGATGTCTCATGGGACCAGGCGATTGCGGAGCGGCCGGATGGCGAACTCGTCCCATTCAGGGCTCACCCACGCCTGCTTCGCGACGAAGCGGGCAATGTTGTCGGTGCGATCAACACGCTGCTCGACCTGCGCACGCAGACGCTGGGCGATGAAGCCCGCATGCGTCTTGCCGCCATTGTCGAGTCGTCGATGGACGCCATCGTCTCGAAGGACATGAATGGCATTATCACCAGCTGGAACGACGCTGCAGAACGCCTGTTCGGCTACACGCCTGCCGAGGCGATCGGCCGGCCGGTGACGATGCTCATTCCGCCCGATCGTCTCGACGAGGAAGTCTCGATCATCAGCCGCATCCGCGCCGGCGAACGCGTCCCCTCCTATGAGACGATGCGCCTGCGCAAGGACGGCACGCTCGTTTCCGTCTCGCTCACCGTCTCGCCGATCCGCGACGCCATCGGGAGGGTCGTCGGCGCCTCCAAGATCGCGCGCGACATCAGTTCCCACAAGGAGAACGAACGGCGCATCCGTCTGCTCATGCGCGAAGTCAACCATAGGGTGAAGAACCAGTTCTCGGTCATCATCTCGATGATCCGCGAGACCAGCAAGCTGACGAGCACACCTGAGGCTTTCCTCGGGCAGGTCCGGGAGCGCATCACGGCGCTTTCGGAATCCCATGATCTCCTGGTCAATGCCGAGTGGCGCGGCGCCACGGTCGGCGAACTCATCAAGGCACAGCTCAAGGCCTTTGCAGCGCAGTCCCGCGTATCGATGGCCGGGCCAATGCTGATTCTGCAGCCGAATGCCGTGCAGTATCTCGGCATAGCCTTTCACGAACTCGCCACCAATTCGGCAAAACATGGAGCGCTGTCCTGCAACGGCGGACGCGTCGAAATCGATTGGAATGTGATCCCTGCCGGCGACGGCGCCGACACCTTTCGACTGGTCTGGCGTGAGTTGGACGGGCCGATCCTGGACGCTGTCAGGGGGCGCGGTTTCGGAGCGGTCGTCCTCGAGCGCGTGGCGCCACAAGCGCTCAGCGGCAGCGGGCGGCTGGAGTTCCACGAGCAAGGCGTCACCTGGACGCTCGAAGCGCCGTTGCATTTCGTCCAGGCGTCGATGCAGGATAACGCGGCCGATTGAAAGCGCCCGGGAAGCTGAGCGCTTCCCGCCGACCGACTGTGCTGACGCTCAGCCGGACTTACTGCATTCGGTCCGGCTGGCGAAGATAGAGCGAAACTGCCCTGTCCTCCACAACGTCGAGGTTGCCTCTCCCAGGCAAAGCATCGCGATGAACTGAGAGCCGATGGACGTTAGCCAATTCGAAGACGGTCAGGCTGTCGAACTCCATGGCTGCCCCGTAGAACTGGGCGGCTTGCAACACCAGGCATTCGATGTCTTCAAGCGCAACGTTTTCGGCGAGGTTTCGCAGCCGAACGGTCTCAGCCACCCCAGTGACATTGACTATCCCCTTGCACCGGGCGGCTGCCCACACTTGCCGGTCGACGTCATGACACAAACGAACCGAATAACCGTCTCTCATGGAGAACCCTCCTTTCAGGAGCGGTTTGTCCCTCGGGATCAGCATGCGCCAGATCGGCTCAAATAACAAGCTGAAATCCATAAAATTTTCTTGTAAAATCAAGCAGTTAGTATATCACGCAGGATACGCAATCGACGCCTCACATTAACTCCGGGCCTTTCACGCCAACGGCTTATTGACCGACCTTGACGCACACTCAGCCTTTCCCTAACTCTTAGTTAAATACTAACTTTGAGCGGCTGGAGGCAGAAATGGCCGAACTGGAAAGACCCGAACGACTGCAGATCATGCTGACTGCTGATGAATTGGCTGCACTGGAAAACTGGCGCTTCGAAAGGCGCATGCCAAGCCGATCGGCGGCCGTCAGAGAGTTGCTGCGGCGCGGTCTCCACGCCGACGGATTTTTGATCGCGGCACAAGGTGCAAAGTCACAGGATTTTGGAATTCTGCCCAATTCCGGGATTGTTGATGGACCGTCTCGCGACTAAAGCGCGTCGCGTTCGACCGGCCTCACGCGACGCGCTTTAGGTTGTCGTTTTATGCATGTTGTTATCGCAAAACCGCTGCACACTTTTGCGCGACATGCATTGGCCGTCTCGCCAGATATGGCCGGCTTCAAAGTAGATGAAATGCTAGGCCGGCACAAACAGGCGCTACCTACGGTCGGTGGCGGCCTGGCCATCAATTACAGCCTCGAAAAGTCGGGGGACACCGGGGAATCAAGCGCTGCCCGAACAGGCTCTGGCGCCGCGCTACATGCTGTTCAGGAATTCGATGATGGCGCGCCGCTCCTCGGCATTGTTGAAGCGCTGAACCATTCGTGTGCCGCCCACCATGGCAGTCGGATTCGCGAGGTAGGTTTCCAGCGTCTCGGACGTCCAGGTGATGCCGGAGTCGCGCAGGGCGGGCGAGTAGTTGAAGCCTTCGACGCTGGCGGCGGCGCGGCCGACGACGCCCTGCAGGTGAGGTCCGGCACCGTTCCGGGTGGTCGCGATCTGGTGGCAGGCCCCGCAGCGCTGCCGGAACAGGCGCTCTCCTGAACCGGGATCCGCCTCCTGGGCAACGGACAGATCCGTTGCCCAGCTTGCTGCAATCATCGTCAAGGCAGGTAGTACTAGATTCCTCATCCTTCCATGCCCTTCAGGTCGAGCTTCGAGAGGGGCAGGCTGCGGATACGCTGGCCCGTGAGCACCGAGGCGGCATTTACCACTGCCGGCGGCACGCCGGGCAGGCCAGGCTCGCCGATGCCGCCCATCGGCGCACCGCTTTCGACGATGCGAACATGCACGCGCGGCATGCGGTCTGGCGGCAGGATCGGATAGCCGTCGAAATTGCGCGCCTGCGGCATGCCGTCGACATAGACGACTTCCTCCAGCAGCGCCGAGGACAGGCCAAGTGCGACCGCCGAGTTCACCTGCGCCTCGATGATGGCCGGATTGACGATGCTTCCGGGATCGATCGCCACCCAGATCTGGTGCACGACGACCTCGCCGTCGCGCAGCGAGACTTCGGCGATCGTCGCCACCTCGCTGCCGAAGGGCGAGGCCATCGCGACGCCGCGCGCGCGGCGGCTGCCGTCCTCTGCCGCGAAGGGACCGCGCTTCCAGCCCCCGGACAGATCGACGACTGCCTGCAGAAGATTGCTGTGGCGCGGTCTGTCCGCGAGAAGCCGCAGCCGCAGTTCGTAGGGGTCCTGCTGACCTGCGTCGGCCATTTCATCGAAGAACGTCTCGTAGAAGAAGTCGTTCATCGAATGACCAACCGACCGCCAGAATCCGATGATCGCCGGGTCGTCGACGTGAACCTGGCCGACGCGCCGGTTCGGAATCGCATAGACTTTACCCGCGATGCCTTCGACGGCGGAGCTGTCCACCTTGTCCGGCTGGCGGCCGAACCAACGTCCTGTCGGACCTTCACCCACCGCAACGGCATCCAGAGCGACCGGCAAACCGTCGCCGTCGAGACCGGCGCGGAAACGGGCGACCCCCATTGGTCTCAACGTGTCGCGCAGGAATTCCTCCTCGCGGCTCCAGATGAGCTTGACGGGACGACCTGCCGCCTTCGCTAGCAGGATCGCCTGCGGGAACGGGTTGGCCGTCTGATAGAGGAAATGCCGCCCGAAGAAGCCGCCGAGCATAGGGGAGTGGATGATCACCTTGCCCGGCTCGATGCCGGCGACCTTTGCAGCCTCGGCCTGGAACATCTCGGGCGCCTGGTTTGGGATCCAAAGCTCGAGAGTCCCGTCCGCATTCCAATGCGCGATCGCCGAGGGCGGCTCGAGCTGCCCGTGCACGAGGTAGGGAGCGTCATAGGTCGCCTCCACAATCCGCGCTGCGCCGGCAAGGGTGCCTGCGGCGTCGCCTTCCTGCTCGAAAGCGACGCCGTCTCCGGGTGTCGACTTCAACATTGCCTTGTGGGTCTCGGAGGCGAAATCAGCCGGCATGGCGCGAGGCGTTGCAGCCGCAGGCTCCGTCCAGGTCACCTGCAGAGCTTCCACCGCGCGGCGCGCTCGCCACCAGGTGTCGGCGACGACCGCCACGGCCCCAGGCAAGCGGTGAATCGAGTGCACGCCGGGCATGGCCTGAACCTCGGCCTCGTTCGTCAAGGCGCCCGGCTCCCCGCCGAGACGCGGGCTGTGCTGGACGGCGGCGTGAAGCATACCGTCCACCTTGAGGTCGATCCCATACTGCGCGCGTCCCGTCGACTTCTCGCGCCCGTCGAGCCGGCGAACGGGCTTGCCAATCCAGCGGAAATCGTCGCGAGATCGCAGCACGACATCCGTCGGTACCGACAGATCGGCGGCCGCATCGGCGATCTCGCCGTAAGGGATCGCCCGCCCGGACGCTGCATGGACCACGCGGCCCGGTTCGGTGGATAGCTCCGAGATGGACAGCCCGAGCCGCGCGGCCGCTGCCTGCAGCAGCATCTGGCGTGCCGAGGCGCCGAGCTTGCGCATGGTCTCGTAGCTCATGCGCACCGACATACTGCCGCCGGTGAAGCGGCCGCCGCCGGTCAGGAGATAATCGGGACCGGGAGGCGCTCCCTCGACCGTGAAGTTCACGGGATCGACATCCAACTCCTCACCGACAATCTGCGCCATGGCGGTGAAGATGCCCTGTCCGCCCTCGATGAAGGCACTGCGGAACAGCACGGTGCTATCAGGGCGGATTTCCAGAAAGGCACTGACGCGAGCTCCGGGCGTGATGGATGCGGCGGCCTGCGTCCGGGCGCTTCCGACTGGCACCGTGACGGATAAGACGAGCGCTGCGGCGCCACCGAGAAAGCTGCGGCGCGAGATGTTGAGCGGACCCTCCTCGCTGCCTGTGGACCAGTGGTTCCGACTAGGAGTCATGTCGTTCATGGTTTCCTCCTCACGCCTGGGCGGCCTGCCGGACGGCAGCCGAAATCGCGTTGTAGGTGCCGCAGCGGCAGAGGTTCACCATCGCGCCGGCGATGTCGTCCTCGGTGGGCTGCGCAGTCTGCTTGAGGAGCGCTGTGGCAGCCATCACCTGGCCGGACTGGCAGTAGCCGCATTGCGGCACCTGATTGGCGAGCCACGCCTCGACCACCTTCCTGCCCTCGGTATCCTGCTCGATCGCCTCGATCGTCGTGATCGCCATCCCGACGACGCTGTCCACCGTCGTCACGCAGGATCGCGTGGCCTGTCCGTCGATCAGCACCGTGCATGCGCCGCACTGGGCGACGCCGCAGCCATACTTCGTGCCGGTCATGCCCAGCGTGTCGCGTACTACCCAGAGCAGCGGCGTATCCGGTTCGACGTCGACCTGAAATGTCGAGCCGTTAATGGTCAGTTCCATGGCCTTCACCTTTTGGTTCGCGGGAAAGCCAACACGACTGGCTGTTGGCTTGTCGGACCTGCAGGGTAGCCGCTCCCGATCAAGAGCATTAGGGGCGCTAATTCGCTTGCATTGATCGATTGGAGACATAAATCTTCAGCGATCGGTTTGGGAAAACGGTATGGCCAAGGAAGACTTCAACGACCTTTTGTGGTTCCTGGCCGTTGCCGAGGAAAAGAGCTTCACGCGCGCCGCCGCAAAGCTCGGCATAACGCAGTCCACCCTCAGCCACACGATCAAGCGGTTGGAAACGCGTATGGGCATTAGGCTGCTCACGCGCACGACCCGCAGCGTGGCGACGACCGAGGCCGGCGAGCGCCTACGGCAGTCGCTTGCACCGCGTGTTGCGGAAATCGAAGCGGAGATCGCCTCGCTGATGGAGTTCCGCGATAAGCCTGCCGGAACAATCCGGCTGACCCTTTCGGATCACGCGTTCGACAGCCTCGTCTGGCCGAAGCTCAGGCCGGCGCTCGCAGATTATCCCGACATCAAGCTGGAACTGAGCATCGACAACGGGCTGCGCAACATCGTCGAAGATGGGTTCGACGCGGGGGTACGGTTGGGTGAAAGCGTCGAGAAGGACATGATTGCGATCCGCATCGGTCCGGACTGGCGCATGGTGGCGGTCGCGTCTCCTGACTATTTCGCCGAGCATCCTCCGCCTCGCCACCCGCAGGAGTTGATTGGGCACAACTGTATGAACATGCGCCAGACTCGTGGCGGCGGGCTCTATGCCTGGGAATTCGAAAAGGACGGTCATGAGCTTCGCGTCCGGGTGGATGGGCAGCTCACCTTCAACGCCTCCTACGCCATGGTCGATGCGGCTTTGAAGGGTTACGGCATCGCCTTCGTGCCGGAGGACCTCGTCGACCGTCACATCGCATCTGGCGATCTCGTGCAGGTGCTCGATGACTGGTGCCCGAAATTCCCGGGCTACTACGTCTATTACCCGAGCCGACGGCAGAACCTGCCGGCCTTCAAAGTCATCGTCGATGCCCTGCGCTATGGCGGGGCCTGAAAGCGCTGCGGCCTCCTCCAGCGGTCGCTCAACATGGCGGAAGCGTCATTTGATATGCCGGCCTGATCATCCGCTGACCTCGTGCCCTGCCGCCCTTAAGGGTTCGTACGCTTCTCGAAAATCTCCCGCGCGACCGGCGCTGCCGAAAATGCATTCGGCCAACCGGCATAGTATGCGAGATGGCTGATGACCTCGGAGGCCTCCTCGCGGGTCAGTCCGTTATCCATGGCGCGGTTCAAGTGGAACGGCACCTGAGCGACCTGGCCGGCAGAAATCAGCGCGCTGACCGTGACCAGGCTGCGGTCACGCGGCGCAAGGTCCGGGCGCAGCCACAGATCGCGGAACAGCACCTCGCGGGTGTCTCGCACCAGGCCCGGAGAGGCCGGGCCGGTGGTCTGCTCGACGCTCGCGGCACGCCGGGCCTCCTTTGCCTCATCGAGCGGAAGCAGCGTCGGGGCGGCTGCCGGAAGCTGGTTGGCGCCGATGCCTCGCTCGGCATAGACGGGCCTGGCCGCGTCGACTGCCGCCATGGCATTGCCCCAGCCTGCGTAGAAGGCGAGATGCGTGATGATCTCCGAGAGTTCGGCGGGTTTGACCCCGTTGTCGAGTGCGCGGCGGATTTGCTCGGGCATGAGACCCGTCTGGTTGCGCGTGATGGCGGCCGCGACCGTAACGACACTTCGGTCGCGCGCGGACAAGCCCGGCCGCACCCAGAGCCCCTTCTCGAGAGTTTCCTGTTCATACCGCTCGAGAGCAGGCGCTACGGACGAGACATCGTCATTGGCGCCTGAAGCTGCATTGCCGGCGACAGGTGCAACGGTCATGGCCAGCGCAAGAGCTGCAATGGATTTCATGATCTTCTCCTTGCGTCTCGGGTTCGGGATCAGCGGTACTGGTCGTCGGTGACGGGCTCGAGCCACTCGACGACATTGCCGTCCCGCGCAGGCTTTATCGCGATGTGGCTCATGGAGCTTTCGGCGGCTTCGCCGTGCCAGTGCTTCACCCCGGGCGGGGTCGAAATGACGTCGCCGGGCTGGATGGCGATCTTCTCTCCGCCTTCTTCCTGGACCCAGCCCGCACCCGCCGTAACGATCAGCGTCTGGCCTGCCGGATGCGTGTGCCAGTACGAGCGAGCGCCCGGTGTGAACTCGACCAGGCCGCCGCCGGCATTGCTGTGCTCGTTGGGCGCGAACAGCGGCGTGACCGTGACGGTGCCGGTGAACGTTTCCGCAGAACCCAGTACGGAAACGCGTGACCCGTTGGGCGAGACCTGCATTGCCTGAGCCTGGGCGGCAGCGGAAGTGAGCAGCACCAGCGTCGTGGCAATCAAAGACAGGGCATTCGTCATCGTCTTTTCTCCGTTCATGAGACATTCAAGGGCCAGCGCACGGCAAGTCCTTCGGTCTCTGCGTCCGCCGGACCGGTTGCTATACAGGCGCGTTCACCGTCGTCCGTCGGCCGCTAGTCAGACCCGAAGCAGCATTTTGACTGCCCGCCGCCCGTCCATGGCGCGGTAGGCATCCGCAACCTGGGCTAGCGGCAGTTCGGGATCGAAGACGCTGCTTGATCTTGCCCGTAACCACACGATCCATCCCCGCCTTACCAGGGCTGGTTTGCCGGCCCCACCGTGAACTCGTTGATGGTCGTGTCCTCGGGCTGGCCGATAGCGAAGGCCACGACATTGGCAATCCGGTCCGGCGAGATCCCGTATTTGTCATACGTGTTCTGCATCTGGTCGAGCGTTTGCCTCTGGCTAATAGTGTTCAGCAGCTCGGTGTTGATCGCGGCCGGATAGATCGTCGCGGTGCGGATGTTCGTCCCCTCCATGGCGGACTCCATCCGCAGGACCTCCATGAAGTCGCGGACGAACCATTTTGTCCCGCCATACACAGCACCGCCCGGATAGGCCTTGAGCCCCGCAACCGATGATGTCGCGATGACATGCCCGGACTTCTGTTCGATGAAGGCTGGCAGTACCGCCGCGATGCCGTTCAGAACACCCTTGATGTTCACGTCGACCATCTGGTGCCAGTCGTCGGTCTTCAGCGCGGATAGCGGCGAGTTCGGCATGAGCCCGGCATTCAGGAAGATGACATCGACGCGGCCGAACGTATCCTTGGCAAGCTTTACGACCGCGTCGTTGTCGGACGGTTTGGTTACGTCCAACTCCTTGTAGACGGCCTGACCACCGACCTTTCCGATCTCGTCGGCGATCTGCTTCAGTTTTTCCTCTCGCCGCGCGCCGAGCACGACCTTGGCACCCTTGCTCGCGAGCAACTTCGCCGTCGCTTCGCCGATGCCGGATGATGCGCCGGTGATAATCACGACCTTGTTCTTGATCGTATCGGTCATCACTGGTCTCCTTGGTATTGTTCGTCGGTAACGTGCTCCATCCAGTCCACGACTTTGCCGTCCTGGACTTCCTGGATTGCGATGTGGGTCATTGCCACGTCGCCGAGCAATGCCCGGCGACTGAGGGTGGACGGCTTGATCATGGCAAAAACCTCAGGGTTGTGCGCCATGCGGCGAGGCCGAGCAGTGAGGAACCGCATAGCAGCGTCGCGCCGAACGCGAACGCGCCCCACCAACCGATCGTGTCGAAGAGCATTCCTCCGATCGCCGCGCCACTCGTGATGGCGAGCTGAATGGTGGCGACCTGGAGGCCGCCTCCCGCCTCCGCGTCGTCGGGCAGCGTACGGCTCAGCCAGGTCCCCCATCCCACGGGGGCGGCGGTGCCGAAGAAGCCCCAGGCGAGGAGAAGCAGCGAAACGGGGATGGGCATTGATCCGAGGGCAATCAGCGCGATGGCAAGTATCGACATCACGAGCGGGATGACGACCAAGACGCTGAACAATCGGGTTCGCAACAGCCGTCCGATGCACCACGTGCCTGCAACACCCGCCAGGCCCATGACGAGGAGCATGGCAGAGAGCGCGGAAATGCCGAGTCCAGTGACGCCCTCAAGGAAGGGGCGTAGGTAGGTGAAGAGTGCGAACTGGCCCATGAAGAGGAACAGGATCGAGGCCATGCCAAGCGCGACCGCGCGGCGGCCAAGCAGCGCCAGCGCGTTGCCGGATGCCTTCCTTCCGCGCGGGGGCAGCGGCGGCAGGCTGATCCACTGCCAGACGAGCGCCAACGAGCCGAGAGGCACGACGAGGAAGAAGGCGCCCCGCCAGCCGACATGGGCCCCGAGGAAGCTTCCCAGCGGAGCGGCAATCGTAGCTGCGATCGCGTTCCCGGCGTTCAGCATGGCGAGATCCTTCGGGACGCGGTCTTCCGATACGAGGCGCATGACGATCGAGGTCGACATCGACCAGAAGCCACCGATCGCCACGCCAAGCAGCGCACCGCCGACCATCAGGAACGCGAAGTTAGGCGCAAAGGTCACCGCGAGACCGGAAACGATCAGGAGCACCGTGAAGCCGGTCACGACAAGCTTGCGGTCGATCCGGCGCGTAAGGCCGGCGACCAGCAAGCTGGTAACCACGGCAAAAGCCCCAGAGATCGAGATGGCCTGGCCTGTCCGGCCCTCTGTGATGCTGAGATCCACGGCGATCGGAGAGAGCAGGCTGACCGGCATGAACTCCGACGCGATCAGGACGGAGACGCACAGCGCCATCGACAGCACCGCGCCCCACGCCGTGCGGTCATCTAAAATCCGGGTGTCGTAGGTGGTTTCCATGATAGGCGTCCTGACAAGCGCAGGCGGCTCGTTCACGCCGCCAGTTCACCGCTCGCCCTGGAAATAGCGTCCCTATGTCGATCGCATTAGACCGATCAATCCACTTGGACTTATCGATCCGGGCCATGAATGGCCACTGGAACCATCCCCCCTTCTGTATAGGTGAAGAACGGTCATGCGCGCCCGCAGAGGCTTCTGCAAGGCGGCGGGTCTCCACTCAGCCTTGCCTACGACGCTTAGCCGCAAGAAATCGCATTGCGTGTCGGCTGCTTTGATGAGCCTGGCAGCCTGGTGCAACAATACAACTATAGGTCGACGCAGCGGCTTGGCTGGGGTTTGCTGCGGGATTGGCCTGCCGCACCGTGGGACAGGAGCAATGGTGAGTCTCAGTACTGGTCTCGTCGAATGGAACTCAGCAGCGAATTGACGATTAAATCAAAGGATTTCATCGGGACAACGCAAGGATTCACACGATGAGCGTGCTTTACCGCGCGGCAAAAATCGCCGAACAAGCTCATGCCGGGCAGACGGACAAGACCGGGCGGCCCTATATCGAGCATTGCCGCCGGGTCGTTGACGCCGTCGAAACCCTCGACCAAAAGGCCGTTGCCTACCTTCACGACGTTCTTGAGAAAAGCGACAATTGGGACCGCGATCGGCTCGAGGCGGCTGGTTTTGGAACATCCATCGTGTCGGCAGTCGATGCCATGACACGCCGGCCGGACGAGGACGACCTCGCTTTCGTGCGCAGAGCAGCAGCCAACCCATTGGCGCTGCCGGTCAAGCGCGCAGATCTCGCCGACAATCTGTGGCAGGCACGGCAGATTGGCACCTCGACATCGAAATATGAAGACGGCCTGCGGATCATCGACCAAGAATTCTCCGAATGACGGAGAGATTGGTGTGATCGGCCGATGTGGAAATTCAAGCGCCGTCTACTCGGGGATGTGAGGCGTGTGTCGCTTGTCCTCGGCAGGATCGGCATCGATCCGCGCCTTGTCGGGATCGAAGGCGCCATGGCGGGCGATGGCCAATGCCGGCGTGTCGGGCGTCTCGTAGGCCCACATGAAGTCGTCAGCCGCTCCGCCGACCGCGTGGACCCGCCAGTAACTCGCCGTGCCCTTCGGCGGGGAGTGCGTTGTGGTGTTCGTCTTCTCCAGCAGGTCGAAATATATATCCTCGAAGGGGATATAGAAGACGGGATCGTGCCCATCTTCATAGACCACTTTTGCCCGCTCGGTTGAGGCAATAATCGCGTCGGAGAACCTGACCGTTACGGTTCCATTGAACGGGGTAATCGTAAGCGCGCCGGGACGGCTGGTGGAATTTGCGGCTAAGGGCTGCATTCGACTTCTCCGTGGCTGCCTATCTCCTGGAACGTCGTATCGCCCATCGGGGTTCCAGTTTGGCCGGTCGTTGGCGTTTGTCGCTGAAGCGGCGGTTACGGCGATGGGCGCAGTGAAGCGCGGCCGTTGTGTGGTTCGACTTCGCGTCAAAGACATACCGCAAGGTCCCCGCGACGCGGGCCTTCTCAGCCTTCCGGCTGCAGGTGAAAAACCTCCTGCGGCATTCAGATTCGAGGGAACGTTACCGCCGAAGAGTTCGTTTCCTAGGTCAACACCAAAACCGGCGGCGGGGCCTCGCAAGTTAAAGGGAGATTGCCATGAAAGTCGGCAACTGCATGACGAGGAATGTCCAGGTTGCGAACCCTGAACAGTCCATCCGCGAAGTAGCGCAGATCATGGGCAAGCTTGACGCCGGAGTGATGCCCGTGGGCGACCACGACCGGCTGGTCGGGATGATCACCGATCGTGATATCGCGATCCGCGGCGTAGCATTGGGTAAGGGACCTGACACGAAGGTGCGTGATGTCATGAGCCCGGAGGTCAAATATTGCTTCGATGACGAAGACGTCGAACATGTGCTTGAAAACATGGGCGACCTGCAGGTACGTCGGCTTCCGGTTCTGAACCGCGACAAGCGGCTCGTCGGCATCATCTCTCTTGGCGATCTCGCGACGAGTGGCGAAGTGGCAGAAGCGGGAGAGGCTTTAAGCGACATCTCGAAGCCGGGCGGCGAGCATTCGCAGACTGCTCACTGAGTGAGGCGGCGACACGTCAGCGCCAGGTCAACCTATCTTGTTTCGCGTCGGCCAACGCCGACGCGCCGCCGTGCACCTTCTGCATTGCGATGTTCTTCGGCCAAGGTTCAGGAACAATCCATGGATGACGATCCGAATCCGAAGCACTGTGTCCGCCAGCGCCGAAAAAGCGCGACAGCGCGAAATGACCGTGCAGACTTGGACGCATCGGATCACGACGGCGCAAGACGTTCACCGGGATGTCATGTCGTGATAAACTCTTCCTGCGACGGACTGCGCGACACCGAGGCGGGGTATCAGTCGCAGACGATGAGCTTGAGCGCCTGATGTTCTCGAACGATTGCAAGCGTCCTGCCAAAGCCTCTTGCGAAGGTGGGGCCTCTCGGAGTGGACAGATTTGGGTTGGTCGCTGAACCTCGGGACGATCGCCGGCACCACCGTGCGCGTTCACTTTACCTTCCTGCTTCTGCTCGTCTGGATTTGGCTGACGCACTATCAGATCGGCGGCACGCCAGCGGCCTGGGAAGGCGTAGCCTTCATCATTGCCGTCTTTGCCTGCGTGGTCCTGCATGAATTCGGCCACATCGCCGCCGCACGGTATTTCGACATCAGCACGCCGGATATTACGCTTTTCCCGATCGGCGGCGTGGCCAGGCTGGAACGCATGCCCGAAGAGCCGGGGCAGGAGTTCGTGATCGCGGTCGCGGGGCCGCTGGTCAATGTCGCGATCGCCGCGCTGATCTTCGTCTTGCTCGGCGGGTCGGCGGGTGTCGAACAGATGGCCGGGATCGAGGATCCGCGTATGAATTTTCTCGCCAGGCTTGCCGGGGTCAATGTCTTCCTGGTCCTTTTCAACATGATCCCGGCCTTCCCGATGGATGGCGGCCGTATCCTGCGCGCCGCCCTCGCCGCCCGCCTTTCCTGGTCGCGCGCGACCCAGATCGCCGCCACGATCGGGCAAGGATTGGCCTTTGTCTTCGGTTTCGTTGGGCTGTTCTACAACCCGCTGCTGATCTTCATCGGCATCTTCGTCTATCTCGCCGCGGCAGCAGAAGCGCAGAACGCACAGATCCGCGAGGTTGCCACAAGCGTCCTGGTCGGTGACGTGATGATCACCGAGTTCGCCCGGCTGGAACGGTCGGCGACGCTCGACGAGGCAATCGAGATGCTCCTCGCGACCACGCAGCACGACTTCCCTGTCATCGACTCCGCCGGCCACATTGAAGGATTGGTGACACGCAACGACATGATCCGGACCTTGAAGGAAAAGGGGCCAGCTGAACCGGTCGCGAGCGCAATGCGGAACGATATCCCGAAAATACACTACCGCAAAAGTCTCGAGGAAAGCCTGCGGCTCATGCAGCAGGCAGATGTGCCAGCTATCGCCGTCGTGGACAATTCCGACCGGCTGGTCGGGCTCATGACACACGAAACCATAGGCGAGATGCTTATGGTCCGCTCGGCGGTTTCGGATGCCTTCCGATTTGGTCGTCTGCGTGGGAGCAAACCGCGACTCACACGGATCTGAGCAGGAGGATTCCTTCTACCGCCGGATCGGGTGAGTGCGCTCTAAAGCGCGTCGCGTTCGACCGACCTCACGCGACGCGCTTTAGGTTGTTGTTTTATGCATGTCGTTATCGCAAAACCGCTGCACACTTTTTCGCGACATGCATAAAATCGTAGGGGGAGCGATAAGCAGAAATCGGCCGGAACGAGGTCGTTCCGGCCCATTTTCTGTGTCTCAAGCGCCCGCGACATGAGGCAGAAGTTCAAGCGCACCGCGATAGATCATGTCGGCAGCCACGTAGAGGATGATCACCAGGCCGACATAGGCAATCCAACGGTGCTTCTGAAGCAGATTGGCAATGAGGTTTGCGGCAATGCCCATCAACGCGACGGAGAGGACAAGGCCGAAGATCAATACGTTTGGATGTTCGCGCGCAGCACCCGCTACCGCCAGAACATTGTCGAGCGACATCGAGACGTCGGCGATGATGATCTGCCAGGTTGCCTGCGCCAGGGTCTTGCGTGGAGCTTTGCCAGCTACGATGCCATCGTAGTCGACATCACTTTCCGAAAGCGCTTCGATCGCCTGTGTTTCCTGCGCATGGTTTTGCCGGAGTTCGCGCCACATCTTCCAGCACACCCACAACAGCAATATACCGCCAGCCAACAACAGGCCGACGATCTGCAGGAGCTGGGTTGTCGCGGCCGCAAAGCCGATGCGCAGAACGGCCGCTGCGATGATACCAACGACGATTGCGTTTCTGCGCTGCTCTTTGGGTAGTCCGGCCGCGGCAAGGCCGATAACGATGGCGTTGTCACCGGCCAGCACCAGGTCGATCATGATGACCTGCAAGAGAGCGGTCATTGCTTCAGGACTAAAAAATTCTGTCATACGGCACCCTTGCGTTCAGCTAGGGGTGACGCGGCTTGCGAGCATAACCGTAGAGCAACGCGGACACCGCGTATGACAAGAGAAATGCTACAGCTGAAGAAATCTCAAAGCCAGGCCACCCGGATTGAATTCCAGTCCGACATCACAGTCCTGATGGACTGCCAGAGGGGCCCGGCCTGGTAGCACCTAGCTATTGCGGTAAGCGCAAAAACTCAAGGCTTAATTGTGATTCGGCACATGCGGCATCGAGCTCGGCAGTTTCGTTACGCCAAGTCGATTGAGCACGCGGCCATTGAACGGACCGGCAGCCGCAAGTACACTGATACGGTGGGCCTCGGTCCGTTTCTGTAATACCCGATCTGCGGCCGTCGATGGCGATGAGGAAATCCGTCTTGGCTGTTCATCGACGACCTATCGGCCAATATCTGTTCCCAATCGGCTCCTTGGGCCTGGCCGCGCTAATTCATTTCGGCGCCGCGTCGATGGAGCCTTCGCTGCTTTCGATCAAGATCCTTGCGTTGATCGTGGTCGCTATCTTCATCTTCGCGACCGTGTTTGTGGTTTTGCATCATGCCGAAGCCGTCGCACGGCGGCTCGGTGAACCTTATGGCACGCTGCTGTTGACATTTTCGGTGACGGCCATCGAAGCATCGGTCATCGTTTCGATGATGCTGCATGGCGAGAACAACCCGACGCTGGCACGCGAGTCCGTGTTTTCGACGGTCATGATCGTGTGCACTGGTGTGGTCGGGGTCTGCCTCACCCTGGGTGGGCTGAAGCATCGATATCAGGACATCAAACGACAGGGCACCAGCGCTTCCCTTGCCGTCATTATGGCGCTGACGGTTCTTACGCTGATCCTTCCAAACTACACTCTTGCAACAAGCCCCGGTGCGTTCTCCGCATCGCAACTCGCTTTCGTGAGCGTTCTTTCAATCCTCCTCTATGGAGCGTTCGTCTTTGCTCAGATGGTGCGCCATCGGGGCGATTTTATCGAGGATCTGACGTCCAGCGCCGAACATGAGGAGCATGTATCTGAGGGTGGGAGAGTGACCACCAATGTGCTCCTCTTATTTGTCGGACTGGCAGGGATCGTTCTTCTGACCGAGCAGGTGGCCGGCAGTATCGAGAATGGGCTCGCGTTTCTTCAAGTCACCCAGGCGGACGCAATCGTGGGCTTCTTCGTCGCTGCGCTTGTGCTTATGCCGGAGGCGGTATCGGCGGTTCGGGCAGCACTCAATAACGAACTTCAGCGAGGGCTGAATGTCGCCCTCGGCTCGGCCTGCGCCACAATCGGCCTGACAATCCCGGCGATCGGTGCGGCGAGCCTACTCACAGGACGAAGCCTGACTCTTGGTCTGGGCCCGGGGGATACCGTGCTTCTCATCCTCGCGCTTGCCATCAGCATCGTGAGCTTTGGGACGGGCCGAACAACGATGCTGACGGGGCTCGTTCATCTCGTCGTGTTTGTCGCCTATCTGTTCCTTATCTTCGTGCCCTAGGAAGATGTCGGTCGGCCATTGGGTCGATCCTTAGACAGACACCACAAGCCGGTCGAGAAAAGGCCGCTGGCCGACAAGCAGCTTTTCCCGGGCCATATCCAGGCCGAACCACCCTGCGCGATCGATCTCTGGAAACAATTGCATGCGGCCGCTGCGCGGCGGCCATTCCATCTCGAACATGTTGCTGCGCAGGCTGCCGGCGTCGAAATCGCCTTCGACGCCGAACGCCGTAATGAGCTTGCCGCCGCGCTGGCGCAGTTCTCCCAGCGGAAGCAGTGCTCCCTTGAGCTGCCAGCCGGTTTCCTCCACGAATTCGCGACGCGCCGCAGCTTCCGACTGTTCGTCATCACCATACTCGCCCTTTGCAATCGACCATGCGCCAAGATCGCGGTTTTGCCAGAACGGCCCGCCCGGATGGACAAGCAACACCTGCAGTTCGTTTGTCGATCTGCGGTAAGGCAGAATGCCCGCACTTCTTTTCGCCATCGCCTCAAGCCTCCTGAATCCAGCCTATCATCGCAGGTAGGCTGAACGGGATGTTCCGTTTGTCGATAGACTGCCCTGCCCTGTGTCGATGCGACTGGCTACACCCCATCAATACGACACGAAACGATCTAGCACCCCGCTTTTCAAAGACGATCTCGATATCGTCCTCTGGGGCTGCGGCCCCGTCCCGTCTCATCGGGCCGATTGGGTCCAACAGGCATCGGGGCGCCAATAGCCCCAGACGTGATCCTCAGAAAATCACAGTAGCGAGTGCAAACTCATTCGATCTGGAGTGGCCAGCGATCCGCGAACAAATGCCGCAACAACGACGAAGCAGTTGCTGGCTTGGTGC
This sequence comes from Mesorhizobium sp. WSM4841, assembly GCF_055811515.1. Lineage (NCBI taxonomy): Bacteria > Pseudomonadati > Pseudomonadota > Alphaproteobacteria > Hyphomicrobiales > Phyllobacteriaceae > Mesorhizobium > Mesorhizobium sp. WSM4841. Next base: position 28,284 of record NZ_JBVVQC010000001.1, read on the forward strand.
AGCAGACGCTGTGCCAACGCCAAGCGCTAAATGGCCCTGATCAGCCGGAGCAGAGAGAGCATCTCGAGAGAGTCTCCTTGCGAAAGGCGACGCAGGTCGGCTCTCCCACACCGTGGAATCGGCGTTTGAAGCCTGGCCCTGCGGATTGAACCGGGTGCGATTGGCCCAATGCGATTCATTGGCGCCCTGCAAAGCACGCCGCCAAAAGTGGCTTTTCGACAACCGCTCGGTTCGATTTCGACCAGGCAACGCGCGGTCTGTTCACAGATCTGCACGAACCGCGCGTTGCCGGCGACCTCGACGAAACGTCTGATATAGTCGGTCCCGATCGGTTGGCTTAGCTGCCGGCTCGCCGAGCGCGAAGAGACGCCTCTGTCTGATCGGCATTACCCAGGAATTCGTCGCGTTCGGCTATCCACAGGTCCGCATAGTCGACATTCTGCCACTCGGCAAACCACGGACCGCCGCTTGTATAGTGGACCGCCTTGGGTGTGCCAAGCGCCGGCTTTTCGTTCCAACCTTCAAGCCAGTTCCACTCTACTGGCAGCGAGCCCAGGTCCTCATCGGCGACCCACTGCATTCGATGGAGGTAGGCACCACTTTCGCGGTTCACGACCTCTGGCGTAAGCGATTTAACCGAAGGGTGCGCGCAATTGAACAGCATCAGCGAGGACCAGTTTTTTCGTGGGTAGGATGTCTGGACCACGCCATCCATCTTCGTGGTGGCTTTCGGCGTATAGTCATGCTGGACGCAATAAACCGCCTTGTTCGACTTCGTGTATTCCAGCAAACCTGCGACGTCACCGAGCCACAGGAAGTCGCAATCGCAGAACAAAGCCCAACCCGTGTAGTCGGCGAGAAAAGGCGTGAGAAACCGCGTATAGGTGAACTCTGTTGACGCGAGCGGATCTTTTTCCCTCCAATACAGCTCACGGGCACGCAGTTCGTCCTGTTTGATGGGAATGACGGAGACAGGCACTGAAGCGTTTTTAAGCAAAGAGTGCCGCGCTACGTCGTAGGCGATTGGCTCACGGCTGTCCCATCCAACGAATACCCTAAACGCATCAGTCATATTCAGTACCTTGGCTCCTGATTTCAAAACGGTCATACCCTAGCTGTCTGGCAACAACTCGGCAACAATGGTGCAGAAATTAGCCGGGGCGATTTCTGAATCTCACGGTTTTGCCTTTCACCTCGGTCCGGCTTTTTTCGGCGGATTTCGTCTCGTTGCCCAATGCGACAAGCGCCCACTTCTGATAGGTGTAGCTGGCCGAATAAGCAGCGACCATCGCACCGGTCGAACCATCCAGAAACCCCAGCTTGAAAACATAGCTGTTCATATAGGCCCAGGCCGAGCGGAAGACCGCCTTGCTTATCGAGCTTTTTCTGCCCTCGGCAAGCAACCGCGCCGCGGACGCTTCTGCGTATCGGCCGATCTTGTCATGCGCGTCTGCCAGGTCGGCGATGGAGTCATGCTCCATAGAGTGGGACAATCGCGTGACCTTGCCATTCACCACAACTTTCTCGTGCACCGTGTCGTTGCTGAAGCGGCCGGACTGTCGACGAAAGAGCCTGAGCACCAGATCGGGCGACCAGCCGCCATGGCGGACAATGTGCCCACAAAAGCGGGATCTTCTTGGTATTTCGAAGCCGTCATAGCCTTTTGGGTTGGCGATAGCGGCTCTGATTTCTGCAGCCAGCGGTGGCTCGACCCATTCGTCGGCATCAAGCGAAAGGACCCAATCCCCTGTCGCCGCGGCGAGGGCACGGTTTTTTTGCGCGCCGAAACCGGGCCAATCGAGGGTGATCAGGACCTTGGCCCCGAGTCCACTGGCGATGTCCCTGGTTTGATCGGTGCTGTTATTGTCGAGAACGACGATTTCGTCGGCAAAATGTACCGAGCGAAGGCAACGTGCAATGCACGCTTCCTCGTTGCGGCTGATTATGATGACTGAGAGCGCCGGCACGGTCAGACGGTTCCGGCATCAAAACTGCTACTGTTGTTCAAATGAAACTGCCCCCCGGCCTGTTGGCACTCCGAGTGATACTAATGGATTCAAAAAAAATGTCGAAAAATTATTTCAGGTCGAGACTTTCGTAGAGCGCTATCATTCTCCTGATCATGACGTTGAAATCGTAGTGTTCGGCCGCCGCTCTGACCCTGGCCGCAGTCTCAGGCCGTGACGACAGCCGCAGCGCGCGGGCAAGCCCGGCGGCGAGGTCGTTTACGCTGGCTGCGTCGCAAACAAGCGTCGGCTCGAACCGATCGACAAGCTCGCGCGCCCCACACCCGGTGCTTACCACGGCGGGCAGGCCGCTGGCCATAGCTTCGATCACCACTGTGCCGAATGGATCATAAATGGAAGGCAGCACGGCAATGTCGGCCGCGCCGTACCATGGCAACGTGTCTTTCTGCGGCCCCAGCATCCTGAGCCTCGCGCCAAGACCAAGTCTGTCGCCGGCCTGCTTGAAGGCATTGGCGCGCGAATCGTGGCCAATGACCCACACCTCCGGCTCACCGTCCAGCGTGGCGACAGCCTTCATCAATGGAAGAAGTCCTTTTCGCGCAAAACCCGAGCCGACGAAGAGAACGACCGACCTTTTATCGTCAACATCGAGCTGCGCGCGGACCGCGGCCCGATGCTGTTGTCGCAACTCCAGGTTGAAGCGGTCCAGGTCAACCCCGTTGGGAACATGGTGCACACGTTCCGCCGGATAGTCGTAGTGACGGACAATGTCCTCAGCCACCATTTTCGAAATGGCAATCACAGCTTTAAGCCGTGGGCTGGCATAGGTGGTGCGTTCAAGACGCAGCGTCTGGCGATGAAAGGGACTCAGCGCCATCGCTGCCCTGCCAAGCCGCGTCTCGAAACGCCGCCGCTCGGCAAGATAGGCGGCATGAACGCCTTCCCCGGCCCGGAAGACGTCGCAGCACGGAAGGCGATCGTTGCTCTGCACCAGGGCCGGCGGCATTTCGGCGATCTTGCGGCAGGCGGATCGAGCAAAGGACGTCGCCCGCAGGTAGCGGGGAAAGCGGCGGCCGGCGCACTGGATGAACTCTATGCCTTCGTGTCGCGGCCAGTCGCCTGACAGCACGGCCACCGGTCGTTGACGCGCGGCGAACGCCGCCATGATGTTTTCCAGCATGATCTCGCCTCCGCCAAAGGGCGCGTAGCGCTGGCGTACAAACACAATAGGCGTCTTCGGTTCAGCTTGAACCCGTTGATCATGCTGTGACAAAGCCATGCGATCTCGATACGCCCTTTTGCATTCCGGAACTGGCGATTTTGATGAGTCGCGCAGATGAGCGCGACTTTGACCAGTTTGGCTATCCGCGCGCGCTGCTGGAGTGAAGACCATTCATTTCTAGGAAGATACACCGTAACTTTCCATGATCTTTTGGCAGTATAAAATTTCTTCTTCGGTAAGGTAATCCTTATACCCGCCAACCAGGCCTCGTCTAACTTTAAAGCTATCGGAATCGGTTGTGTCTGCTGTTCTTAAGCGATGCCCATAGCGCTCGTCGTATTGCCCCGAGGACTCTTTGCTTTTCATGGAGTCAAATCGACCGGCGTCAATTGCCTTCGTAATTTTCTCCTCGTCTGGTTCTACTTTCAACCATTTTGCGATTCGTCTAAGCTCGGAGACGGCATCGCTGTGGAGCGTTTCGTAGCGTGTGATCAACACATCATCCCTTTCGCTTATTGCCGCCAGCCACATTGCATTGAAGCGGAGGGTCCTCTCGATGCCAAACCGTGGGTCTCGTACAAAGCTTGACAAATCGCCTTGGAATAAGTCGCGCCATGCTTCGCGTTTGGTGACGTGAAAATATCCGGAAATCGTTGTGTCGATCGGATTGCGATGCAAAAAAAGCAAGGGCCGTTTTCCCAAAAAAGCTTCGGCCGGGCGGAAGGATCTGCTGTGGAACGCGCTGCCGCCGTGGCTATAATCTAGGCAGACATCGAGCTGATCAAGCATGACTCTTAACCACGTCCGCCCTGACTTTGGGTAGGAAATGGAAAGGCCCAAATTACTGGAGTTTTCTTGTGCCTTCGGCCTGAGCCACCGCAGTAATTTCATGATCACCTCGCAAACACCCTATCAGTTGCCGGCTGCTAAGGACCCGGCTTCCGGGCCTTATGACATGACGGGTGATCTCGATCAAACTTAGCCAATGAGCAACCACATGTTTTGTCGCGCCTCGTCCCTAAGCGCTTTCCAATCGTGGCGGCGGGTGCGCGTCAACTGTATATCTTTGTTGTGAATTCTGATGAGGTCCCGCAACACTGGATCGAACGACAATCCCAGGAATGTACAGATCTCTCGACGGCTTTGGGTCGTCACCAGATCCTCGTAGCGGTAGATCAGGAAGTCGTACCAACGCGAGGCGAAGGCAGATTGGGTCGATTGTCCACTGTTGCTTGCGGTTTTCCCAGAGGTGAGGCATTTAGAAATCAACAGGAAGCAGCGGATGAACACCAGCCCCCCCCAACTGTCATATGAGATTCCCGTCCCGAAATCGAAGCAGGCTCATGGATTGAGGAGAATCGAACGCCAGTTGAGGCCCAAACTGCGGTCTCTCCGGTGGCGGGTTGTCGAGCAGGTGTTGAGCTGGTGCAATCCCGAGGCGCTGGCTTTTTACCGCAGGGCCATGGAAACCGCATATCTGCCGGACGACCTGATCGACGTAGTCCCGCAACTCAAGATCCTGTACCTGGCTACGCCAAAGGCGGCGAGCAGCCGCATTCGCAGCAACCTTGCAGCCATGATCGGCAACGACACCGTGTCGGGGTGGCGCAGCGACCAGAACTGGAAGGTGCACAACCGAAAGGCGTCGAACTTGCAGGCGCCTCGCCATGGCGTCGTGCAGTTCTATCGCATGGCCACAAGTCCCGAAGCCTTGCGATTTACCTTCGTTCGCAATCCCTATACAAGGCTGTTGTCGTGCTGGGCCGACCAATATCGCGACCGTCCCCTAGTGCCTGGTTATGGCAGGGTGGAGGTCTATCTAGCCCACCGCGAAAGGGCTGATCCGGCGCTGCCTGTCGGTGCTGACAAGAGCCTGTCCTTTGCAGATTTCGTCGCCTTTGCCTGCACGACTTCCACATGGCGCATCGACAAGCATTGGCAGAGACAAAGCGACATCATCGACCTTCCAGGCGTTGCGTTCGACCTCATCGGCAAGACCGAGACTTTTGCAAAGGATTTCGAACGGGTTCTCGATCATGTCGGTGCGAGCGACGAGGTGCGACGCGCGGCGATGCCACCTCTGCACACCTCCTCGCGCCGCAGGCTTGCCGACTATTTCACGCCAGAACTGGCGGACACCATCTATCGTGCGTATGAGCGCGACTTCGATCAGTTTGGCTATGCGCGCGCGCTTCCAGAGTAAAGCGGTCGCGCGGCGGTCTTAAATGTATCCGAAGGCCTGCATCAGGGGTTTCCCACGCCCCTCGGTAAGCTCCACCAATTCCTGCTGACCCAGTTCGGTCTTCCAGCGGCCGCGGCCGTCATAAATTGGCTGGTTCACCTGCTGGTTGCGCAACGCGGCATGTTGGGGTTGCGCGTCAAGTGTGAACCATCGTTGCGGGCTCCGATGATAGTCGAGCAAACTCTGGTCGAACGACAATCCCAGGAAGGTGCAGATCTTTTCGATGGTCGCTTCCGGGTCATCGACAAGATCTTCGTAGCGGTAAATCAGGACGTCCGTGCTGCCGCGCTCGGCAAGCACCATTGTGTTGTCCGAAATCCAGCGATCCAGGCTCTCGGTCGCATCGCCAAGCCGCCTGGTCAGCGAAGCAACGGTATCGCGCCCATCGCGTACCGGCATCACGAACTTCGAGCCCGGCACCAGGCGTCGTATCCGGTCGACACGCCTGATATGACGCGGTGTCTTTTCAAGCAGCACCGACTTGCCCGCCCCAATGGCCGCCCGTTTCAGCTTCGAGTAGCGATACAGCGCAAGTGGAGCCCATTTGAAAAACACGTTGGTTTCTTCGAATGGCAAAAAGACATCGGCATGCGAAGCAAGAATCGTCGCTATCAGCGTGGTGCCGCTATGTCCGCATCCGCAGACGAAGCCTTTGCATCGGATCAATTCACACCTGCCCTGTCGTCGACATAAGATATGCCATGCCGCTGGAAGGCTTCATCGAGCCGCCTCCAGTAATCGAGCCGCGCAAGCACATTGTCACAAAAGGCTACATCATCCGCGCTGAGGTAGTCCAAATAACCGCCGACCTTACCTTTTCGAACCTTGAAACTTTCCGGGTCGTCAGGATTGCGCGGTTGCAATCTCCCCCCATAGCGCGCACCCAGTTCTCCTGAGATTTCAGATTGCTGCATGCGTTTGAACGATCTGCTGACGGCAACATCGGCAAGCTGGGACTCCTCAAAAGGTTTCTCCAAAAATTTCCCGATGCTGCGCAATGCGTCGTTTGTATCCCGCTGCACATCTTCATAGCGCAGAAGCGCAATCTTTCGCATGTGACTTGCGGCTGCGAACCACTGCAGGTTGAAAAGGGCAATCTTCTCGACACCGTGTTGGGGGCTTCTTATACAATCGCCGATCGGGCCTGCTTCCAGCCCATGGCGTTTGTTGACCTGAAAATATCCAGACACCGCAGTGTCGCGGGGGTCTCGCGTCAGGAACAGAAGCCGCTGCCGTTTGTAGCGAGATTTGTCGGGGCTGATCTGCGCAATGTCACGCAGATCCTTGTGGTCGGAACCGTCGTGCGTATAAGCCGCATCGACGCCCAGATCGTCAAGCATGACTCGCAGCCAGGTCCGCCCGGATTTGGGAAACGAGACGACAAGCAGGGGCGGCTTTCTTGCAAAAAAGTTGGAAAACAAACTCAACTTGCGGACTCCGATTGCGGGCACTTTGATTGAGCAGATCAGCGATTGTAAATATCGATTAAGGCATTGGCGATCCGTTGCGAAGCCGGCACCTTTGGATCAATCGACAGATTGGCATTGAGGAAGTCCCGGCTTTGCTCAAAATAAATCGGCCTTGACCTGACCGCAGCGCGGATATCCTCGACAAGGTCATGCTCCGACAATGTTGGTTTGAAAGCGCCCATAGGCCTGTCGAACTCGACCATGGGCGAAACCAGCGGAAACAGCACCACCGGAATGCCGCAGGCGATTGCTTCGTAAACAGTGGTGCTTGGGCGCGTTACGAGCGCCAGAGCGTCCGGGAGCAACTGTGCGAAATCCAGGGTCGATTTGTTCGGCATATCGACTTTTGCGAACATCGTGGGGTGGACGCTAACGACATAGGCAAGGCCGAGTTTCGCGCATGCGGCTGTCACGGCTTCAATCGCTTGGCGATCTGCGGGCTCTTCGATATCCCCCTTGAAGTTGACCAGCACAAAAAGCCCTTCATCGTGCCTGGCGCCTGCGCTTCCGACGGCACGCTCAATGACCGGGGAGCCGACAACGTATGTCGGCTGTCGTCTTTGCTGCAGCGCCGCTGGTCCCATCGACAGGATGTAGTCGGCTCTCACAAATCGATGCGGCTGCAGCAGTCGCGCACCTCCGATCAGGCCGACCACACGGACCATGCCGAAGTTGATGGAGTCGATGAATCGCCTAAAGAATTGCGGCGCATAGTCATTTCCAGTCACCAGAATGTCGCCGGGTCTGATCATCCGCTCGAGCTCGGCAAAGCCGATATGCGATATTCCCCGGGCGTTGAGTTCAGGTTGCGCTACGCCGCCGCGTTTCAATCCATCGAGATGCGCGAACACGCAGCGGATGCCGCGGTCACCCAGAATTTCTGCCGCGTCAGCCAGCAGCCGAACATTGTTGCGGTTGTGTGGGACGAAGTAGACAGTCCTCGTCGCTGCCCTGCCGCGAGCGTAGATACGCCCGCGCTTGAACAGATTTCCTGGATGCACAAGCCGGTACGCCGCGAGGAGCCGCTGCACAAAGCCTTCGCTGACAGGAGAAGCCGCCTTGGTTCTCGACCTACCCAAAGATATGCATCGCCTCTATCCGTGAAATTCAGAACGGCCGCCCGCCGGGTAGTTTACAATGCTCTCGCCGTCAAGAAAGACGCTTGACTACTTCGCCGGTTGTGACCTGCCTGGCACACTTGCGATGGCTTGCGTGATGGATTCAACCAGCGCTGATGAGTGAGCCCATGTGGTTTTGTGCGTCTTCCATCACCGCGGCCCAGGGCCTTTCCCGTTTCGAGACCAGCACTGCGGAAGGATAGTAGGGTGTGCGATCGCCCTCGACCGGCCAGGAACGTTTGAACCCATCGCCAAGAATGAAGACCGACGGGATGCCGAGCGCGCCGGCCAGATGCGCCCCGGTATTGCTGATGGTTACCACAGCGTCCATCGCGGCAACCTGCGCCGCGAAAAGATCCATATCGACAAGTTGGTCGATTGATCCGTCGTGGAGAATACGCGCGGGCTCGCCATCGGTCAGGATCTTCAGGTCGGACGCGACCTGGCCATATTGCAGCGAAACGAACCGGAGGTCCGGACGGCTGATAAGCCCGCGCCATGCCGTAAGTGGCGGCAGGTCCTTGCCAGGATTGGAGCTGCCCCATGCGACGCCGACCAGCGGCCGGCCATCCTTCCGATAGCGGGCGCGAAGTTCAGCGACCCGCGCCGGATCCGGCTTCAGGGGAACGAAATGCTCCCGGATCGTGGTCTCATCTGTCTCGAACATGGCCGTCAGATGCTGAACGCCCGCAAAGGCCTGGGCCTCGCCATAGGCGGCCTTGTTCCCTGGACCGACAGCTCGCACATCGGCGGCGGGAAATGTCCGCTGAAAGAGCGGTACCAACCGGTGCTCGACCAGGACGATCAAACGAGCGGCCCGGGCGAGCGCACGGCCGACGGAACTCGCATGATGGATCGCGGTGGCCAGACCCTGCTTTTCGGTCTCCATCAGATCGACGAGCAGGACCTGGTTCGAGATATCCTGGCCGAGCCACTCGCCGTTGACGCCGCCCTCAACGATGTGGCGCCGGGCGATCTTGAGCTCGGCCGCCGGGCCGTAGGCGCCCATACGCATCAGCGCCTTGCTAAGCTCGTCGAGCAGGCGAACCTCGCCCCGCGACTTCGCAATCGACCCCAGAGCCAGGGCTTTCGGCAGTGCGGCCGACCAATCGCGCGCCTCGATGCTTCGCCGATAATCCGCCATCTGATCGGCAATGTCGCCATCACGCCAGCGCAGGAAAAGCTGCCGCCGGTGGCGACGGAACCAGACCTTGTACCTATAGCCTGCAAGCGCGACACCGCGGCGGAACCGGCGAAGGAGTTGGCTACCGGCCATCACCAGCTCCACCGATGATTTGCGTAACCCGTCCACCTGCTTCCTGCATTGCGGACGCCCATGCCTGGCCGCCCTTTCGAACCAGTCGAACGCTTGGATATGTGGCTACGGTCTCGCCGAAGGCAGGCCACGACAGCCGAAACCCATCGTCGAGCATGATGACAGTCGGAACGCCAAGCGCTCCCGCCAGATTGGCGCCGGTGTTGCTGATCGTCACCACCGCATCGAGCGCCGCGATTTGCGCGGCAAAGCGGTCCATATCCGACAACTGGTCGACGGAAGCGTCATGGATGATGCGTCCCGGCGCCCAACGTTCGAATTCGGCGAGCGCTGGCCCGACATCGCCATACTGCATACTGATGAAGCGTCCCGGCAGATCGCCGAGCAGCGCCCGCCAATCGTCCAGAGCCGGCAGGTCCTTGCCCTTGTTCAGGCTTCCCCAGGCGAAGCCGATCAGAGGACCCGGGCCACGAGCGAGATAGGTGCTGCGTAGCTCGGCGACCAGTCGGCGGTCCGGCTCCAACGGGAGGAAGGGCGCGCGTGCTGTCGGCTCATCCGGCCAGAAGTGCTTCGCCAGTGTCTCGAAGCAGGCGAAGACGTCGGCGTCCGTCGCCGCCACCTCCCCTTCTCCTTCTAGCCTGACGTCGAGCCCAGGATATGTTCTGCTATAAAGTGGCGCGAGTCGCGGCTCGACGAAGACGGTGCATCGGTCGGCAGCTGCGACCACCGGCCCAAGCAGCGACGCGAACTGGAAGAAGATTGCAAGATCGCCTTCGCGCCGCTCGACGGCAAGCCTGCGACCCGCAAGATCACTGCCATCCCATTCGGGCCGGCCGGGCACTTGCTTGCTCGACGCGATCAACTGCCAGGCACGATTCCCAGCGCCAAGACGTCTCAGTCCACGCCCGGCTTTTTTGACAAGCCCGGGATCGCCAAGCTGCTCACCGAGCAGGCCGAGTGCCAGCGCATGTTCCCGGGCCGCCTGCCAGTCACGCCGCTCGACACTCTGCGCCATCTGGCTCATATGCCGTTCGACGCTTTCGTCAGTATGGCGCGAGGGACGCCTGAAAAACTTCTTCGCCCGATCGAGAACCTTCTGCAGCCGCTTGCCGTCAACACCTTGCGGGCGCAGGTCGGCGGCTTTTGCCTTTTCAAGGATGGATCGTCTGCTCGGCACTGCACCCTCAACTATCGCTAGACGGCGTCGAACGCACCGTCAAAATCGACTCGAGCCGCCGGCCGACGTCGTCGAGCACCACCGGCCACGCACATCCTTCCTTGCGAACGACGAGCCCCTTCGGATACCAGGGCGTTCGATCGCCAATCACTGGCCACGCTGTCTGAAACTTGTCGTCGATCAGGAAAATGGTCGGAACACCGAGTGCTCCGGACAGATGGGCCGCCGTATTGCTGATCGTTACGACCGCATCGAGCGCGGCGATCTGCGCGGCGAAACGGTCCATATCAACCATCTGGTCGACACTGTCATCATAGATAAGCCGCGCATCATTGCCGTTGCGCAGGCGCCGCAGCGCCGCCTTGATCTGTCCGTATTGGAGGGAAACGAACGTCGCGTGTGTCTGGGCGATGAACCGTGCCCATTCGGGGAAATCAGGCACGTCCTTGGTGTGGGATTTGCTGCCCCAGGACAGACCCACCAGTGGCAGATCCGTCATCGAGCGATAGCGCTTGCGGAATGTCTCGACGAGTTCAGGATTTGCCCGCAGCGGCACGAAATCGGCGGCAAGTGTTTCGGCATCGCGGCCGAAAACCCAGGCGAGATTTTCGAAGGTCGCAAATTTGTCGCCAACGACATTCTGCTGCGCTGGGACCACGGTCGCATTCGGGAACGTCCTCTGTACAAGCGATACAAGGCGCGGCTCGACCCGAATTGTCGCGCTTTGCGCACATGCAGCGGCGGCGCCGGCCAGTCGCGCATGGCGGATAACCCGGCCAAGACTGCGGGGGTCATCCTCTACAAGATCGATCAGCAGTGTATCCGAACCGAGGTCTTCGCCAGTCCACTCGTTGGCACCTTTCCCTTTTCGTTGCCGCCGAGCGGAAAGCCGAAGCTCGGCCGCCCGCGCGAACTTGCCCAGCCGTTCGAACGCCTGGCCCGCCTTCTGCATCATTTCAGGGTCGCGGGCACGATCGGCCATGATGGCCATTTCATTGGTACTTGCTTCAAGCCCTGTCCAGTCCCGGCGCGCGATCAGCGCGTCGACCTTGGCCTGCTGCTCAAGAACGGAACGAGGTTTGGAGCCGGTAATCAGGCTGCGCACGGCCTTTGTGTATCGGCGCAACTGCAGGCCCAACCCGCCAATCACGTACCGGATATAGGAACCGTGGTAAAAGCTGGTCATCGGCCTTCAGCGCGATACGCTCTGCCGCAGCGTTTCGCCGCCCTCGACGATCGGAGCGGATGCTTCCAGATGGAAGATCGAGCGATAGATTTCGCTGCGCTCGGCAAGCTCGTCGTGAGTTCCGGAGTCCGCCAGCATGCCAGCGTCAAATACCAGAATACGATCGGCTGCCTTGATGGTTGAAAGCCGGTGCGCAATGCAGATCACCGTGCGCTGAAATGCATCGTCGAACGCAGCCTCCATGACCGCCCGTTCGTTTTCGCCGTCGAGCGCGGATGTTGCTTCATCGTAGACAATCACCGGAGCATTTTTGAGCAGGGCGCGCGCGATGGCAACGCGTTGTTTCTGCCCGCCCGACAGATTGGTACCGCTCGGCCCGACAAGCGTGTCGAGCCCGTTTTCCAGGTTAGAGGCAAAGCTGGTGACCCGGGCGAGGTCCGCCGCGGACTCGATCTCCCGATCGGTGGCGTTCGGGCGTCCGTCACGAATGTTGTCACGGATCGAGCCTTCGAACAGGAAGACGTCCTGTGACACCAGTGCGATATTGTCGCGAACGTCGGAGAGGCTGATCTTCGAAATATCCTTTCCGTCGAGGAGAATCCTGCCCTTGTCCGGCTCCATCAGGCGCAGGACAAGATTGACGATGGTTGTCTTGCCGGCACCGGAGCGGCCGACGATCGCCAGCTTCTCACGAGGTCGCACCTCGAAGGAAACACCGTGCAGCGCCGGGCTGTTGCCGCCATAGGTGAAGGAGACATCTTCAAAACGGATGCTGCCCTCGACTTCGGTGAGATGCTCGCCCGCGGTTGCGAGTTGTCGCTGTTCGGGGGTATCGATCAAATCATACATCTGCTCGACGGCCACCATTTGCTTCTGGATGTCGACATTGACCCGGGCGAGCCGCTTGACGGGCTCATAGGCAAGCATAAAGGCGGTTATGAAGCCCATGAATTCGCCCGGCGTCTTGCCGTTGCCGAGGGTCTGCCAACTGGCATACATAACGAAAAGGCCGATGATGAAACCGCCGCCGGTCTCCATCAATGGACTCATCAACGCCGATGTCCGGTTGATCTGGATGCCGCGCCTTTCCATCTTGCCGACGGCCTTTGCGAAGCTGGCGGCTGCCTTGTCTTCGAGCTGGAAGGACTTGATGGTGCGGATGCCTTCGACGGCTTCCGTGCCGATCGACTGGACCAGTGCAGCCAACTCCGTCTCACCCCTTGCCAGCGCCTTGAGCTTCCTGGTTATGGCGCCCACCGATAGGAACAGCAGCGGTAGAACCGTCACGGATATCAGCGACATCACCGGATCCTGCTTGACCATGACACTTGCGAGGGCAATCAGCTTGAGCACATCGGAGACAGAGCTGCTCGTGAGGGTGAGAATAACGGCGGCCCCGGCGCGCGCGTTGAACATGATCTTGGAGACGAATTTCGCCGGATGCTGGTTGGCGAACCGGCCGATGTCGAAACGCACCATTCGGGAAAACTGCCGATTTTGAAGGTCTGAAACGATAGCCCGGCGAATCTTCCCCGTCGTAATAGTCTGGCAGTAGTCAGCGATCCCTTTGATCAGGAAAATGCCGATAATCACGAGGCTGATACCCCATGCGGCGGCAGCGTTCCGATCCACATAAATGGTATTGACCATGACACTCATGATCCAGGCTGTTGCGCCGGTCGCCGCCGCAGCGGCGATCGAACACAGCAAGCCTGTCACATACAGCGTCTTATGCGGCGGCAGGTTTTCGCCGATCAGGCGCTTGACCGGCGGATACGTCAGGGCCGCTGAAATTCGTTTCTTTGCGCTCATTCCGTTTCCCGATGCGATGTATCGTTGTTGTGACGACCCTCGCTCCTGCCGATCCATGAAATTCTCTCGACGCTGTCACACATGCGCCAAACTGCTACCTGACGTCTGACTTCGTTCGAAGTTATAGTCAATCTTGAATCCTCCTGATTGCGGCTGGCGGCGAAGCGGACTAAATGTCGGGCATTGCTGTCGGCCGCCGGCTATGAAGATCATGGAGCTGTTGTGACTTTACTAGAGCGAGTTCGACGAAAGTACCTTCGGCTCCGCCACCAACTCGGATACATTAAACCTATCCGTTTGATGGCATCTAACAAATCAAACACGAAGTATGACGACTTTGTCAGTTCTGGCGCCATTACAATCCGCAAAACCTCAATATTCACTTCTGACGATATATTATTCACAATGGGGAGTTGCTTCGCGCAGGAAATTCGACGTGCATTGACAAGCAGGCAGATCGCATGCGTTCCGTCTTACAGGAATGTCAGCTTCGATCCCGCACAGGCCATTGTAGATGAGCTGCCTCAGCAGGAACATATGAACTTCTACAACACTTTCACGGTTCGCCTTCAGATCGAGCGAATGCTCGGGTTGTGGGATCAGGCCCATGACGACTGGTGGCAGGTCAAGAAACGTGCTCCTTGGGGCCCAACCTGCTTTCAGGACCCGTACCGCCGCGGCATCTTCGCCAAATCTCCGGAAGTTCTCAGGGAGGTGATCGAGAGCATGAACCGAGAGATGCGGGTTGGCTTCGATGCAGCCACGGCATTCATATTCACCTTCGGAATGACTGAGGTCTTCATCAACAGGGCCAGTGGCAAAGTAGCAGCACAGAAACCGCTTTATCGTGGCGGAGGCGGGATGCAGGAAACGACGCTTCACGTCAGCAGCTTTCAGGAAAACTACGCCAACGTGATGGCCACCGTGGACATGGTCCGTCAACACAAACCCGATGCACCGATAATTCTTACAGTCTCACCGGTTGCGTTGGCTCGGACGTTTCAAGACGCGGATGTCGTCACCGCTAGCACTGAAGGCAAATCCGTTCTTCGGGCTGTGCTTGGTCAAGTCTGCCGGGAACGGGACAATGTCCATTACCTTCCCTCGTTCGAGTTTGTCACCTATGGAGGCCTTGCTCGTAGCTATAGAGAGGACTTACGGCACGTAAAGATATCGGTCGTCGACGAGATCGTTGAACAGTTCTTCAATGCATACTTTGCTCCGTCGTCGCCGTAGCCGCAGCCATTCAGCGCTAGCTTGCCTTTACGACAATCGCCTGCCCCGTTGGGAGTTCGATGATGCCTTCAGGGCGGCTTTCGAAGAATTGATCAAAGGCCTTTCGGGCTCCAGGACAGAGCGCAGAGCCGTAGTCGTCACAAATGATCATGCCATTCGCGCACACCCGATCGTAGAAGAAGGCAAGCGCGTCACGTGTCGGCTCGTATAGATCGACGTCAATATGGACCAGGGCGAAACGCCGGTCGGATACGATGGAAAAAGTGTCTGGTATCCATCCCACATGAAAAGTGGTGTTGCTGAAGTCGGAAACATTCTCTCTGGCTACCTTCTCGTCGGTGCTGAGATTGCCGGACTTCCATGGCGTTCGGCCGTTTAGCTTGCGATCCTCTGCGGTTGGTTCGGAGAGGCCAGCGAACGAGTCGAAAAGGTGGTAGTGCCGTGGCCGAAGATCGCTCATCAGCATGAATATCGTCGACCGGCCTTGCCTTACGCCGCATTCGGCCACATCGCCATCGATACGCTCGATCGATCGCAAGCAGCTTTGCAGGACGAAAGCCCGGGGATCAGGAATCCCGCGGATGTTTTTGACCCGCTGCAGCGCCTTTCGGAAAAACGGCTGGTCCTTCCAGACCATATGACTGGAATAAACATAGAAGCCGTATTTGTCGGCCTTCTTCTACCAAGCCACGCCTCTGCGTTTTTTCGAAATAACAGCAAGCGCCGCGTCTCTCAATTTCATCGGTACCAGCATTTTCGGTATGTTCATAAAAACGGGCGGAATCGAAAGCTCTGCCGGCATCAGACGCGGAATGAAGTCGAGTTCCGGCTGAAGGACATGGGCTTCTCGAGCGCCGCAAGAAAGCACTTTCCGGTGCCCGTAATAAGGCAACGTCGAGGTTGGAACTCGCATGGGGTGCGACTCAAGATCACGGGTCACGTGCCTGGGCCTAATCAGGAAATAGTCGATCCCTGCCGGGCTGTCGGAGTTAACTCACTGCCAGGCTCGCGCCGCGCGCGCAGTTGATGGCACCGGCGTCTCATTATCACATGTTTGCATGCAGCCGGATCAACGCCCTGCGGCAGGTGCGCGTCGAAAAGCAGAGGCTCGTCATCGCGCTTGCGGCGGCGAGAGGTTCAGTCGACCGCACCGACCAGGACGTCGCGGTATTCAAGTATCGCGACCCAGCGCCCGGTATCTGTTGACGATTGCCTTTTTAGAAATCTATATCCAGTTTTCGACCAAAGCTTCACCTCGTCGTTGAGGTTGTCGAGCACATAGTCGCCTTTGTCGGTCTTGACCGTCAGCACTGCGTGCCCCTCGCCGTCCTCCTTTTTGACGACGGTGATCAGAAGGTTCGAGAGCGATATGCCCTCCAAATTGAGCATCCGGCGCTTAAGCAGGACGTAGTCCTCGCAGTCGCCGATCGCGCTGTCAGGATAGGACCAAAATTCCATCGTGCCGTGAACGGCAAAATCGCTCACGGGCTTGATCGATCTGTTCACGAGTTTGGTGACGGACGCGAGCTTGTTTTCCATGCCTCTGCTCAAAAGGACTGGAGGGACCCTGCCCGTTCGTATCCTGCATTCTGAGGCATGCCTTCGGCAGAATTCAACGTGGCCGACCGGGATGGAACTCCGCTGCCCGGTGGCCATGGCACCAGACACCGCATCGGCCGAAGCTTTCTCCATCGGCGTCGCGGACATCATCAAGCCCAACAGTAGGCCGGCACACAGCCATGCCCGCGGTATCACCAATCCCATTCGCCCCGCCCAAGGTAACGACCCGAAACAAAATTTAATATCGCGTTACCATCTTTTCACGGGCACATCAACGCATCCGACACACAATTTACAGCTACGGTCGCGAACCATCACCAACGACTGAATGCTGGACGCCGCGCGGTCAGCGCCAGGGAATTTCCATGGCCACTGGAAGACCCTCGCGTGTTCTCGCATGACCGCATCGGCGCACCTGCGCTTATCGACGAGCCC
The DNA here is from genome assembly GCF_055811515.1 of Mesorhizobium sp. WSM4841. Classification (NCBI taxonomy): domain Bacteria; kingdom Pseudomonadati; phylum Pseudomonadota; class Alphaproteobacteria; order Hyphomicrobiales; family Phyllobacteriaceae; genus Mesorhizobium; species Mesorhizobium sp. WSM4841. Next base: position 44,984 of record NZ_JBVVQC010000001.1, read on the forward strand.
AATCATGGGGGATTGTGCGCCTGTACGTCACCGAGGTTCTTCAGCAGCGCCGCTTACGGGACCAGATGACGACGCCGACACGTGTTTGGCTGCCCAAACGTGGGCACACGGCCGAGAAAAAGTTGTAGCCAAATTTGTCGAAGCGACCGAAGGCCAAGAGCTACGGCGCTCTCGCGTAGATTTCGCATACATTCGGATACATTTCGATGGCACCCGGGCAAACCTCTGCGACAGGCGTTAGCGTAAGTTCCAATCGTGAGCAGGAAGGCTCGTCATGGTGACGAGACAGAAGGCCGACAGCGGTTTCGCAAGCAGGAGTCGATAGCGCGCAAGGCGCCGATTGGCCGGTCTGCTCATTCGAAGAAAGGAAAATACGATGAACAAGCTTGTAACGGCTATCGCCCTCCTTGCCATGTCGACGGGAGTCTCGCTCGCTGCCAATCAAAACCCGGATCGCGACCCGACCCGCGGATTCGTTACTGGCGTCGACAACAGCGGAATGACCTTAGACACCAGTCACACGGCTTCCTTGCCTCCACCCGTGGTAGCCCCGAAGGAAGGACAGCCACAGCCCGGCAAGGTTCTTAGGGGTCGTGCACCATGGGCGGGCCGTTAATATACGGAGAACTTGCCTTCCCATGCAAAACTGTCCAATCACCCGCAATGCAACGAGGGTGGTTGGACAGGGGCGCAAGAAAATCCTGCCGCCATGCTCCAGTCCTGAATGAGCCATATCCGACGGGTCAAAGCTCCCACGGAGAGAACGACTTGAGACCAGTCGTGCCGAAGACACCCAAATTCCGCGTCGCCAAGCGGCCGCTATTCACCCTTGAGATTGCAGCAATCATGCCGTCGGGCGCCGACATCCCGCGGCCCTGCCGCACGGCAGTATCCATGATTTCCCCATAGGTCATCGCGGCTTCCTCAGTCAGCCCGAAGATCCGATCGGCGAACCGGCGACGCCAATCCCGACAGTCCCTGCTCCAAACGCTCGGCACGCTGATCGGGTCGAATTTTCTGGATGCCGAAGGCGATCTCGGCGATGGTCACGGCTGGAAGCGCAAGTTCAGAGTCATAGCGGACCAACCATGCGATCACGGCAGGATCGGGCGACTTCTTCAGCGTCTCGGAAATGACGTTGGTATCAAGGAAGATCAAAGCTCAGGTCCAGGATGAACCTGCCGATTACCCCGGATCACTGCTTCAAGGTCGATTTCGGTACCATAAGCGCTAGCAATACGAGTGTAGAACGTCAATGCCGGCTCACGACCTGCTTGCCGCACCTCACAGGGTTCCAGTGCGCGCTCAACCACGTCGGCGATCGAGCGGTTCTCGCGTCGAGCAAGCCGATGGGCAAGATCGCGCGCCTTGGCGCTGCGTACGGAAAGCTGAGGTTCGGCTATAATGGAAACTCCTTTTTGCCGTGGATATAAGCCATCCGCACTGCCAGCAAGATGGCAGATGATGGCTTGCCATCCAACAGCTCCGTGATCGTCGGCCAGCGAAGATCGCGCATGAAGCGACCCCGGCAATAGTGCAGGATGTATAGACAACCGGCCGCAACTGGTGTTCGTTTCCCGCATGCAATTTTCGAAAAATACAGGAGCCGTGACAGGATGGACGCCGCTCCCTTGTTCGACCTGACGGGAAAAAAAGCGCTGGTGACCGGCGCCAGCCGCGGCATCGGCCAGGCCATGGCGGAGGCGCTCTCCGCGGCTGGTGCGGACGTCGCGGTGACCGCCCGCGACGAAACATCCCTTCGTGAAACGGCGGAGCGAATTAGCGCTAACGGGCGAAGGTCGCTTTGCCGGTCTCTCGACGTGCTCGACACCGATCGTATCCGCGTGGTGGTCGATGAGGTGGCGGATGCCTTTGGCGGGCTCGACATCCTGGTCAACAACGCCGGCTATGAGCAAGTCCAGCCCTCGCTCGACGTCGACGAAGCAGTGTGGGACCGCATCGTATCGACCAATCTGAAGGGCGCCTTCTTCTGTGCGCAGGCCGCGGCGCGGCGGATGGCTGCCGGCAACAGCGGTGGCGCGATCATCAATCTTTGCTCGCTGACCTCCTATGTCGGCATTCCGACCGCGGTGCCTTACGGTTCATCCAAGTCTGGGCTCCTGGGCATGACGCGCGCGCTCGCCGCGGAATGGGCATCGCTCGGCATCCGCGTCAACGCCATCGCTCCGGGGTATTTCCATACGGCGATGACGGATGCTTTTTATCAGGATCCCGACTGGCAGACGGCGATGCTGGCCAAGATCCCGCAGCGGCGCTTCGGCACGATGCAGGATCTGGCCGGAGCCGTCGTGTTCCTGGCGAGCGGGGCATCCGCCTATGTCACCGGGCATTGCCTCCCAGTCGACGGCGGTTATCTCGCATCCATCTGAGCGACTGAGGTGTGGTGCAACAAGAACCGTGTAGACCCGACGGCTTGTATATGGTTGTATATACCACCCCGCAACGCCGGACGTTCTTGCATGCGACCGGCGACAAACAAGGGGAACCGCAATGCAGGAGCCTTTCCGGGCCGTAGCTTCACCCGAAGCGGAAGGCGGCAGGGAAATCGCAGTCACGGTCCGCAACGTCGGGATGGACTTCGATGGGGTTCATGCCGTCAAGAATGCATCCTTCGACCTGCCGAAGGGCCGGTTCCTCACCATTCTCGGGCCTTCTGGGTCCGGCAAGACAACCCTCCTGCGCATGATCGCCGGGTTCCAGACCCCGAGCAGCGGCGAGATCTTCATCAACGGCGAAGCGGTGAGCGCGGTGCCCCCGCACAAGCGGTCGATCGGCATGGTCTTTCAGAGGCTTGCGTTGTTTCCACATATGACGGCGGCCGAGAATGTCGCCTTCCCGCTGAAGATGCGTCGGCGCGATGCACGCACCATTCCCGAACGCGTCGAGCGATATCTCGCGCTGGTCCGGCTCGAGGGGTATGGCGGCAGGCGCATTCACGAACTTTCCGGCGGGCAGCAGCAGCGCGTCGCGATTGCGCGCGCGCTGGTGTTCGAGCCCGACCTGCTACTTCTCGACGAGCCGCTCGCTGCGCTCGACCGAAAGCTGCGCGAGGAAATGCAGCTCGAATTCCGCCGCATCCAGCGCGAACTCGGCGTCACCACGATCAACGTTACCCATGACCAGCGCGAGGCGCTGGTGGTTTCCGACGATATCGTCGTCATGGATCAGGGCGAGATCCAGCAGAAGGCGCGGCCGATCCACACCTACCGCCAGCCCCGCAACGCCTTCGTCGCCAATTTCATCGGCGTCACCAACTTCATTGCCGGCACGGTACGGGCCGTCTCGGAAGCAGGCGACGTCTCCATCCTTCGAGGTGATCTGATGCTTGCCGGAAAGATCGGCGATCCGGTCAATCCACCTGCGGAGGGCGACAAGGCATCGGGAGCGATCCGCGCCGAACAGATCCGCCTCGCCGGCGATGCTTCGCAGCTGTCGAAGCTCGATTGCATGCTGGCCGGGACTGTCACCGACACCATCTTCGAAGGCGAGCGCATGGTCTACGAGGTAGCCTGCGCCGCGATTGGCGACGAGGTCATTCGCGTTTTTGACCATGATCCCGCCGCGCACACGCAGTTCGACATAGGCGAAAGCGTGTTCCTGGGGTGGAATACCAGGGACATGCTCGTTTTTCGATAGAACCGGAAACCGGTCAAACCCAGAGGAGAATGCAGATGAAGCGCTTTAAGCCGACATTATCCCATCTTTCCCGCAGAACCTTCCTTCAGGCCACCGCCGCGCTCGGCGGCGCCTCGGCGCTCGGCCTGCGCGGCGCCTATGCGCAGGAGCCGGAAAAGCCGGCGGAGATCATCGTGCGCGCCTGGGGCGGCAGTTGGGTGGATAGTTTGAAGGCCGGCGTGTCCGACAGCTTCACCAAAATGACGGGGATTGCTGTCCGTCACGACCTGACCGAAGACAATGAGATCCAGCCCAAGGTCTGGGCGGCCGTAGCGCAGAACCGGGTCCCGCCGATCCACATCAACTGGGACACCACCACCAATGCTACGAAATCGGCACTGCGCGGCGTGACGGAAGACCTCTCCGACCTGCCGAACCTCGCCAATGTGACGGACCTTGCCAAGCCGGCCGGCCTGGAAGGCTTCCCGATCGTCAACACCTACGGCTATGTCTATGTGCTTGCCTATCGGCCTGCGGCATTCCCGGACGGACCGCCGAAGTCGTGGAAAGACCTGCTCGACCCGAAGTTCAAGGGGCGGCTTGCCTTCTACAATGACGGCATCGGCTTCCATTTCCCAGCCCAGGTCGCCGGTGGCGGCAAGCTGGAGGACATACCCGGCAACATGCAGCCGGCTTGGGATTTCATTACCAAGATGAAGGCGCAGCAACCGCTGCTGGGCGAAGATCCCGACTTCACCACCTGGTTCCAGAACGGCGAGATCGACGCCGCCTGCACCATCTCGACCAACGCCCGAGAGGCCCGCAAGAACGGCGTGAAAATCGAATGGGTCGTGCCGGAGGAGGGTGCGAAATTCGACACGGACGGTTTGTGGATTCCCAAGGGCCTGCCGGAAAACGAACTCTACTGGGCCAAGCAGTACATCAACCATGCGCTGACCAAGGAAGCCCAGCAGGTCTGGCTGGACGGCCTCGGCTTGCCGGGCGTGGTGCCGGGCCTCACACCGCCGAAGGATCTGGTGGGCGATCCGTCCTATCCGACCACCGAAGCGGATTTCCAGCGCCTCATCCGCATCTCCTCGAAGGTCCAGGTCGAGAACGAGAGCGAGTGGTTTTCCAAGTTCAAGGCGATCATGCAGGGCTGACGCCGGGTCGGCCGGTGCTGCGCTGGCGGCACCGGCTCCTTCACGACGTCGGATACGGATTTTTTCATGCGGGCAGCCAGGACAGCCTATCCCCTGAAATGGCGCATCATGGATGCGCTGGAAAGCATTGCCGCCGCCATCTGGCCGGCTCGGTTAAGGCGCGCCACGCCCTATCTGATGCTGCTTCCGGCGGTGCTGCTGGTCGGACTGCTCGCGCTCGGACTCATCCAGATCGCGGACGCCAGCCTGCGCACGCTCGACACCACCACGTTCCAATTCTCGGACGACTATTCCATCACCAATTTCCGGCGGGCGCTGACAGAGCCACTGTTCCTCGTTGTCGCGCAGCGCAGCCTCATCGCCGCCCTGATCGTCACCACTGTGACACTCGTCTTCGCCTTTCCCTACGCCTATCTGATGGTGCGCACGCGTTCGCCAGGATTGCGCAAATTCCTGCTGATTGCGCTGTTTCTGCCCTTCTTCATCGGCCAGGTTGTGCGTGCCTATGGCTGGCTGATCATCTTAGGCAACCAGGGCATGGTGAACGAGGCACTCGGCCTTGTCGGGGTCGCCCCGATGCGGCTCATCTACAACTATCCCGCCGTGCTGTTCGGCCTCGTCCAGTACATGCTGCCGTTTGCCGTGCTGATGCTGGCGCCGGCACTCACCGCCATTCCCGAAGAGCTGGAGGCGGCCGCTGGATCGCTCGGCGCGAACTGGGTTCGCACGTTCATCCATGTCGTGTTGCCACTCGCTCGTCCGGGCTTCATCGGCGCCGGCGTGGTGGTGCTGACGCTTTCGCTCACCGATTTCGCAGTCCCCGCAATCCTTGGCGGCGGCTCGCAGGACTTTATCGCCAACGCCATCTACGACCAGTTCTTCCGAACGTCCGACCAGGGCCTTGGTGCGACGCTGGCGCTTATGCTGGTCGCGCTCGGGTCAATCCTCGTCGGCTTGGTGTTCGCGCTGTTCGGAGCCGGAACGCTTGCGATGGGGAGGTCACGGGCGTGAGCGGCTCGCGCAGCAAATCCGTTGTCTTGTGGACCCTGGTTACGATCGCCCTAGTGACGCTTTCGGCGCCGACGATCGTCGTGCTCGGCGCTTCCTTCACCGGCGGCAACATCATCACGTTTCCGCCGGACGGGCTGTCGCTGCGGTGGTATGCGCGCATTTCGCAGGCCTCCGACCTGCGCAACGCTTTCCTGCGCACGCTCCAAGTTGCGACGGTCTGTACGATCGTTGCGATTCCCGTGGGCACGCTGGCCGGCATCGCGCTGGCGAAATATGCGGTGCGTTTTGAGAAGACGATCCAGATCTATCTGCTGCTGCCCTTTACCATCCCGCTGATCGGATCGGGCATCGGCCTCATGCTGATTTTCGGCAACGCCGGCATTCTCGGCCAGCTCTGGCCGGTCGGCATCGCCTGCTGCGTCATCAACCTTCCCTTCATGATCTGGGCGGTGACGGCGAGTGCCACCGGGCTTGACCCGGACCTGGAACTGGCCGCCGCCAATTGCGGCGCGCCGCCGCTCCAGGTGTTCTTCTCCGTCACCCTGCCGGCGGTTATGCCGGGGGTGATCACCGGCTCGCTGCTGATGTTCATCCTTGCGCTCAACGAGTTCCTGGTCAGCCTGCTGCTCGTCGATGCCCGCATCGTGACGCTGCCGGTGCTGATCTACAACTCCATCCGCTCGATCATCACGCCGGATCTTGCCGCGATCTCCGTGGTCTTCATCGCCTGCTCGGCTGTCGCCGTCTTCCTGCTCGACAGGCTGGTCGGGCTCGACATCTTCCTGAAATCGAAATGAGGAATGCCGGCCCGCCGGGCCGAAAAGGAAATCCTATGCCAAACGTATCGTTCCACGACTTGAGCCAACTCGACGCCGCCGGTCGAGCGGCACTGATGCGGCGCTCAGAGACCGATCTCTCTGGCTTTATGGAGAAGGCCGCACCGATCATCGAGGCGGTCCGAACAGAAGGCGACGCCGCGCTCGTCCGCTTCGCCCGCGACTTGGACAAGGCAGATCTCGATGCGGCGCGGCTGAAGGTCAGCCCCGCCGAGTTCGATGCCGCCTTCGGCATGGTGGACGAGGACGTGGTCGCCGCCATTCGCTTCGGCATCGACAACATCCGGCATTTCCACGAAGAGCAGAAGCCGGAAGCGATGTGGCTTAAGGAAATGCGGCCCGGCGCCTATGCCGGGGACCGCTTCACGCCGATCCGCTCGGTGGCGCTCTATGTCCCGCGCGGCAAGGGGGCGTTCCCTTCGGTGACAATGATGACCGCAGTGCCCGCCGTCGTGGCGGGCGTCCCGGAGCTTGCTATCATGACGCCGCCAGCGGCCGATGGTTCGGTGGACGCAGCGACACTGGTTGCGGCGCGCCTCGCCGGCGTCGAAACGGTCTACAAATGCGGCGGCGCGCAGGCGGTCGCCGCGGTCGCCTACGGCACAGAGACGATCAGGCCCGCGCTCAAGATCGTCGGTCCAGGCAGCCCTTGGGTCGTTGCGGCCAAGCGGCTGCTTGCGGGAGTCATCGATCCAGGCCTTCCCGCCGGTCCGTCGGAAGCGATTATCCTCGCCGACGACAGCGTACATGGCGGACTGGCCGCGCTCGACCTCCTCATCGAGGCGGAGCACGGGCCGGACTCGTCGGCCTATCTGGTGACCCACAGCCGCCGCGTGGCGGAGGAGGCACTGGCGGCGCTGCCCGAGCATTGGGCGCGCATGACCGATCAGCGGGTAGCATTCTCCACCGCGGTGCTGACCGGTGCCTGTGGCGGCATCGTGCTGACGGCATCGATCGAGGAGAGCTACCGTTTCATCAATGACTACGCACCTGAGCATCTGGAGATCCTCTCCACCGATCCCTTTGCGCACCTTGGCCACATCACCGAAGCCGCCGAGATCCTGATGGGGCCGCACACGCCGGTTTCGATCGGCAATTTCGGGCTGGGCCCCAACGCCGTGCTGCCGACCAGCCGCTGGGCGCGTACCTGTGGACCGCTCTCGGTCACGGATTTCGTCAAGCGCTCTTCCATCGGCTACGTGACGGCGACGGCCTATCCGGAATTCGCGCGTCATGCCCGCACGCTTGCCCGCTATGAAGGCTTTTCCTCGCACGAACACGCCGTTTCCGATGTGCGCGACCGATATTTGGTGCGGTAGCGGATGATGAAGGCGGCCAGACTCCATGCGGCGGGCGACTTGCGGGTCGAGGATGTGCCGTCTCCCGGCGAACCAGGGCCTGGCTGGGTGCGGCTCAGGGTGACGGCCGCCGGCATCTGCGGCTCCGACCTCCACAATTTCCGCACCGGTCAGTGGATCAGCCGCGCGCCGAGCGTCGTTGGACATGAGTTCGCCGGCGAAGTGACTGCCGTGGGGGCCGGCGTGTCCCAGGTGGCCCTCGGAGACCGGGTCGTCGCCGATTCGCGTTTCTGGTGCGGCGAATGTTCTGCTTGCCGGGCCGGCCTGCATAATGTCTGTGCCACACTGGGCTTTGTAGGCGAGGTCTGCGACGGCGGCTTCGCGGAAGAGACGGAGCTGCCGGCGCGGCTGCTCCTGCGCCATGACCCTGCGCTCGATCCCGCAATCGCCGCCATGGCGGAGCCGCTGGCGGTCACCCTGCACGCAGTGCGGCGGCTGTCGGCGCCGGCCGGGGCGCCAGTGCTTATCGCCGGTTGCGGCCCGATCGGCGGGCTGGCGGCGCTGCTCCTGTCGCGGCGCAGCGAGAGACCGGTCCTCGTCGCCGACCGCAATGCGGCACGTGCGGATCTCGTGGCCGAGGTGAGCGGCGCGACCGTCGTCGACCTGGACATCCTGTCCCACGATCCCAACTTGCGCCATGCCATCGACGCGACGGGAAATGTGACGGTGATGGCGCGGCTGCTCGATCGTTTGGCCGGCGGCGGCACGCTGGCGCTGGTCGGCATTTCGCATGGCCGCCTCGACCTCGACCCCAACTTCCTGGTCGAGCGCGAGATCGCGCTTGTCGGCTGCCACGCCTTCGCCGACGAGCTTGCGCCGGCCGTAGCCATGCTTGGCGATCTCGCCCCCGCGTTGTCGCGTTTCGTGGCCGAGGAGATCGCGATCGGCGAAATTCCCGCCGCCTACCACCGCCTGATCGCAGGTGCGAGCGGCGGCCTGAAGACCATCGTCCGAATGGAGAGAGGGCGATGATCAAGCTTCCCGAAACTGCCGGACCGCTCTACGAAAAGGTCAAGGACTACGTGCTTGGCAACATCGGCAGCGGCAAATGGCCGAAGGACCGCAGGCTGCCTTCCGAAAACGAGCTGGTCAGCACGCTCGGCGTCTCGCGCATGACCGTGCACCGGGCGCTGAGGGAACTGACCTCGGAAGGCCACCTCCTGCGCATCCAGGGCGTAGGCACCTTCGTGGCGCCGCCGAAACCGCAATCTGCTCTCATCGAAATCAGGAACATCGCCGGCGAGATCGCCGCGCGCGGCGGACGCCACAGGGCCGAGGTCGTCGTGCTCGAGAAGATCCGCGACCCGGCGCTGGACCTCATTGTCGCCTTCGAGTTCATGCGCCGCAGGCCGGTCGCCCATTCGATCATCGTGCATTTCGAGGACGATGTGCCCGTCCAGCTTGAGGAACGCTTCGTCAATTCGGCGCTCGCACCGGACTACCACCGGCAAAATTTTGTTGCGACCACCACCTACGACTATCTGCAGCGGGCGACGCCGCTGACGGAAGTGGAGCACGTGATCTCGGCCGTCGCCGCCGACGAGGTGGCCGCCGGCCGTTTGATGATCCGGCCAGGCGACCCCTGCCTGCTCCTGCATCGGCGGACCTGGTCAGGCGCGGCGGTCGCCACCGTCAACAAGCTCACCTATGTCGGCAGCCGCTATTCGCTGGGCAGCCGCTACGCGCCCTCGCCTGCCTGAGCGGGGTCACGTAGCCAAACCGGGCGGGGCACCCTATCGGCCCAACGGCTGCTTTGATAGGGAATCAGTTCTGCCTGCGCCGGCGTTTTTCTTGTTGACGCCGACCAGATCAGGTTCGGGGTCAAGCCTGGCCGCCGGTCAAATTGCACCGGAGCGGCCAGACTGATTGGGAATGTCCGGGAAGCGGCCGACCGTTCAAACTAACCCGGGGACCACGAAAACCAGCCAGGCGATGACAGGGCCGATGATGGCGATAAGCGCGCTGTAGATCAGCAACGTCTTCAGCACGCTCTCGCGCTCTGCTTCCCGGGCATTGGCGACGACCAGCGCGCCGTTGGTCGAAAACGGACTGGTGTCAACGATGGTGGTGGAGATCGCGATCGCGGCAACCACACCTATGGCACTGATCTGTCCCTGCAGGAGGAAGGGCACGGCCAGTGGAATGATGGCTCCCAGCAATGCCGTGGACGAGGCGAATGCCGATACAATGGCGCCGGTGAAGCAGAGGAGGAGTGCAACCAGCAGCGGCATGCCCAGGCTTGAAATGCCGTGGGCGACGTAGTCGATAGTGCCGATCTTCTCCATGACGCCGACATAGGTGATGATGCCGGCGATCAGGAGCACCGTCGACCAGCTGACCTTGTCGATCGCTGCCTTTTGGGTCTTCGGCGAGAGGAGTGCGAGCGCGACCGCAACAGTGATCGCCACCAGGCCGACATTGAACTTGAAGACAAGTGCGCCGACCGCGAGCGCGGTTAGGCCGATTAATGTCGTCAACCTTTCCGTAGTCAGGCCGGAAAGCGCCGACACATTTTTTGTCTGCTCCTCAAAGACGTGATGGCTGATCGGAGTAGCCGGCGTGCCGCCGTGGCCGACGATTGACTGCGTCACGCCCTCGGGGTGGAGGTCAGGCAGCGGTCCCGACGCCATCGAATACTTACGCAGCACCTTCGAGCCGCCGAAGAGGAAGAATACGAGGACGGCGATGGCCAGGTTGAAGAAGAAGCTGGAGAGAAACAGTGATGTCGGCGCGAACGGCAACCCCGCCTTTTCGACGATCTGGTTGGTGATGCCACCATAGACGCTGATCGGCGAAAAGCCGCCCGCCTGTGCACCGTGAATAACCATCAATCCCATCATGACCGGATTGATGCGGTACTGGAACGCAAAACCCAGCGCCACCGGGGCCAGGATGGCGACCGCCGCAGGTCCGAGCGCACCGAAGCCGGTGATGACGGCGGCGACCAGGAACATGACCCAGGGAATCCACGCCACATGTCCGCGCACCAGTTTGACCGCGCCCTCGACCAGCCAATCGATAGTACCGTTGATCTGGGCGATGGCGAACAGGTAGGTAATGCCGACCAGTGTCAGGAAGAGGTCGCTCGGGAAGCCAGCAAATATTTCCGCCGGCTTCATGGCCATGATGAGCGAGCCGACCAGAAAGGCGCATGCGAAGGCGAGTGCGCCCATATTGATCGGCTGGATGGTGGCGATCACGAACATGCCGACCAGCAGCGCGATCGACAGAATCTGGATGTTCATAGCTTCCTCCCTCGGGAAACGCCTTCAGGCGCCCGTTCTCATTTCCATCGGTTAGTAGATCAGCCTGCGTTGGTCTCGCTCCCAAGCACCAACGCAGGGTAGTCAGCGCCTCCTAGGAGGCGGGCATGTAAAGGTTGCTGAACCGGTCGCGCAGAAGATTCTTCTGCACCTTTCCCATGGTGTTGCGCGGAAGGTCCTCGGCGAAAATCACCCGTTTCGGCTGCTTGTAGCGCGCGAGGCGGTCGCGCAGCGCGTTGAGCACGGCCTTTTCGTCCATTGTGGCACCGGGCTTGAGCACCACGATGGCCGTCACCCCCTCCCCGAAATCCGGATGTGCAATGCCGATGACCGCACTCTCGGCGACACCGACGAGTTGATCGATCTCACCCTCGACTTCCTTCGGGTAGATATTATAGCCGCCGGAGATCACCAGGTCCTTGTCGCGGCCGACGATGTGGAGATAGCCCGCCTCATCGATCTTGCCGAGGTCGCCGCTGATGAAATAGCCGTCCTTGGTGAACTCCGCCGCAGTCTTTTCAGGCATCCGCCAATAACCTTTGAAAACGTTCGGGCCCTTGATCTCGATCATGCCGGTTTCGCCTGGTCCGAGCGTCTCGCCCGTGGCCGGATCGGTGACCCTCACCGACACGCACGGGAGTGGGAAACCTACTGTCCCTGCCCTTCGCTCGCCGTCATAGGGGTTTGAGGTGTTCATGTTGGTTTCGGTCATGCCGTAGCGTTCGAGAATGGCGTGACCGGTGCGCTGCTTGAATGCGGCGTGCGTTTCAGCGAGCAGCGGCGCCGAGCCGGAGATGAACAGCCGAATGTTGGCGACCGTCTCCCGGTTCAGGCCCTCATGCTGAAGCAACCGGACATAGAAGGTCGGCACGCCCATCATCAGCGTCGCCCGCGACATCAGAGGAAGGATTTCGCCAGGCTCGAACTTTGGCAGCAGAAACATCGAGGCGCCGGAAACCAGCGTGACATTGGTCGCCACGAAGAGCCCATGCGTGTGAAAAATCGGCAGCGCGTGGATCAGCCGGTCGGCTGCGGTCACGTGCCAGCATTCGCGCAGTGCTAATGCATTGGACAAAAGGTTGTCGTGCGTCAGCATTGCGCCCTTGGAACGGCCGGTGGTCCCAGATGTGTACAGGATCGCGGCGAGATCGTCAGGCGCGCGCGCCGCGTCGAGAAAATCGGCAGACTCGTCCCGGGCCAACTCCATGAGCGACCCGGCGCCGTCCGCATCGAGCGTTTCGACAATCGCGCCGTGGCCGTGCGCGATCCTTTCGACATCAGCTCGCGACTTCGAGGAGACGATGACGAGCCGCGGTTCGGCGTCACCGATAAAATAGTCGAGTTCAGCCAGCGTATAGGCGGTATTCAGCGGCAGATATATCGCCCCGCAGCGCACGCATGCGAGATAGAGCATCAGAGCCAGCGGGCTCTTGTCCACCTGGACCGCGACGCGGTCGCCTGGGCGAACGCCGAGCACATCAATTGCGCTGGCGATCTGTCCGGAGAGCCGCAGCGCATCTGCATAGGTCCAACGCTGACCATCAATAGTCTCGATGAAAATCGACTCGCCTGACTTGGCGGATGCTCGCATGGCGTCGAACAGGTGATTGCTCATTGAACTCCTCCCAATTTGCTTATTAGGTTTTCTGCATTTCGGTGCGGCGTCGACGAACCGGGGCGCCAATACTGGTGTCGGTCGAAGCGGTTGCCGCCAGTTTTCTCACCTCCGGCGAAGCAGCGATCTCGCCATGTTGCGCCAAGGCTTCGTGGTTCGCCTCGATGTCGTCCAACTTGTAAAAGTAGTTGACCATCAAGCCGTGGGACTGCCGCATCGCCTTGGCGGAGCGATCGGCGAGGAAGTTCAGCCGTTCAAGGCGAGCGCCGTTGCCCAAATGGAAACGCGCCACAGGATCGACCGGCCGTCTGCCGGTGGCACGTTCCTTGACGAAATAGCGTGCGGCGAGCGGGAGGAGCACAGCTTCAACGACCCGTGCCTTCTGCGGATTGTCCGCCCAGCTCGGATCGTCCAGCAGCTCGAGCGTCTTGAGGGCCTGATCATCGAGGCTCGGATCGGTCGCCTTGCGCAGTCTTGCTAGCCAGCCAGCGAAACCCGGAACCGGCGACAGCGTCACGAAGGTCTTCAAGCCCGGCAGGTCGCGGCGCAAATCCTCCACCACCTGCTTGATCAGAAAGTTCCCGAAAGAGATGCCGCGCAGTCCGTCCTGGCAGTTGGAGATCGAATAGAAGACAGCGGTGGTGGCGTCCTGGGCCGTGATCGGCGAACGGTTTACATCGAGCACATCAGCGATGGCAGAGGGAATCGCCTTGGTCAGCGCAACCTCAACGAAGATCAGCGGATCGTCTGCGAGACGCGGGTGGAAGAACGCAAAGCACCTGCGGTCGGCTGGAGCTAGCCTCCGCCGCAGTTCCTCCCAGCCGGCGATTTCATGCACAGCCTCGTATCTGATGATCTTCTCCAGGATGTCGGCTGGCGTCGACCAGTCGATCGGACGCAGGGTCAGAAAACCGCGGTTGAACCATGAGCCGAACAGGTGGGCGAAGTCGGCATCGACGGCGCGAAACGGCTCCGTCGCGTCCTTCATGGCTAATAGGCGCTCGCGCATCTCCACCAGTCTTGCCGTGCCTTTGGGGGCCAGGTTGAGTCTGCGCACCAGTTCCTGGCGACGCGGCTCGGCGGCCTGGTGCAGTTCGATGACGGCGTCCGAACTCCTGTCGCTGCGGTAGCGCTCGATGGCTTTGTCAAGCTTGGCGATGTCTGGGCCGAACTGTTCGTGCAGCATACGCACGAAGTCTTGCTGACCGACCGCGTCCAGTTGGGCCCAGCGCTGAAGGACCTCGGCGGCCAATGCCATGCCCGAGGCTTCGCCCCGGCTCGACAAAAGCATGTCGCAGAGCGTGTCGATATTCGTCTCGGCTTGGATCGGCTCGCTGCGCGCGCCTGCCGCAAGCAGCCTGCGGCCGCGATCGGTGATGCTTTGCACCATATCGCTAAAGAACGAGATACCTGCCATGTCGGAGTCCTCCTGGCAAAGTCGAAATCGGCGCAAAAGACCCTCCGCGCGCTCGCGGTGCTACTGCTCGGTTGAATCCGCCAATTGTGTGCGACTTGCCTATTGTGGTATCGTTATTAAATGCGATTGTGCGCAAAGTCAACTATCTTGCATACAAGAATGCGCGTAATGCATTTTGGAGTCCGAAAATGTCAGGGAATGTTGTTCAACGCCTACGTGACGAGATCGAAAACGGCATCATCTCGAACGACTTCGCCCCCGGTGCACGACTAGACGAGGTGCAGTTGGCAACACGCTTCGGCGTGTCGAGAACGCCGGTGCGCGAGGCGCTGATGCAGTTGAACGCGATCGGGCTGGTGGAGATCCGGCCGCGCCGGGGTGCCGTGGTGATCGATCCGGGACCGCACCGCGTTTTCGAAATGTTCGAGGTGATGGCGGAACTTGAAGGTTTGGCCGGTTCGCTGGCCGCGCGACGGTTCACCGATGCCGATCGCACAACCATCCTGGCCGCGCATGCAGATTGCGAGCGTTCGTCCTCGGCCGGCGACAGCGACCTCTACTATTACGATAACGAACGTTTTCACAAGGCTATCTATGCTGCCAGCCACAGCGGTTTCCTGGCCGAGCAGTGCGTCGCACTGCATCGCCGTCTGCAACCCTACAGGCGTCTCCAGCTTCGCGTGCGCAACCGCGTTGCCACCTCGTTCGCCGAGCATGGCGCGATCGTGGAAGCAATCCTAGCCGGCGACGCGGAGCGGGCGCGCACGCTCCTGCGCCAGCATGTCAGCATCCAGGGCGAGCGTTTCAGCGATCTTGTAGCGACGATGGCGAGCAGATAGTGGATCGCCCAGTGGTTCCCGAATACAATGTTACGCGACTTTTGGCGAACAAACATCGATCATTCCTATAGCGGCTTCCCTCACATGCTGCGGATTCGCGTTTCGTGATAGGCTCAGTTGCGCCATGTGTGGACGTCAGCCGGACCCGGTGAAGCACCATGATGCTCTGCTGCTCATCGCTCCTTGATCTCGACGACCGCATCGTCGGCCGGGTGATCGCCTCGGCATCGGCAGCATCGTTCTTCTGGCGCTTCACGTACGGCTTGACATAGCTCGGCGGCATCAGGCGGGCATCATGGACGGTCAATTCGCGGCTCCACGACCATCAGGTCATAGTCATAGTCGGCCTTGCCCTTGATGCGCTCCGGCGGTGACGGCATATCCCATTTCAGCATTGCGAGTTCGCGCTCGCCAAAAACGCGTGCCCGAACGATCTTGAGGGACCGCAGCACAAGCGGTTGCGCGAGCCGCAGACGCGCCTACGGTTGTCCGGCCTTGCCTATCCGCTCCCACACCTTGCCGTTCGACTGTGACTGGCGTGCAAAGTAACGGTAGGACGTTCGCGACCAGTCCCTGATCGCCGACGTTTTGTTGTCGAGCACCAGATCACCCTGGCTGGTGCGCACTGTCAGAACGGTGTGGCCTTCTTTCCCGCTGCGCGCCACAGTCAGCAGCAGGACAGAAGCCGGCCAGCCGAGCTTGAGTAGCTCGCTTTTCTTGAGGATGGCGAAGTCCTCGCAATCGCCCTGGTCTTTCGGCAAGTCCCACTCGTCGGCCTTGCCCGTGGTGCTGACATCGCTTCGTTCAGCAATGCGGTGGTTGACTGCGGCGTTGACTCTTGCGAGCTCCGCCTTGCGAGGTCCCGTCAAGTCCACAACTTTGGTCTTGCCTCTGGTGTCGCAAAGCGTTTTTTCCTTAGCGCAGAAGGTTTTGAAGGCAGGGGGCGCAAACGCATAGCCCTGCGTCTGCATGGTAGTGCCAGCGCCGGAAGCCTGGGTGCAGGCCGAGAGCAGGACAGCGCATGTGTGCAGCGTCAGAATTCGCATCATAAACGAGGGGCCTCTGTGGTCGCCTCGCAATAGTCGACGCTGAACCTAAAGCAATCCCTCGCGACGCCTTAGCGTCCCGTTTTTGGTTAACAAATTGTAACGGTGACGGGAACATTTGAAACAGTATTCGCGTTTTAGTAGCAATTAATATAATGGAGAGCTAATATGTGTACGCTAGAGTCACTACTCAACAGCACCGGTATAGTGTTGATATCAGCCACCTTTTTTGGAGTGGCAGCGACCGTTCCAGCACGAGTCCAAGAGATCGAGCGGCCCGTACTCACGGCTCAGCAATGCAACCCTCTGACGAACGCTAACTATGAGCTTTGCTGCGTGGCGCTGAACCGGACTGACATTCTCACGGCGGCGCAAATCGACCAATGTCCGCCGATGACCACTGCGCAAATCCAAAGTGTCTTGGCTCCCGACGACAGCGGCGGCGATAATGGCGGCGGTGGCGACAATGGCGATGGTGGCGATGGCGGCGATAATGGCGATGGGGGCGCTGATGGCGGCGACGGCGGCGGCGGCGGCGATGATGGCGATGATGGCGATGACGGCGATGACGGCGATGACGGCGATGACGGCGATGACGGCGATGACGACGGAAACGGCAACTCCGGCCACGTCAACTCAGGTCCAGGCAATGGCGGTGAAGGTGCTGCCGGCGAGCTAGGCGATCGGGATCCCGGCAGGTCTGGGGAGCATAACAGTGCGCCCGACACGCCCGGCGACAGATGAAGAACCAAAGTCGCGCCGGCTCATTGTGGCTGGCGCGACGTTCGGCCAGAAGGAAAGCCCGGCGCATGCGCGGAGGGCAATGAGGACGGTGGGTGCGCGATCGTGGAAGCAATCCTCGCCGGCGACGCGGGCGCGCACGCTCCTGCGCCAGCATGTCAGCATCCAGGGCGACGTTTCAGCGATCTTGTAGCGACGCTGCGAGCAGATAGCCGTCCGGTTTGGCTTGGGCAGGTACCACCGTACAGTCGGTGCGCTGGCGATCGGCGCAGGTATCAGTTGGGCCGTAGTCGTTGATGGCAGAGTCCGTCACGGAGCACATGGGGAGCCGGCCTGCGCTAAGAGCGCACCACCAGAGGCACCAGACCTTCATGGCGATGGTCGAGATAGCACACAACGCGGTCGCCAATGCGCTCGAAGATGAGATCGACTTTCGCCTCGCCGATGGCCAGATGGCGGATAACAATGTTGTCGATACCGATCGGCAGCCGCGGGCGTTCCACAGTGATCTCGCGCTTCCAGCCGTCGACCCGGATACCCAGGCAGGCCTGCAGCATCATGAACGCGGAGCCTGCCGACCATGCTTGCGGCAGACATGCGACCGGGTAGGCCACCGGTGAATCGCTGGCCGCGCGCGTAAAGCCGCAGAACAGCTCCGGCAGGCGCATGTTGAAACGGACCGCCGCCTCGAACATACCGCTCATCAGCTTCACGACGCTGTCGCGCTCGTGATAGCGGGCGAGCCCGGAGGCGCAGAGTGCAGTGTCGTGCGGCCAGATCGACCCATTATGATAGGACATCGGGTTAAATGGGACCTCGTCGTCGGCCAGTGTGCGAACGCCCCAACCGCTATGGAGATGACCAGAGAGCAGCTGGGTGGCAAGGGCCTGCGCCCGTTCCGCTGAAGGCAGCCCGACATAGAGCAGGTGACCGGCATTGGACGCGCGAACCGCGCATTGCTTGCCTTCTCCGTCGATTGCCAAAGCATAGAAATCTCGGTCCGGCATCCAGAAATGCGTTTCCACCGCCTCACGGATCCTCTCTGCCAGGGCGCTCCAGTGCGCCGCCTTTGCATCGTCGCCGCGTCTGGCGGCCAGCGCGGCCATACCTTGATATGCGGCGAAGACATAACCTTGCACCTCGACCAATGCGATCGGCCCTTTGGGGATCGTGCCGTCGGCATGGAAGATGGCATCGGCGCTGTCCTTCCAGCCTTGGTTGAACAGACCCGTGTCGGCCGCCCTGTTGTAGGTTACAAAGCCTTCCCCGTTGCGGGTTCCGACCTCCTCCATCCACGCAGTGGCAGCGCCCAGCGAGTTCCACATGCGATCGACGAATGCCTCGTCTCCGGTGCGATCGGCGTAGGACGAAGCCAGATAGACATAGAGTGGCGTGGTGTCGACGCCGCCATAGTAGCGGCCGAACGGCAGCTCGCGCAGCACGGCCATTTCGCCCTTCCGGGTTTCATGCATGATTTTGCCAGGTTCGGCATCGTCGAACACAGAGATCTCGGTCGACTGATAGTGGGCAAGGAAGGCCAGCACCCCGCGAGCAAGGTCCGGATTGAGCCAGAGCATCTGTAAGGCGGAAATGACGCCATCGCGGCCGAAAGCCGTCGAAAACCAGGGGATGCCGGCATACGGGTATGGCCCGGTTTCCAGATCGGTCGTCAGCAGCGCGATGTCGGCGCGCGTGCGTGTCAGCCAGTCGTTGAACACGCGGCCGGAGCTGAAGACGGTGGCGCCCTGCCGGCGCTTTGAGCGCATGGCAAAGCGGGCTCGCGCAGCGGCCGCGCGAAAGCGGTCGCTGGAGGGGGTCTCTTCGCTGTGGCCGACCTCCAGGTACAATGCTCTGCTGTCACGCCTTGCCACGAGAATAAGGAAGTCGGCGTGGTTGGGGTGCACCTGATCGGGCTTGATCGAGAATGCGATGACCGATTGACGAGCCACATTGTCGAGGCCTTCATATCGGAACGTTACGCTCGCCTCGCCGACCAGCGCGTCATGCGCGCGGCCGCGGCGGCTACGCGTAGTGCCGCGCACCTCGAACATGTCACGGAAATCGGCGTCGAAGTCGAGCCGAACCGGCAGATCCACCTCGCGCGCGGAATAGTTGGTGAAGGTGATGCGTTCGAACATGCGGTCCTGCCAGATGAACCGCGTCCGGTCGATATGGACGACGCCCGGCAATGCTTCGCTGCCATTCGGCCCGATAGTGGCCAGGTTGGTGAGATTGGCGGTGAACAGGATGTTGTCCTGCGACAGCGAGGCGCCGAGCAGCGACGGCATCCTGCCGCCGATGAACAGGCGGAAGCGCGACAGTACACGCGTGTCGTCGCGGAAAAGCCCGTCGCCGGTGCCGCGTATGTCGCCGTAGCTGTCTGCGACGACGAAGCAATCCTCGTGTTTCAGCGCAAATTGCCGATGCGGCTCGCGCGGTGCCGTTTCGTCGATTGCCGGGAGCGCTACGGCTGGATCAATCTTGCGGTCTTCGAGTTGAGTGGTCATGGTCAACCCCTCCCGTTCAGAAGCGACCAAGGCGGCTCAGGCGCTGATCCGGGCCGGCCGTACGGGCAGCCGAGCCCTCTCCTTGCTCTGTCAGGTAGCCATAGTCATCATTGCGGTATTTTTAGCGCGCTTGTTTTGAGAACCAAGTGCATTCGTTGTGCCCTCCATGAGCGAGCGATAGATCGCCAAGTAATCGCTGCGCACGCGCTCGATCGTGAATCGCACGTCAAAAGCTTGTCGCACCCGTGCACGATCGAGGCCGCTTATCCGCGGTGCCGCGTCCACAGCTTCGTCTGGTGTGTCCACGATCAATCCTGACAACTTCTCAAAAGCGAAGGTCATCCTTCAAAAAGCTTCGACGGCAATCCCCTTCCTCGCGTTCATTGCGGTCCTATAGCGCGAACTCTCGAAAGGCCGATATGTTCCCCGCGGGAACAATCGCCGCGTCGAGCAACCGCGGCAATCAGGACAAGAAGGACAAGCCCAACAGAGCAGCCAGGCTGCCGGCAAGGATCCAAACCGCGGCAAGGACAACCCCAACTCGAACTAACGCAGCTAAGCTTTTCGCATTCATCTAGTCGGGCGGCGAGGGATTTCGCACTGCTCGGCCAGGGATGGGGTTCATCGAAGGCCCCGTGCCACAGCGCCGGCAGTCAAAGACCGCAACAGATCCCTGTAAATGCCGCTCGATCGGATGTGATGCCAACCGCACGCCAGCTTCTCGAGGCGAGCCTGTGCCAAGGGCAGTTGACTCAGCGCTTCGTGAAGTTCGAGGCTTCTGAAAATTGCGGCCTTGACGCGATGTGCATTAGGTCGTTTGTTGCGGGCAGGAGTGCCACGGGAGGAAACCATGGAAGTCACCCTGGGGGCGGACAGCCTCGCAGCGCGGTTCCACGTTTTCACGCCGATGACGGGCGAAGGTTCCCGCGCATGAATTCCGGAGCGATCCTCGAAGCAGCGGGATTGACTAAGGAATTTAAGGGTTTCGTCGCTGTCAACAATGTCAACCTGACGGTGGAGCGAGGATCGATCCACGCGCTGATCGGCCCCAACGGCGCAGGCAAGACGACCCTCTTCAACTTGCTGACCAAATTCCTGCAGCCGACGCGCGGCGCGATCCGCTACCAGGGCCGGGACATCACCAGGATGCAGCCGGCCGACATCGCGCGGCTGGGCCTTGTGCGCTCCTTCCAGATATCGGCGGTGTTTCCGCACATGACCGCACTCGAGAATGTCCGCATCGCGCTGCAGCGCCGGCGCGGCGACAGTTTCGATTTCTGGCGCTCCGAGAAAGTGCTCTCCAATTTCAATAGCGAGGCTGCGGCTCTTCTCGCCGATGTCGGTTTGACCGAGTTTTCGGACATCCGCGCCAGCGATCTGTCCTACGGCCGCAAGCGCGCGCTTGAAATCGCGACGACACTGGCGCTGAACCCTGAAATGCTGCTCCTCGATGAGCCTATGGCAGGCATGGCACAAGAAGACATTGAGCGCATCTCGGCGCTGATCCGGCGCATCTCCAAGAACCGCACCATTTTGATGGTTGAGCACAATCTGTCGGTCGTAGCCTCGCTGTCGAACCGCATCACCGTGCTCGCGCGCGGCAAAGTCCTCGCCGAAGGCGACTATGCTGCGGTATCCAAAGATCCGCGCGTTATCGAAGCCTATATCGGGGCCGGCCATGGTTGAAGCTGAACTGACGAGCAGGCCGGCTGTTGCCTCCTCGGCGAGACCCCTCCTCCGCGTCGATGGCCTGCAGGGCTGGTACGGCGAGAGCCATGTGCTTCACGGCGTGAGCTTCGAGGTTGGCGAAGGCGAAGTGGTGACGCTGCTCGGCCGCAATGGCGCCGGCAAGACGACGACGCTGAAGGCCGTCATGGGCATCCTTTCCAGGCGCTCGGGCTCGGTCACCTATGACGGCCGTGAGACGATCAAGCTGCCGTCGCGGTCGATCGCACAGATGGGCATCGCCTACTGCCCAGAGGAGCGCGCGATCTTTTCCAGCCTCTCGGTCGAGGAGAATTTGATGCTGCCGCCGAAGGTGCGCCCCGGTGGGCTCAGCGTCGAGCAGATTTTCGAGCTTTTCCCGAACCTGAAGGAGCGGCTTTCGAGCCAAGGCACCAAGCTTTCGGGCGGCGAACAGCAGATGCTTGCCATCGGCCGGATTTTGCGGACCGGCGCGAAGCTCTTGCTGCTCGACGAGCCGACCGAAGGGCTTGCACCCGTCATTGTGCAGCAGATCGGCCGCACCATTGCCCGGCTCAAGGAGGAGGGATTCACGATCGTGCTCGTCGAACAGAATTTTCATTTTGCCGCGTTGGTCGCGGACCGGCACTACGTGGTGGAACAGGGGCGCGTGATCGACACGATCCCCAACGACGAACTCGACGCCAACATTGACAAGCTGCACGCCTATCTCGGTGTCTGAGGCAATCATCAACGGCGCATTGCGCCGCAATCGGAGGGAAGTAGCGATGAAAAAAATGGGATTTATTCTGGCTTCAACGGCGAGCCTGCTGATGGCAGGCGCGGCCTACGCCACGGATGTCAAGATCGGCGTTCTGAATGACCGTTCCGGCATCTATGCAGACATCGCCGGCGAAGGCTCGGTCATCGCCGCCCAGATGGCGGCGGAAGACTTCAAGGCGGCGGACAAGGGCATCAATGTGTCGATCGTCTCCGCCGACCACCAGAACAAGCCGGACGTTGGCTCGAACATCGCCCGCCAGTGGTACGACACCGAAAATGTCGATGTGATCGCCGACGTGCCAACCTCGTCGGTGGCGCTCGCCGTCAACGAGATTACCAAGGAGAAGAACAAGATCTTCCTCGCCTCGGGTCCGGCCTCGTCGGACCTCACCGGCAAAGCCTGTTCGCCCAACACCGTCCACTGGACCTACGACACCTGGGCGCTTGCCAACGGCACCGGCTCGGCCATGGTCGCACAAGGCGGCGATAGCTGGTTCTTCGTCACGGCGGACTACGCCTTCGGCCACGCGCTCGAGCGCGATACGTCGAAGGTCGTCGAAGCATCGGGCGGCAAGGTTCTCGGCGCCGTCCGTCATCCTTTCCCCGGCCAGGATTTCTCGTCCTTCCTGCTGCAGGCGCAAGGGTCGGGTGCCAAGGTCGTCGGCCTCGCCAATGCCGGCGGCGACACGATTAACGCGGTCAAGCAGGCGTCGGAATTCGGCATCACACAGGGTGGCCAGGCGCTCGCCGCCCTGCTGATGTTCATCAATGACGTGCATGCGCTTGGCCTCGAAGTGGCGCAGGGCCTCGTGCTCACCGGCGCGTTCTACTGGGACAAGAACGATCAAACGCGGGAATTCTCTGCCCGCTTCCAGGAGCGGAATGCCGGACAGAAGCCTTCGATGATCGAGGCCGGAGTCTACGCTTCGGTCCTGCATTACCTTAAAGCCGTCGAGGCCGTCGGCGACAAGGACGCGGCCAAGGTGATGGCCAAGATGAAGGAAATGCCGACCGATGATCCGCTGTTCGGCAAGGGCACGATCCGCGCGGACGGGCGCAAGCTGCACGACATGTATCTGTTCCGCGTCAAGAAGCCGGACCAATCGAAGGGGCCATGGGATTATTTCGAGACGGTGGCCACCATTCCGGCCGACAAAGCGTTCCGCCCGCTCGCCGACGGCGGCTGTCCGCTCGTCAAGTAAGCGAGCCTCGCCAACGACGCGCCGAGCCGCTCGGCGCGTCCTTTCGTCGACAAGTCAGCCGGAGCGACCATGTTCGAACTGCTTGGAATTCCGCCGCAGGTCCTGTTCGGCCAGTTGCTGCTCGGGCTGATCAATGGGTCCTTTTACGCGGTTCTGAGCCTCGGGCTGGCGGTCATCTTCGGTCTCTTGAACATCATCAATTTCACGCATGGCGCGCAGTACATGCTGGGCGCCTTCGGCACCTGGATGCTGCTCAACTATCTCGGCGTCGGCTACTGGTGGGCCGCGTTCATCGTGCCGCCGATCGTCGGCGTCACCGGCATCGTGCTCGAGCGCGTGCTGATCCGACGACTCTATCACCTCGACCATCTCTACGGTCTGCTTCTCACTTTCGGCCTGGCGCTGATCATCGTCGGCTTCTTCCGCCAGTTTTTCGGCGTATCCGGCCTGCCTTACCCGCCGCCGCCGCTTCTGACCGGCGGGCATAATCTCGGTTTCATGTACCTGCCAAATTCGCGCGCCTGGGTGATCGTGGCTTCACTCATCGTGTGTCTCGCGACCTGGTTCATTATCGAAAAGACCCGCCTTGGCGCCTATCTCAGGGCAGCGACCGAGAACCCGACCATGGTCGGCGCGTTCGGCATCAACGTGCCGCTGCTGGTCACGCTCACATATGGTTTCGGCGTCGCACTGGCGGGTTTCGCCGGCGTGCTCGCCGCGCCGATATACGCAGTCAATCCGAACATGGGGGCAGACCTGATCATTGTCGTCTTCGCCGTCGTCGTCATCGGCGGCATGGGCTCGATTCTGGGCTCGATCCTCACCGGCTTCGGGCTTGGGCTGATCGAGGGTCTGACCCGCGTGTTCTATCCGGAAGGCTCGGCCGTGGTGATCTTTGTCATCATGGCGCTCGTGCTACTCGTCAAGCCCGCGGGTCTGTTTGGGCGGAGTGTGTGATGACAACCGACACCAACCCGATCGCGATGGTGGCCATCACGTCGGTTGGCGCCGCGGGCATGCCACGTCATCACTTTGCGATCTTCGCCGCGCTCTTCGTCTTCCTCATCGCCGCGCCATTTCTGCTCTATCCGATCTTCGTCATGAAGGTGCTGTGCTTCGCGCTGTTTGCCTGCGCCTTCAACCTGTTGCTCGGCTATGGCGGGCTCTTGTCGTTCGGCCACGCTGCCTATTTCGGCATGGCGAGCTACGTCTCGGCCCATGCGGCAAAGGTGTGGGGTTTGACGCCCGAACTCGCCATCATCGCGGGCGCGCTGGTGGCTGCCGTGCTCGGTCTCGCCATTGGCTCCCTCGCCATTCGCCGCCACGGCATCTATTTCGCCATGGTGACGCTGGCTTTTGCGCAGATGATCTATTTCTTCTCGCTGCAGGCGGCGTTTACCGGTGGCGAGGACGGCATCCAGGCCGTGCCGCGCGGGCATCTGTTCGGGCTGATCGACCTGCGCTCGAGCGAAGTGCTCTATTTCTTCGTGCTCGCCATCTTCTTCGCCGGCATATTGTTGATCTATCGGATCATCCATTCGCCGTTTGGACAGGTGTTGAAGGCGATCCGCGAGAACGAGCCTCGCGCGATCTCGCTGGGCTATCGGGTCAACCGCTACAAGCTCGCCGTATTCGTGCTGTCGGCCACGCTCGCCGGCGTCGCCGGCGCAACCAAGGCAATCGTGTTCCAATTGGCGTCGCTTACCGACGTCTACTGGACCATGTCCGGCGAGGTCGTGCTGATGACGCTCTTAGGCGGGATGGGCACGGTGTTCGGACCGATCGTCGGCGCGGCAGTCATCGTCACGATGCAGAATTACCTCGCGACATTTGGCGACTGGGTCACGATCGGCCAAGGCATCATCTTCGTTGTCGCGGTGCTGTTGTTCCGGGAGGGCATCGTTGGCGTCCTGGCAAAATGGATCCGGAAACCGCTCTGAACAGGTGATGAAACCAGCGACCGGTCGCCGATTAGGCCATGCAGCCACTCAGTTCTATAGCCAGACGACAATCTTGCACGGAACATCTCACCAAGACTTCCGGATTAAGAGGCAAAAGGGCCTCTGCCTTGGCGCCAAATCGTGCTTCTCGGGCCGGCGGGCTGTTCAGTAGTCCGGTGCGATCAGTTTCAGCAATGGAAAATAGGTGCGGTAGCGGCCGACGTCGCGGGTGAGCAACGGCAGTCCATCGACGGCGGCATGGGCGCCGATGAAGAAGTCAGGCAGCACACCAGTGCGCGATCCGCCCGATTTGCGATACCGCGTAAAGACCTTTCCGGCGAGGAACAGTGCTGCCCGGGGCATCGGAGCCATTTGGAGACCGGCTTCGTCGAGAAACGCGTCGATATCCTCGATGCGGTCGTAGCGAACGGCAAGCTCGGCATAGACTGCATCGTTGATCAACAACGACCCATTGAGGCTTGCCGTCTCAAGCTGGGCGATCGACCAATCCGCCCAGTTCGCATCGTCCGTGACAAGGTCGAGCAGAACGTTGGTGTCGACCAGCGTCACGCGTCGCCACGCGTCAGTGCCATGATCGCGTCGGTGTCGAGTCCCTTGCCGGCATGGCCGCGCAATTTCGCGAAGCGGCTGGCGGGCTGCTTCTTGTCGCTACGCACGATCAACACATTGCCGTCATCGGTGCGGCGGAAATCAACCTTGCTGCCCGGAACGATTCCGAGCAGGTCGCGGACCGGCTTCGGGATGGTCACCTGTCCCTTGGCTGTGACTGTGCTGGTCATGTCCGCATCCTGGTAATACCCATTTTCTATAAGGTATTACCTTGTGGGCCGAATTTCAACCTTCGCAAACGGCTGCCGGAGCCGTCATTTTGTGACTTGTCTTCCCAGGCGCCTTTTGACGTCGTAATCCGCAGGCAAGCACCCTATCTACGCCGCATGAACGACATCACGACCAGACGCGCCCTTCTGCTCGTCAATCCAAAGGCGCGACGCGGGCAGGAATCTATCGCACCGATCGTCGAACGGCTGGAGGCCGGCGGGCTCCGCGTCAGCGTCGAGACGTTTGAGGCGCTGCCCGAGATAGCACGCGATATCGTACGCCTTCGCCATAGGGCCGACCTTGTGATCGTGTGCGGCGGCGATGGCTCGGTGTCCTCAGCGGCGGTCGCGGCCATGGAAAGCGGGCTGCCGATGGGCATCATTCCAATGGGGACGGCCAACGATCTGGCACGAACGCTCGAAATACCGTTGGATCTGCGGAAGGCCGCCGACGTGATCGTACAGGGCGGAAGGCGTCTGATCGATGTCGGGACCGTCAATGGTCACGCTTTCTTCAATGTTGCGAGCATCGGCCTCAGCACCGACCTTGCCCAGGGTCTCGACCCGGCACTGAAGAAACGTTTC
Source organism: Mesorhizobium sp. WSM4841 (assembly GCF_055811515.1). Taxonomy (NCBI): domain Bacteria; kingdom Pseudomonadati; phylum Pseudomonadota; class Alphaproteobacteria; order Hyphomicrobiales; family Phyllobacteriaceae; genus Mesorhizobium; species Mesorhizobium sp. WSM4841. The sequence continues at coordinate 71,448 of NZ_JBVVQC010000001.1, forward strand.
GGCCGGTTTGGCTATGCCGTGGCGGCCATGAAAGTGTTGACCAAGGCCCGCCACTTCGAAGCAAGGATTACCGAAAAGGGCGTAGCGACCGAAGTCGAGACTTACCAGATAGCAGTCGGCAACGGCCGACACTATGGCGGCGGCAACGTGGTTGAGGAGACGGCGGAGATCGATGACGGCCATCTCGACCTGTACAGCCTGGAAATGACGAACCTCTGGAAGATGGCGCTCTTGCTGCGCTCGTTCCGCTCAGGCACGCACGGCGCCTGGAGCGAGGTTCGCACGGCCAGATGCGTCGAGTTCGACATCGAGACGAAAAGGCCGATGCCGGTGAACACCGATGGTGAGATCGTCACCTCGACCCCGGCGCATTTCAAGGTCCACCCGAAGGCGATTTCGGTCTTCGCTCCTGCGGCCGCGCGCATGCAGCCCCGCACAAAGGTGCTTGGTGACGCGGTCAGCGCAAACAGCGGCTAGACTGGCGATCAAGCGCGCGTCGAATAAACTCAACCGCCCCGCGGTCATCTTCGGATGGAGTGCCTGCTTGATTCCCCTCGGCTCGTCAGAGCCTGGCGAAGGTGATTTGCGACACCGTGGCACGACCGGCCTCAACGTCAGCTCAAAGCTGACCGAATGCCTCCCAAAGTGGCTGCAGGCTTGCAGATTGACGAGAACGACAGCTATCCACCAAAGTTCCAGACATTCTCCCGCTAGGTTTGCGCTGTGCGCGTCGTGTTGGCCAGGAGCTATCGTGTTCCTGATTGCAATCGTCGTGGTTGCATAAGCACAAAAAATTAACGCGCCCAACGGTAATTAGGCTTTGGGAATAATTACGCAACTTGTTCTTTCTAGGTCGATAAAGGCCAGAAGCAACACGTTGGTCACGTGCCCGACTCTCGATGCAGCTGACGATTCGACTGGATCAGGTGGAATGATAAATAGCCGGTCTGACGTCGCGACGGGCCAAACTGACCAAGGCTTCCTTGAGTTGGAGGCTCCCTTGGTATCGGCGATCATACCTTGCCTGAACGAAGAGCGCACGCTCGGCATCTGCATTCGAAAGGCGCTTGATGCGTTCGCAAAGCGGGGGATCAGAGGTGAGGTGGTCGTCGGGGATAACGGATCGAGCGATCGCTCGGTGGAGATTGCCCAGTCGCTTGGTGCGCGCGTCGCGCACCAGCCGGTCAAGGGCTACGGCGCCGCGATTAGTGCAGCGGCTGGGTCTGCGCACGGCAAGTACCTGATCATGGCCGATGCAGACGATTCCTACGACTGGAGCAAACTCGACGACTTCATCGACGCGCTGGAGGATGGCGCGGAGTTGGTCATGGGCAATCGCTTTGCTGGCGGGATAGAGCCTGGCGCCATGCCTCCTCTGCACCGATACCTTGGCAATCCTGTGCTTTCGACGATTGCGCGCTGGCTTCACCACTCTCCTATAGGCGATTTTCATTGCGGCATGCGGGGTTTCACTCGTGACGCGTTCCAAAGAATGGGCGCACGCTCGCCCGGTATGGAATTCGCTTCCGAAATGGTCATCAACGCGCATCGCGCCGGATTGATCATCCGTGAGGTGCCAATCAAGCTCTATCCAGACAAACGTGACCGCCCCCCTCACCTGCGCTCTTTCCGTGACGGGTGGCGACACCTGCGGCTGATCGTGGCTCATGCACCGGACACGATGTATCTTTTACCCGGACTAATCCTGCTGATCGCCCGTGTCATCGGGCTTGCCATCCTCGCTGCTGGGCCTGTCACCATAGGTGGGCAGTATTTCGGGATCCACTTCGTCGCGCTCTCGTCGATGGCAACATTGATCGGTCTTTCGGCCATTCTCTTCGGGACGCTGGCCAAGGTAGCGATCGCAATCTATCACCCTATGCCCGCAGGACTGATGATCGCCTGGCTGACGCGCAGTCGCCCGCTGGAATGGCTAGTCCTCTCCGGAGGTGTGCTCGCGACGGTTGGTTTCCTCGGGGACATACTGCTGGCGCTGCGATGGATCTTCGTTGGCGGATCAATGGAGCAATCCGTGCATCTGACCTTTGTGATTACCACGACCTGCGTGGCAGGCGTTTCCATGGTGCTTTCCGGATTTGTTCTCAAATTGCTCCTGGATAACCTGGACAATCGACGTGTCTGCTAACCATTCGGTTTCGGGGATTCCGGACCTGCTTGCCCCCCTTGCGGGCCTAGCTATGGATGGCGACGCCGCGGGGCAGATAGTGCGTGTTCTTGGGGACTGGACCGCATGAGACAAAGCAGGGCTGTTCCACGCGTCTGGGATACGGACTGGCTGATCCTACGCGCGCTTGCGCGACTGTTGCGGGAAGAAGCAAGTGCGCATGTCAGACAAGGCTCGCTGATGGTAGACCTTGGCTGCGGCGACATGCCGTATGCTGACATGATGCGTCAGATGAATATCGATTATTGCGGTGCAGACATCGGGGGTGATGGTTTCTTGCAAATAGACGAGCAGGGCCGTGTGCCGCTTGCCGATGGTGCCGCAGGTGCAGTGCTTTCGGTGCAGGTACTTGAGCACGTGCGCGACCTCGACGCCTATTGTGGCGAAATACGAAGGCTGTTGCGCGATGATGGCGTGCTGCTGCTATCTACTCACGGCACTTGGCTCTATCATCCTCACCCCGAAGATCATCGCCGCTGGACGCGCACCGGGCTTATCGTGGACCTCGCCAATCGAGGCCTCGAAGTGGAGGATGTGCACGCAATCGTCGGTCCGCTGGCAACTACCACACTGATCCGATCGACGGGATTTTCCTTCATCCTCAGGCGTGTGCCTATCATCGGTGGCATTTTGGCGTCCTCGTTGGCCGTGTTGATGAACCTGCGCGCTCAGTTGGAAGACCGGATCACGCCCGCTCACATACGCGATGACAACGCTTGTGTCTTCCTGGTACGAGCTCGCAAGGCTGCTGCATGACTGTGCGGCCCCCTCTCGCTTACGTTGCTGTCGCCGGCCTGTGCATAGTGCTACACAACGCCGTTATCATCTTGGCAGATAGTGTCGGTATGCCGCTGTGGTTCGCCGTGCTGCTGTCCTTCGGTATCGTTGCTTGCGCCGGGTATGTTCTGCATGGGTTGTTCACTTTTCGTCAGCCGCTAGCCCCGATTGGCCTGGTGCGTTACTTCATCGCAATGTCGGCAAATATACCGTTCGCTTTCGTTGCCACCTGGTTCTGGCATGAGCAGGTCGACCTGCCGATGACATTCGCCGCACCGATCGCTTCGGTCTGCATGCTAGCTCTGAATTTCCTGCTCGGTCGCTGGGCCATCGTCACGCCGACCCGCTGGACGGAGCTCAGGTGATTGACGATGAACACAACGATGTCGCCGATAGACCCGCGGCTCCTGCAAGTCATCCTATCGCGTCATCTCGCGGTGTATCGGACCAGGGCCCCAATTTATCAAGCGACGATGCTCGATAGTTTGCGTGAGGTATGGGCCGCGCGCCATCGGAACCTGCTCGACGTCGGCGGCGGCACAGGCGTGATTGCCCAGGCCATGGCGGAACTTTTCCCAGTCGACGAGGTCCAGGCAGTTGATCTAATCGATCGCTTCTGCTCCTCGCTCAGCGTACCAACCCGGCAATATGACGGCAAAACACTACCTTTCGCTGACGCAACTTTTGAAGCAGCGACGCTCAACAACGTGGTGCACCACGTTCCGGTCACTGCCCGTTCGGATCTCTTGCGCGAAATACGGCGGGTAGTAACCGGTCCACTTTATATCAAGGATCACGAAAGATGCGGCACGCTGGACACCCTGCGGCTCATGGCCTTGGATGCCATAGGGAATATCCCCTTTGGGGGCATGATCTGGGCGCGTTACCTCACTCGAGCAGAATGGGAGATGCTGGCCGCCAACAGTGGCTACCGCATCGCTTGTCGCGCTACACCAGCGCGGTATCGAAAAAGCGTCGGTGCACTGCTGTTTCCCAATCGGCTTGAAGTAACAATGCGCTTCGAGCCAGTATGACTGAATAACCCGTTGCGCATTCTCACGATCAGCCATTTCTATGAGGCCCATGGCGGCGGCATAGAGCGTGTCGCCGGACAACTGTGCCGCCAATTCGCACGCTTAGGTGCTGAGGCAGTCTGGGCGGCTAGTAATGCCGATCCAGCGCCGTATACCGAAGTTGAGGCGCACCCGCTTGCCTGCGCCAACCCAATAGAGAAGATCACTGGCCTGCCGATGCCCCTACCGGGTGCGCGCGCGATCCGAACCCTGGCTCGCGAAGTACGCCGCTGCGACGCGGTGGTGGCGCATGACGCATTGTACGTCACCTCGATACTCGCATTGTTGATGGCGAAAGCGCACCGCAAGCGCGTTGTCTTGATCCAGCATATTGCTGGCGTTGCTTTTTCATCGCGCGTGCTCCGCTCGGCAGTTGCACTGGCCAACATCCTCGTCACACGCCCCATGCTGAGGGCAGCCGACGCACTCGTTTTCATTAGCGATACCGTGCGACACGACCTTGTCGGTACGCCAGCCCGCATGCCGTGTTCTCTACTGTTCAATGGTGTCGACAGTGCAGTTTTTCATCCCGGCGAAGGTTTGGCTCCCGAGCCGGACGCTCTGGCCGGGGTGCCAATTGCGCCGGGTGCGCGCCGCATTCTCTTCGTTGGTCGCTATGTCGAGAAGAAGGGACTCAGGGTGCTACGCGCCCTGGCTGCGTCCAGGGAAGACCTGGCCTTTCTGATGGTCGGCAGCGGACCGATCTGCCCCGCCATGTGGGGACTAGCCAACGTCCATGACCTTGGGACTCAGAGCCCGCAGGCTCTAGCCGCTCTCTATCGCAGCGTTGACCTCTTGCTGTTGCCGAGCGTGGGCGAAGGCTTTCCGCTCGTAATCCAGGAGGCGATGGCTTCTGGGCTGCCGGTCGTCTGCGGTGAACCCAGCAACCGAGCCGACCCTAACGCAACCGACTGGCTCCGTGGCGTGACCATCGATCTCAGCGACGCGGAAGGCTCGGCCAGACGTTGCGCCCAAGCTATTAATTCCCTTGCACCCACATCTAAGGAACGGGCCGCCATGGCTCGCTACGCGTTAGCACATTATGACTGGAGGTCTATGGCGGAGCGTCTACTTGCGTTGGCACGAGGAGAGAAGCCCAATTCTCCTGAAAATCAGGGCGATGTTTGAATGCGAGCCTACGGTGGAGACCGATACCAGATAGGCACAATCGTAGTCGGTCTTATCATGGTGAAGATTATTCTGCTTTTCGTCCTTGCGTGGAATAGCCTCTTCGTCATGGACGAGTTCGGGCAGCTCGGATACGCCAAATATCTGTTCAGGGAACTTTTCGATACAATTCAGCCGAGTAAAGCGGCGGGATCGACAGCGTTCTTTAAGCTGGCGCACCTGGTAGGCTGGGATGCCACGTCTATTCTGCTTGTCGGGCGCATACAAACCGCGCTCCTGGGCTGCGCGATCGTTGCCATGGTATACGCCTGCGCCCGTGCGCTCGGGGAGGATCGCGTGCGTGCCTTAAGCATCGTTCTCGTCCTACTGTGCTTTTCGAATTTCATGGAGCGTGTTTTCCGAACAATCGCCGAACCGCTGGCGGTGTTCTTCGCGGTGGCTGCGCTCCTGGTCGGGGTGCGTGCACATGCGTTGAGTGCACGGCATATACTTGCTGCCGGCGTCCTAAGCGGACTGGCTTTCCTGGCCACTCAAAAATCGGTCTACTTCAATGTTGCGCTGGGGCTCGGCTTGGTCACTGACGCAGCCATGATGAGACGCTATTCAACTGGGCTGGCTCGCGGGGCATGCCTGGTGTTGGGGTGGACTCTTTCGATCCTTGCGTACTGCTTCGTTTTCGGCGGCAGCAACCCGGTCCCCATCGCCGAGACCCTAGTATTCGGTCCGATTGAAGTTGCGACCCGCGGGGGTGTTGAGTACGGCGGACTGAGGCACCTCGTGTTGCAGACGCTTTTGCGGAACGTAGTACTCTACGTCTTCTGTTTCTCTGGCATGGCTTTGTCACTGATGCGGTTCAGGCAGCTTGAGGAAAGAAATCGCATCGCGCTTGTCTTCTCGATCGTGATCACCGTTCTGGTCTTCATTCACGATCAGCCTTGGCCTTACGTATTCATCATGGCGTTGCCGTTCATGTCATTGTGGTCACTGGCACCATTGGATCGGATCGTGGCCAACACACGCCACTTTCGAATTGCATCGGTGGCGCTGGTGACCGCCGTGGTCCTAAGTTTCGTCAGCAATATTGTTTACCTCCGTTTCAACAACGCGGCGCAACTTGAACTGGTCGCGCGTGCAGAATCATTGCTCGCTCCGGGTGACCGGTACTTCGACGGCATCGGGATGCTGCCCAACAGGAGCGAACCGTCGACGTTATGGCTTGATAGACACTATGTCCTCGCGACTTTGCGACAGGGCGACAGATCCGAGGCCTATGAAGTATTCAGTAAGTCTCCGCCTAAAATGATCCTGTGGTCTTACCGCACGGAATATATCTATCCAGTGATCGCACCTCTGATCCGGAACAGCTATGTCACCGTCGCGCCAAACTTGAGGATTGCCGGCCGTCGACTTTACCTCGGTGAGCAGGAGGTCTTCGTTGTCCCAATCCCTGGCGTATACGGCCTGTACAGCACAACCGGAACGCCATTACGGGGCGCGGTTGACATTGACGGCACCGTCTTTGATCCGCCAGTCCACCTCTCAAGCGGGCCGAAGGCTGTAACTTTGCGGATGGGTTCAGGCGAGGCATTGCTCTTGCCACAAGGTTCGTACGCCGGACGCTTCAAACACGGCGGTGACAATTTGAGCATGTTTGCCAATGCCTACGACTGAGTGTTCGGGTGCATCCTGGGGGCGTGGTGGTATCAGAACGCATGCCAAGCTTTATCGCCCTTCACAGACCCAACCTGGCAGGTCATCATCCACTTCCAGCAATTTCCGCCTTCTGGCAGTCGCCTGGCCCCTACATGGCCTTCAGACGCGTCTTTGATCATTGCTTGAGGAACGCGCCCGTGTAGGTCTGGCCGGCAAGCCTAACGGTTCCGGCCAGGGTTCTGTCGGGCCGCATGACAAAACTGACGTCTGCGCCATTCGGTAGGCGCTCAAGCTTCAACGTAGTCCCCACAATTCGTCCAGCGCCGGCGGCCTCGCCCGGATGGTTGTCGCCCAGAGTTCCCCACGCATAGGTAACCGTCACCTTCCCATTGGAAGAAATCGTCTGAACAGCAAGTTTGGCGTCATACATCCCATCCAATCGTCCGGCCCATAGACCCGAAAAAACAGCATACTTTGTCGGAACGGCCTTGTCAGGGGGAGTGACCGCCACGGATTGATCCATAATTGCTGAGCCGGAGGGAACAGCGGCAGGATCCGAGGCAGTTTGGGCGGGAATGGTACCAGGTCCTAACGCGGGTTCGAGGGTGGGTCGCGGCGTTTCAGGAGCCGATTGGCACGCGGTTATGGCAAGCGCCGCGAAGCCAAGCATTGCGTTGCACATTCGGCGTGCCATCTTCTGGTGCCCCGGCCATCTCTAGATCTAGCGCAGGCTAACCTTATCGCGCGTTTTCACGACCTCTGTCTACCCAAGGTGTCTCGTACAAAAGCGGCTCGTCGAAGGACGTGCAGCGGTCGTGAGTGAACGCCTCATTCGTCGCCAAAGTAGCCGCCTTGGCGATGCCTTAAGCTGCTATCGACGCAGCGGCTGCCGATTCGTCCGCGATGCCATCCACCATTATATGGCCGATGCCCCGCGAGCATCGCTCGACCCGCGCCTCGACGCGATAAACGTCACGCAAGAGTGCCGGCGTAACGACCTCTTCCGGCGTACCGCAGGCGACCATCCGGCCGTCGGCGATGACGATGCATTTGTCAGCGAAGCGCAGGGCCTGATTGAGGTCGTGAATTGCGATCAGCACTGCAATCCCGTGTTTGCGCGCGAGCCCGCGCACGAAGCTCAGCACCTCGACTTGCCGGTGCAAGTCAAGCGCTGACGTCGGCTCGTCCATCAGCAGGATTTCAGGTTCGCGGGCGAGGATCTGGGCGATGCTTACCATCTGCCTTTGTCCCCCGCTCAGTTCGCCGACATTGCGAAAGGCAATATCCGAAATGCTGAGCGCGGCCAGGATGCCGTCTATGAGTGCGAGGTCGCCATCGCCGACCGACCAGGCCGAGCCCTGCTTGCGGGCGAGCAGGATCGATTCATAGACGGTCAGCACCGCGTTGGCTGCCGTATCCTGCGGCATATAGCAGATGCCCTCCGGTCCCTTCGCCGCTCCGTCGAGGCAGACGCGTCCCGGGCCCTTCAAAAGTCCGGCGATGCGCTTGAACAGCGTCGACTTGCCCGCTGCGTTGGGCCCGATGACGGCAACCACCTCGCCACCCCGAAAAATGGGAGTTGAAACGTCCGAAAGGACGAGCCGCGTCCCGTGGACGGCTCCGAGACCATCGAGCCTGATCGTTACCATGAGCGCCTCACGTTCGAGAGGATCAGCGAGATGAAGAAGGGAATGCCGACAAGCGAGGTGACGATGCCGATCGGGAAGATCGTGCCTGGAATGAGCGACTTGCTGGCAACCGAGCTCGCCGAAAGGATGAGTGCGCCCGAAAGAGCCGAGGCAGGCAGGAAGAAGCGCTGGTCTTCTCCGATCAGCATGCGGGCGATGTGCGGACCGACCAGCCCGATGAAGCCGATCGTGCCGACGAAGGCGACGGGAATGGCGGCGAGCAGGCTCACCATCATCATGGTTTCGAGCCTGAGCCGTGCGACCGTGACCCCAAAGCTCGCGGCCTTGTCTTCGCCCAGCCGCAGCGCCGTCAGCGCCCACGCGCGGCGTGCGAATATCGGAAGCGTTGCGAGAAGGATGAGGCTGGTGATGATGAGCTTGGGCCAGGTGGCCTTGGTGAGGCTTCCCATCGTCCAGAACACGACCGCTGCGAGCGCTTGCTCTGAGGAAAGATACTGGACGAGCGACAGCAGCGCATTGAAGGTGAATACGAGCGCGATGCCGAGAAGCACGATGGTTTCAACCGTCACCCCGCGCTTGAGACTCAGCAGGTGGATGACGAGCGCGGTCAGCATCGCCACCACGAAGGCGTTGAGCGGTACGACATATTCGATTGCCGCGGGGATGAGCGTGACGCCGAAGGCGAGCGCGAGCGCGGCGCCGAAGCTGGCCGCCGCCGAAATGCCGAGCGTGAACGGGCTGGCGAGCGGATTGTTGAGGATAGTCTGCATCTGTGCACCGGCGACCGACAGTGCCGCGCCGACGACCACGGCCATAAGCGCGATGGGAAGCCGGATCTCCCACAGCACGACACGCACCTGAAGCGGGACGCTGCTGGGAGAAACGAGCGCGAGCACAACCTGGTCCAGGCTGTAGCTGGCCGGGCCGAGCGCGAGGTCGATGCAAAGGCTCAGGAGCAGCGCCAGGGCGAGCCCTGCGAGGATGAGTTGCTTGCGCAGGACGAGGGCGCGGTAGAGGCCGCGCCCTTCTTTGGCTGACAGCGCCGCGGGTTCACTGCTCATCGGAGAGCGAGACCCAATGGCCAGGCCCGTATTCGACCGGCAGGAACTTCTCGTGCAACTCCTTGAAGGTGGCCTCAGCGTCCAGATCGGCGAACAGGTCGGGGTGCAGCCACTTGGCCATCTGCTGGATGGCGACGAACTGATAGGGGCTGTTGTAGAACTGGTGCCAGATGGCGTGCACCTGCCCGCTTTCCACCGCTTTGATGCCCGTGAGGGCAGGCCGTTCCGTCAGGCCCTTGAGCTTCTTCATTGCTGCCGCTTCGTCCGCGCCTGGACCGACGCCGACCCATTTGCCGCCCGGCACATAGGCCTCCCAATTACCGCCCGTGACAATCACCTGGTCAGGATCGCTTGCGATGATCTGTTCGGGATTGAGCGCGCCAAAAGTGCCCGGGATCAGATCCGCCGCGATATTCCGGCCGCCGGCCATCTCGACGAACTTGCCGAAATTGTCATTGCCGAAGCTCATGCAGCAATCGTCGGAATAGCCCCCGGCGCGCTCGACGAAGACGGTCGGGCGCTTTGGATCCTTCTCTGCGATCACCTCGGTGACGCGCGCGATCTGGGCGGCGCGGTAGGCGATGAACGCCTCGGCCCGTTTTTCCTGGCCAAAAAGCTTGCCGATGAGGCGCATGCTCGGCTCGGTATTGGTGAAGGGATGCTCGCGGAAATCGACATAGACCACCGGGATGCCAACGGCGGCGAGCTTTTCGATATATTGCGCGTCCTCGGTCGCCTGCTTGGACTCGATGTTCATGATCATCACGTCCGGCTGAAGCGCGATCGCCTGCTCGATGTCGAAGGTGCCGTCCTTGAAACCGCCAAAGGTCGGGATCGTGGCCATCGAGGGGAATTTTCCCAGATAGACGGCGTAATTGTCGGGATCAGCCTGGGAGAAATCCTCGCGCCAGCCAACGATTCGCTTGAAGGGGTTGTCGGTATCGAGCGCGGCGATCAGGTAAATTTGCCGGCCTTCGCCGAGGATGACCTTCTCGACCGGCGTCTTCACCTCGACCTTGCGGCCGCTAATGTCGGTGACGGTTTCGGCGCGCGTGCCGTGGGTTAGCGGCATCAAGGCCGCGAGGGCGACCGCGGCCGCAAATATCGATTTCAAAATCATTGTGCTCTCGCAATTCAGTTTACCGGCCCGGCTTTAGAAAACATGAATTGTGTAATCAAGAATTATCTTTTAGAGCAATTCCAATGTACCGCTTTTGGGGAGAGCGTTTCGGGCAATGACGGCTCACGCAAACTATTCGCTGCGCGACGAAATTCGGGACTATTGGTCTGACCGCGCCGAAACGTTCGACCTGCAGGTCGGCCACGAGATTTTTTCCGAGCGCGAGCGCGCTGCCTGGCATGCGCTCATAAGCAGGCACCTTGGGCCAGGCGCCGGGCGGGCGGCTCTGGATCTCGCCTGTGGGACAGGCGTTATTTCGCATCTGATGCACGATCTAGGCTTTGGGGTGACAGGCCTCGACTGGTCGGAAGCCATGCTCGCCAAGGCGCGCGCCAAGACACAAAACCGCGGCGCCGATATCCGCTTCATCGTGAGGGATGCCGAACGGACGCTCGAGGACAAGGCGAGCTACGATGTCATCGTCACCCGTCACCTGGTCTGGACGCTGCTGGATCCGAAGGCGGCCTTTGCCGAATGGTTCTCGCTGCTGAAGCCCGGCGGCAAGCTGCTGGTCATCGACGGCGATTTTGTCAGCCGCAACTGGGCGATGGGTTTGCGGGAACTCTGGGAGAAGCTCACGGCCGGCAAGTCCCGGGTCTCCGACAGTGACGGCGCCATGGCCAGACGCCACCAGAACATTCTTACTCGTGTCTATTTCTCGGGCGGCGCACGGGCGGAAGAGATAGTGCGCTTGCTGGCCGAAGCCGGATTCGAGCAGCCTGTCGTCGACTGGAAACTGGGCGCGATCCATCGCGCTCAGGCTCGACAGATGAGTTGGCCCAAGGCGCTCGAACGCGCCACTCAACAACGCTTCGCGATCTGCGCGACAAAGCCGCAGTAAACGCCTCGGCGTTGCATGGAGCGGGGACGGCACGACAGCGAATAGCTGCCGGTCTGCGTCAGCTCAGATGCGCCACCCAGGATTATTTCTCCTGGCTGGCGTCCTGCAAGATCATTTCCGATGCCTTCTCTGCGATCATGACCACTGGAGAGTTGGTGTTGCCGGAAACGATCGTCGGCATAATCGAAGCGTCGACGACGCGCAGGCCAGAAATGCCGTGCACCCGCAGCCGGCCGTCGACCACTGCCGTCGAGCCTGCGCCCATCTTGCAGGTGCCGACCGGGTGGAAAATCGTAGTGCCGATATCGCCGGCCTTGCGGACGAGATCTTCGTCGCTTTCATAGTGTGCACCGGGCAGCATTTCCTCAGGCGCGAAACGGGCAACGGCGCGCGCCTTCATCAAACGGCGGACGTGGCGGAGCGATGCTACAGCCACGGCCCTGTCTCCCTCGGTAGACAAATAGTTCGGCCGGATCTTCGGAGCCGCCTGCGGATCGGGCGTCCCTATGTGGACGGTGCCGCGGCTTTCCGGTCTGAGGTTGCAGACCGAAACCGTGACCGCGGGGAAGCGATGCAGCGGCTCGCCCAGCCGTTCAGTGCTCAACGGCTGGACATGATATTCGAGATCGGGCGTCTCCAGGCGTGGGTCGCTTCTGGCGAAGATACCCAACTGGCTCGGCGCCATCGATAGCGGTCCGCTGCGACGGATAGCGTATTCGACGCCCATGGCCGCGCGGCTGAACAGATTGTGGTAGCGCTGGTTTAGCGTCGAGGCATTGGCGACCTTGAAGACCGTGCGGATCTGCAGGTGATCCTGCAGGTTCTCGCCGACGCCTTCCAGCGCGTGGCGAACCGGGATTCCTGCTGCGCCAAGCACGGCAGGTCGGCCGACGCCGGAAAGCTCGAGCAGCTTCGGCGAATTGATCGCGCCGGCGGCAAGTATCGTCTCGCCTGCCCGCGCACGATGCAACTGGCCGCCCATGCGGAAGACAACGCCGGTGACGCAAGCTCCATCGAAATCCAGGTTCTCGGTCTCGGCGCCGGTTACGACGCGCAAATTCGGCCGCCGGAGCACGCCCCGCAGGAACGCCTTCGAGGTATTCCAGCGCACGCCCTTCCTCTGGTTGACCTCGAAATAGCCCGACCCCTCGTTGGTCCCGCCGTTGAAATCCTCGGTCCGGGGAATGCCGAGTTCCTCGGCAGCATCGCGGAAAGCATCCAGGATTGGCCACGACAGACGCTGGCGCTCGACGCGCCATTCGCCACCGGCGCCATGAAGGTCGTTGGCGCCACCAAAATGGTCCTCGGACCTGCGGAAATATGGAAGCACGTCATCCCAGCCCCAACCAAGATTTCCGGCTTGCCGCCAGCCATCATAGTCGGCCGTCTGGCCGCGCATGTAGATCATGCCGTTGATCGACGAGCAGCCGCCCAGAAGCTTGCCGCGCGGATAGTTGAGCGCACGACCGTTCAGCCCGGGCTCCGGCTCGGTCTTCATCAGCCAATCGGTGCGCGGGTTGCCCATGCAGTAGAGATAGCCGATGGGAATGTTGACCCAGTGATAGCGGTCGCTGCCGCCGGCTTCCAGAAGCAGCACGCGCATGGCTGGATTGGCCGACAGTCTGTTGGCCAGCACGCAGCCGGCTGAACCTGCGCCGACGATGATGAAGTCGTAGTGTCCAAAATCGGCAGCGGTCTGTGTCAATTGGACGTCCGTTCGCTTGCCATCCTGTCCCATAACGGACCCATGGCCTGGTTGATCTCGTCATACAGACGATAGCGCTGCTCATAGACCGGTGCGATCTCGCTATTGGGCTGGTAGCAGCGGTCGGGCGCGGTCATCGCGGCGGCGCCCGCGGAGAAATCGGTAAACAGGCCGACGCCTGTCCCGGCTGCAATTGCAGCTCCCAGCGCCCCCGTCTCGCGGCTGCGCGCCACGGTCACCGGCACGTCCAGCACATCCGCGAATATCTGCGGCCAGATGGCGCTGCGCGAGCCGCCGCCCGAAAGAACCGCCTGGCTGACAGGCGCTCCCGCTCGGCGCAGCGTCTCGACATGCCGCCGGTGTTCGAAGACGACGCCCTCGAACAGTGCGCGCAGCATATGCGCCCGTGTATGCCAGCCGGCGATGCCGTAGAAACCTGCACGCGCCTTGCCATTCTGCTGCGAACCGTAAAGGAAGGGGTGGTAGATCGGCATGTCTCCCGCGGGATCGACGGACGCAACAAGCTCGCTGCAGATTTCGAATGGCGATGCGCCTGCCGGCGGCGCATGCTCGAAGAACTCACGCACGATCCATTCGAGATTTGCGGCCGAAGTGGCGCTCGATTCGATGGCGAGGTAGCGCACCGGATCGAAGGTCGACAGCATGAAGATCGACGGATCGCGGATCGGCTCTTCGGTGATGACCTGGTTGATGCTCCAGGTGCCGGCAATGATCGAGGCGGCGCCGGTGCTGGTGACGCCCGAACCGATGGCGCTGGCGACGACATCGAACAGGCCCGCCACCACAGGCGTGCCCGCAGGAAGGCCGGTAGCAGCGGCGACATCCCGCGTGACATGGCCGGCGATGTCGGAAGCCTCCAGCACGTTCGGCAGCAGTTCCATGCAATCGTCGAGCCCGTAGGCGGCCAGCAACTCTCGCTCGTAGCGTCGATCAGGCATGTGCAAAAGCCCGCAGCCCGACATATCCGAGGTCTCGGTCGAGCGCGTGCCGGTGAGGCGGTTGACGATAAAATCCTTGCAGAGGAAGACGGTGCCTATTTTGGCAAAGAGCGCCGGGTCATGGCGCCTGAGCCACGCCAGCAGAGTCGGCGTCTGCGCCGCCCAGGGCCGTTGCAGGCAGTGGGCATAGGTCCGGTCGCCAACGCCCGCGGCCGCCCATTCGCTGACGATGCCGACACCGCGCGTGTCGAGCGACTGGATGCCGAGCAGCGGGTCACCGCCGCGGTCCAGCGCGTAGAGCCCGTTGCCGTGGCCGGCGCAACCGATTACCGCGATGTCGCGGGGATCGATGCCCGACTGGTCGAGGCATTGGCGGATGACCTCGACGGCGTTGCGCCATAATTCGCCGAGATCCCGCTCGACATGGCCGGGTTCTGGCATGCAGGAACGGCCGTCCCGGGCGGCAAGTGCGAGTTCGCGACCTGCGGTGTCGAAGATGATGGCCTTGATGACGGTATTGCCCGCATCAAGACCCAGAATGTATTGCTGCATTGAAGCTCCTCCCAAGCCGCCAAAATTTATCCTTGTTGGTAGAGCTCCCAGGCCGCCGCGCCGTCCGCATTCTCATGGATGATCGCCATCAATCCTCTCACGACGGCGCGAGGGTTGGAATGCTGGTATATGTTGCGGCCATAGACCATGCCTGCCGCGCCTTGTGCCATCAGCGCCTCCGACTTGTCGAAGACGGCGCGCAAATCCTCCCTGCCCCCACCGCGCACAAGGACAGGACAGCGCGCCGCCGCCACCACCCGGTGGAAGTCGTTCGGATCGGTGGTCGGGTCCGCCTTGATGATGTCGGCGCCCATCTCGCTGGCGAGCCGGGTCAGGGTGACGATCTTTTCGGGGTCGCCGTCGACCATGTAGCCTCCGCGCTCCGAGTTGGGCAGCATCGCCAGCGGCTCGATCATCAGCGGCAGCCCGTATCTTTCGCAGTCGGCGCGAACGCGGGCAATGTTGTGGACGCATTGCCGGAACAGGTCCGGCTCATCGGGCAGCATGAATAGATTGACGACCACGCAGGCCGCGTCCATCTCCAGCGCGCCGATCAGTGGTTCGGCTTCGTTCTGCAGGATGGCCCACATCGAGCGATGGCGGGTTTTGTTATATGGATTGCCGATGTCAATGCGCATGACCAATGCCGGCTTTTCCTTGCCGGACAAGGACTGCAGCAGATCGGCCTGGCCATAATTCATCTGAATGGCGTCCGGTCCCGCGGCAACCAGCTGGGCGACGACGCCGGCCATATCCTCGAGCCCTTCCAGAAACGACGGCTCGTTGCACACGCCATGGTCGACTGCGACGTCGAGACAGCGCGCCCGGCCAAACAACCGGTTCATGCGGACTTTCTTGTTGATGCGCATTCGGCGCTCCTTCCTTCGTCTTCTTGGGATAGCTGGTCGAGATCGACGCCGTGCCGGCGTTGCAACAGGGCGAGGAAATCGGTTCGCTCGAATGCCTTGCGCGCGGCGTCCCAGCTCTTTTCGACAGCCAGAATATCGAGAACCGCATCGAGAAGATCGGCCGAGAGAGCGCCGGTGATGGCGATTGTCGTGCGGCGAAGCAGCAGGTCCTCCAGCTGTTCGACATATTCATTGGCGATGAGATATTGGATCTCCCGGGCCGAGTAGTCGTTGCCGGGCAAGAGCTCGTCATGTCCCGCTGCCATATGGGCGGCGACGGCATCCGCTGCGGTACCGTAGCGCTCGAAGAGGCTACGCATGCGGTCAAGCGGCAGGCCGTTTGCGGCCGCGCGTTCTGCGCACCATTTTGCCGGGGCAATGGGAAAATGCCGGCCGCCGCCGATCGGCTTGTTTTGGGTGCCGACGATGCGCTGTCGGCACAATCGCTCGAGCACCATATCCGCTGCCAGTTCGCCGAACGACCGGAAGGTTGTCCATTTCCCGCCGATCATGCAGAGCGTCGGCGGCACTATACCGGCGCCCTCGATGAGCTCGCAGAAATGATCGCGGGGAATGCGCCCGGTAAAACTGTCTTGGCTTATCGGCAGCGGCCTCACCCCGGTAAACTGAAAGACGATGTCGGTATCGGCGATCTCGATTCCAGGAAACACGAAGGACAGGGACTGCAGGATGTATTGCCGCTCGTCATCCACGCAGCACGTCTGGTCGGGATCGTCGACACGGATATCCGTCGAGCCGACCAGCACGTTGCCGAGATAGGGGAACAGGATGCAGATCCGGCCGTCCTCGTTCTCGTAGTAGATCATGTGACCGTCGAGCGCGTCATGAAGCTCGCGATTGTCGACGATCAGATGCGAACCTTTGGTGCCGCCCATAAGCTTCGGCGCAACGGCTCCGATCGCCGAATTGGTCAGGTCGACCCAGCCACCTGTGGCATTGACCACGAGCCGCGGCTTCACGGCCACGGTTTCGCCAGACAGTCCGTCGTTAAGCACCAGGCTCGCGTCACCGAGCGATACCCGTGCATAGTTGAGCGCCCGGGCGGACGGCTTTTCATTCATGGTGTCGCGCAGCATCTCGGTACCCAGCCGCTCGGGGTGGCTGACCCAGGCGTCAAAGTATGTCGCCGAATTGCGGATAGCAGGATTGATTGCAGGCCAGACCTTGAGTGTTTCAGCGCGGCTCCTGAATTTGTGCGGCGGGACGATACGCCGCGCGGCGGTGAAGAAATCATACATCGCCAGACCGGTCTTGATGACCAATGCGCCACGCCGGCCCGGACGACGGCTTAGCCCAAGGAAGCGGAATGCGCCATTTGCTATGCCTGAGAACAGGTCGAAGATAGGCACCGTGGTTGGCAGTGGCGCAACGTAATGCGGCGCGTTCTTCAACAGCCGATCGCGTTCGAGCAGAGATTCGCGGACCAGCTTGAACTCGCCGTTTTCAAGATAGCGCAAGCCGCCATGAACCATGCGCGAGAGGGCTGCGCTGGCGCCGGAACAATAATCGTTTTTTTCCGCGAGCAGCACATTGACGCCCTGCAAAGCGAGTTCGCGAAACACGCTGATGCCGTTAATGCCGCCGCCTATGACGAGGACGTCAATATCGGGGTTCTCGTGCAAGCCGGCGATCGTCTGGATGCGATTCATCTCAGGACGCGCTTTCGATCACGCATCTATCGCCACGAGATGCCCGGCCACCGCCGCATCGATGGCGATCAGTTCCGCGGCGCTCACTAAAATCTCCCCTGCCCTGGCGTTGTCGAGCGCCTGCGTCGCGTTTCGCGCTCCACACAACGCGAAGGTGATGCCGGGCTGCGCCAGCGTCCAGGCGATGACGATCTGCGCCATGCTTGCCTGGTGGACCTCCGCGACCGGGGCCAGGGCATGCTTCAAAGCGGCTACCTTGCGCCGGTTGGCCTGAGAGAAGCGCGGGTTGTCTTTGCGCTGGTCGTCGCCGCTGAACTCACGCGCCGGATCAATCGCGCCCGAAAGCAGGCCGAGCGCAAGCGACGAATAACTGAGCGCAGCGACCTGATGCTGGCGCGCGATCGGCAGCAATGTCTGCTCAATCTCGCGATCCAGCATCGAATATCTTTCCTGGATCGCATCGAGCTGGCCAGCGGTCACGTAGTGCTGCAGCTCGGCGGGGCTGAGATTGCTTGCGCCGATGGCGCGGATCTTGCCAGCTGATTTGAGGCGTTCGAGCGCTTGCATTGTTTCGGCAATGGGGGTCGTCGGGTCCTGCCAATGGGTGATGTAGAGATCGATATAATCGGTGCCGAGCCGCCTCAGGCTCTGTTCCACTTCATAAGCGATGCCCTCGGCGCCGAGATATCGGTTCACCGGCGTTCCGTCCTGATCGAAGAAGTGATTGCCCTTTTTCGAATGCCAGTTCAGGCCACATTTGGTGGCGATGACCGCGCGGTCGCGCCGGCCCTTGATGGCCTTGCCGACGATCTCCTCGCTGCGGCCGAGACCGTAAGCCGGCGCGGTGTCGATCAGCGAGACGCCGGCATCGATGGACGCCTGGATCGCAGCGATCGATTCTGCTTCATCCGTGCCACCCCACATCCAGCCGCCGATGGCCCAGGTGCCGAGTCCCACCGCCGAAGCGACAACGCCGGACTTGCCGATTGAGCGGGTGATTTGTCGAGAATTCATGCTGCATTTCCTTCGGCGAGCTCGAGGATCTTCAAGCCGGTGGTTTCGTCGGTGACGAGAGTATCGAGGTGAGAGCCGCGCATGGCACTGAGGATCGGGACCACCTTGCTTGCGCCGCTGGCGACCCCTATCGACTGCGGAATGGTGGCGAATTCCTCGAGCGTCAGCGAAACCAGTGAGTGGTTGAGGCGGTAGTCGGCGAGCTTACCGTTGCTGTCTATGAGATGGGCGAGCAGTTCGCCCGCCGCGCCCGAGCGTTCGATGGCCAGCCGGTCGGCGCTCGAGGACGGGTGCAGATCGTAGTAGCTCGAATCGTCGGTCAGGATGGAGCCGATGCCGACGACCGCAAGTGTTGCTTCCCGCGCCTTGCTGAAGACATCCGAAACCGCCCGCACGCCCATCAGCATGTCGCGTTGGGCCGGGCTGTCGGCAAACAGCGGCGCGTGAACCTGATAGGCGCGCCCGCCGAGTTTGTCGGCCATCAGAGACGCGACATGATTGACGTCGGTGTAATGCTTACCCTGAACCAGGCCGGTCGCGGGAACGACCTCGACGTCGTAGCTTCGGTTCGGCTTGAGGCCGGCGACGACGGCACTCACTCCTTTGCCCCCGGTAATGGAAATCGTGTCGCCGTCCTTGATCGTCTCGAGCACCAGCCTCGCCGCGGCCTCGCCGACGCGCTGAAGGGCAGTCTGCGGATTGTCCGAAACGGAAGGAACGACGACGGCCCTTTGGAGTCCCCCTATCGCGACAAGTCGCGCCTCGATGTCGACCAGTTGCTCGATCGGCGACTTAATCTTGATCTCGACAAGCCCGAGTTGGTGACCGCGCTTGATCAGCCGGTTGACGGTCGCATGCGAGATGCCGAGCTCCTTGGCGATTTCCGCCTGCGTCTTGGCTTCCATGTAATGAAGCACCAGCGCCTGATACATCTGGCGGACGATCGTGACGTCGTCCCGCGAATTGGTTGGTGACATGATGGATGCTCAACTCTCGCCGCTGCTGCTCAGGATTTCCTGCGGTGCAGGAAGTGATCGATCGATACCGCCGCGAGCAGGATGCATCCCTTGATCATGTCCTGCCAATAGACGGAAACGTCGAGCAGGATCAGCGAACTTGTGACGACCGAGAGCAGCGCCATGCCCAGTATGGCGCCGAAGATGGTGCCCGAGCCGCCATTGAGCGATGCTCCGCCAATCACCGCCGCGGCGATGATGTTGAGCTCCATGCCAGCGCCGAAGGTCGGGGTCGCAGCGCCAAAGCGTGACATATAGATGACGCCGGCAAAGCCCGCGAGGGTGGAGCAGAGAACCGTTACCCAGAATTTGACCTGCTTGGTCTTGATGCCCGAAAATTGGGCCGCCTTCTCGTTGCTGCCGGTATAGAAGACCTTGCGGAAGGCGGTGGCACGCCGAAGCAGAAAATCGAAGATGGCCACGACCACAACAAAGATGACGATGACATAAGGCACATTGCCGAAGCTGCCCTGGCCGATCGCCTTGAATCCGGGCGGCAGGGTGAATAGCGACAGCGGGGTTCCCTTGGTGATGACAAGGCAGAGACCGCGCACGATCACCATCGCCGCCAGCGATGTGATGAAGTGATTGAGCCCGATAACGGTCACGAAGAAGCCCATCACCGCACCGATCAGCGCGCTGGCGCCTATGCCGATGAGACTCGCGGTCCACGGGTCCAGACCCATCAGGAAGAGAGCGCCTGACACGACCATGGAGAAGCAGACCACCGACCCGACGGAAAGGTCGATGCCGCCGACAATGAGGAGTATCGTCATGCCGACCACGACGATGCCTTCAATGGAGAAGCTCATCAGCATCGCGCGGAAATTCCCCCAAGTCAGGAAATGCGGCGAGGCGAATGTCATGGCGAGGCACAGCGCCAGCATGATTGCGATCAGCCCCGCCTCGCGCATTGACCCCAGACGCAGCCAGTTGCGCCCGCCAAGCCCGGGGGCGCTCGCCTTGATTTCGGCGTCCATGAGGGTTCCTCCGGTCTGTCTAAGCGACATTCTGAACCTGCCTTGCGTTTGATCGTTGCTGGCGGACACCCGAAGCCAGCAGCATGATCGCTTCTTCGGTCAATTCGTCCGCCTCAAGTTCGCCGACGAGGGCACCTTCGCGTATGACAAGCACCCGGTCGCTGAGCCCGATCAATTCCGGAAGCTCGGATGAAATCACGATGACGCCGACGCCCCGCTCGGCGAGGTCGCGAAGCAGGCGATGAATTTCCACTTTGGCGCCGACATCAACCCCGCGTGTGGGCTCGTCCAGAATGACCACCTTGGGGCCGACCGAAAGAAGCCTGGCGATGGCGACTTTCTGCTGATTGCCACCACTAAGCGTCGACACCTGTGTCTCGATGCCGCCCATGCGCACACCGTGGCGCTCGACCAGGTCGGTGGCTTGCTTTGCCTCGGCGCGGCGATCGAGCAGCCCAAGTGGTGTGGTCAGTTTCCGAAGGTCCAGCGCGGAGATGTTCGAGGCAACCGATAGGTCGAGGAACAGGCCAGACGCCTTGCGGTCCTCGGAGAGGTAGACCAGGCCGGCGCGCACTGCATCGCTGTAGGTCCTGATGCTGACCGGCTCGCCATTGAGTTCGACCGATCCCGACAGCTTCGCGCGCAAGCCGCAAACGGTCTGAGCCATCTCGCTGCGGCCAGCGCCAATCAATCCGCCGATGCCAAGAATTTCGCCTGCACGAAGCGTGAAGCTGACGCCGTCGGAACCCGCTCGATAGGAGAGATTCCCGACCGACAGCACGGGGCGGTCGGTGCGCCGTTCAGGCGAGAGCTTTTGCGGATAGAGCTGCGTAATTTCGCGCCCGACCATCTTGCGCACGACATCATTGGGAGTGACCGAAGCGATAGGATCGGTCGCTACATATCTGCCGTCACGAAACACCGTGACGCGGTCGCACAGGCTGAAGATCTCGGCCATGCGGTGGCTGATGTAGATGATTGAAATTCCGCGCGCCTTGAGATCGCGGACGATTGCGAAAAGACGCCGCGCCTCGGTCTCGGTCAGGGCGGCCGTCGGCTCGTCGAGCATCAGCACCCGGCATTCGAGCGTCAGCGCCTTGGCGATTTCCACAAGCTGCTGGTTGGAAATCGAAAGCTCGGCGACCGGCGTCTCGACCGAGATCGGCGCCAGCAGGTCCATTATCTTCTGCGCATCGGCGTAGAGCCGGCGAAAATTCATCAGCGGCGCACGCCGATTGTTGATCGCCGCCATGAGAATATTCTCGGCGACCGTGGCATCCTGGCAGAGCGCGATTTCCTGATGGACGAGGCCTATGCCAAGCCGCTGCGCGGCGGATGGCGATGCGATGGTGACGTCCCTGCCTTCGAGACGAATGGTGCCTTCATCGGGTTGCACAATGCCGGCGATGATATTCATCAGCGTGGACTTGCCCGCGCCATTCTCGCCGCACAGCGCGTGAATTTCGCCTCGCTGCAGCGTGAAATCGACCCCGGTCAGCGCTTTGATGGCACCGAAGGATTTCGATATGTCGCGGATTTCAAGAATGGCGGCGGCAGTCACTCCGTCCCCCTGCAGCGTTGAAGTTGACGGTAATGGCCCGGGTCGACGGGGCGCGAACGCGCCCCGTCCCGCTTCGAGCATCTCCGAAGAGCCCGAAGGCATAAAGTCGGACTTATTCCTCGATGCCCTTGGTGCCGCGCCGCGTGAGGTAGGCATCCCAATAGAAATCATCGGCGTTTTCCGCAGTGACGATGGAAAAGCCGTTGTCGACGAAAGGCACGCCCATGCCGTTGAAGCCCGACCGCCGGGCGTCGTTCATCGGATCGATCAGCTCAGGATGCTTGGCCAGCCACAGCAGCATGAAGCCCATATAGCCCTGCATGCCCTGGTTCGGGTTGACCGAGCCGAAGATTTCGCCGGCCTTGATCATATCGAGGATCTTGGCGTTGACGTCCGCCAGCATAACCCGGATCTTGCCGCCGCCCTCCTTCGCGGCCTGCGCGGCGCCGATTGCCGAGTTGGCTTCCGGCATGAACACCGCGCCCAGTTCGGGATGCGCCTGGGCAAGGCTGAGCACGGCCTGATAGGCCTTCGTCGCATCCTGATTCGACGCCGCGCGGCCGACGAGCTTCATATCCGGCCATTTGGCTTCCATGCGGGCGATGAAGGCGGCGATGCGCTTGTCGTGATTGTCCTGTCCGGGGTTTTCAAGGACCGCGTATTCGCCCTTGCCGTCCATCGCCTTGGCGACTGCATCGGCTGCATAGGTACCTTCGGCGACGTTGTCGGAGGTGATGTAGGACACTCGTTTGGAGTTGGGCGAATCCGCGGCGAATGTGACTACTGCCGTTCCCTGGTCGATGGCCCGGTTGATTGGCTCGATGAACGGATCGGAGTTCATCGGATGCACCAGGATGCCCGCCGGCTTCTGAGCCAGCGCCTGGTCGAATGTCGCTATCTGCTTGTTCACATCGTATTCGGGCGTTCCGGTGTATTCGGTCTCGCAACCGAACTGCTGTCCAGCCTGCTTGAACATCTCGTAGACCGGGAACCAGTATTCGACGCCGGAAACCATGACGTTCATGACGTATTTTTCACCCGGCTCGCACTTGAACGGGTTAGCGGCCTGGGCCGCGGCGTGGCCTGCCCCCAACACTGTGGTCGCTGCTGCCGAAATGGCGAGCATGCTCAAAAATTTGCGCAAGAGTCCTCCCTCGGCCGAAGCCTGGTCAATTGGGCGGCCTGACACTTACGTGCCGCCGCTTGTGGTTGATGAGACCGAACCTTCTCCCGAGGCCCAGCAGCTGATCATTCGCAGGAGTTGGCTCGAGTGTCAATAAAATTCACATGCTGAAATATATTTCACAGACTGGCTGGCAGTGACGAGCACCGATGGGCCGCCAGTGTTGGTGAACGAACGAGCCGGGCAAGCTCAGGTCAGCGGTTTCAAACTGACCTGCCGATGTTTTCCAGCATGACCTGCGACCGTTTTAGGTCAACGCAGCCACGGGTTGAATGTCAGGGACACGCCCGCTTCCGCTCTGGGACCTCAGAACATCCAGCCTGCAGCTAGACATGCACGGCAATCGAATTGCGCTCCACGATTTGGGCCGCCAGGACACGGTGCTCGAAAGGTAACGTAGCCTCCGCAAGCCTCTTCAAGAGAAGCTCCGCCGCCGCCGCTCCGATCAAGTGCGCTGGCTGCGCGATGGCTGTGATACCTTGGGCCACGAACTGCATCCAGTCGAGATCGTCGAAGCAAAGCAGCGAAACGTCTCCTGGAATCGCAAGCTTCAGTGCGGAAGTCGCCTCCAGAACGCCTGTCGACATCACACCGTCGGCGGTAAATAGAGCGGACGGTGCATTGCGCATTGTCAGCAGATCGAGCGCCTCCTTGCGGGCTGCCTCGCTGGAATAGACCGCCACCCGGCGGACCAACTGCAGATCCGGCTCGATACCTGCGGCACGATGAGCTTCCAGATAACCCAACAGCCGTTGCCAGCTTGGATGGTGGTAGCGAACGTCAGCGCTGGAGAGATCGACGTTTGCCACAAACGAGCCGACATCATCGCGCTGGCCCGGACCCAGTTCGGCCAGTATGCCGATGCGGCTGTGTCCGGCCTCAATCATCGCAGCGATGCTGCTGCGCGTCGCAGAAACGTTGTCGACCACCACGGAATCGGTTTCCAAGCCCGCCACGATGCGGTCGAACTGCACAACGGGACAGCGGCCCGCGACCGCCTCACGAAGATGATCCGGCTCGTCCACGAAGGTCGACGAGACGATCAAACCGTCGACCTGCTTTTCCAGCAGCAGTTGCACCGCCTCCCGCTCGAGTTCGGCATTTTCGTCACTATTCGTAACGATAACCCCGAAGCCGCCACGGCGCGCGACATCCCCTATTCCACGCAAGACGCTCGCGTAGAATGGGCTTTCGATATCGCCGACCACAACTCCGATAGTCTGCGTCTTACCGGTGATCAGACCTTTTGCCAGGCGATTGGGGCGGTAGCCCAGCGCAGCTGCGGCGGCGCGCACTTTCTCCTGAACCTCGGGGCTGCTGTAGCCGTAGTCGCCAAGCACACGCCCCGCCGTGGCGGAGCTGACCCCGGCCCGGCGAGCAACCTCTATGATGGTTGCGTTTTTCGACGATCTTTGAATCACTCAGCAAGCCCCGCCGCCCATTCGTGGTCGTAAAGACGAGCTAGTGGCAGTTAGGCCCACCCCGCAAGTCCGAACACCGCAGCACTCGCCGTTGCACACACCATTGCAATCACAGCACCTCAGACAGAAAGCGCCGAAGACGTGGGCTTTGCGGATTGTCGAAAAGGTCCTCTGGTCGCCCTGCCTCGACAATCCGCCCCTCGTCCATGAATACGACCTGGTTTGCAACCTTGCGAGCGAAGTTCATCTCGTGCGTAACGACCACCATCGTCATCCCGCCCCGTCCGAGGTCGGCCATCAAGTTCAGGACACCCTTTACCAATTCCGGATCGAGAGCACTGGTGACTTCGTCGAACAGCATGACTTCGGGCTCGAGGGCCAGGGCGCGCGCGATGGCCACCCGCTGCTGCTGTCCGCCCGAAAGATTTGCCGGCCGATGGTCTTTGCGCTCCAAGAGTCCGACTTCATGCAGCCTCGCCAAGGCCGCGCGCTCAGCCTCCTGGCGCGACATGCCTTTTACCTTGCGCAGCGCCAGGGTGATGTTGGCGAGCGCACTGCGGTCGGGGAACAAGTTGAATTGCTGGAAAACCATGCCGACACACCGCCGGAGCTGGTCAGGGGTCTGCTTGTAGATGCTTTCGCCATCGAGCAGGATGTCTCCGGCTCGACACTCGACCAGGCGGTTGAGGCAACGCAGCAAGGTCGACTTGCCCGAGCCGGATGGCCCGATCAGGCAGGTGACGGTCCCCGGCTCGACTTTCAGACTGACGTCATGGAGCACCTGGACGGCGCCGTAGGCCATATCGATATTCGTGACCACGATGCTGCCGCCGTTGAAGCGAGCGGGCGTGGCTGCGGCCGACTTCTCTGTGCCCGGCACACCGGCTTCCGCAAGCTCGGCGACTTCCTTGAGGCCGCTCTGCACCCCGGTGATACGCTTGCCGACGCGCATGCGCGCGTCGATGTAGTTGACGAGGTGGGTTAGCGGCACCGTGATCACGAGGTAGAAGACGCCGGCCAGCAAGAGCGGTGACAGGTTGCCGGTCAGCACGGCCTGATCTTGGCCGACGCGGAACAGTTCGCGTTCGGAGGCGAGCAGGCCAAGGAAATAGACCAGGCTGGAGTCCTTGACGTTGCCGATGAACTGGTTGACCAGTGCCGGCAGGACGCGGCGGATGCCTTGCGGGATCACCACCAGGCGCATGCCTTGGCCATACGTCATTCCGAGAGTGCGGGTGGCGTCGATCTGACCGCGCTCGACGCTCTGAATGCCGGCTCGGAAAATTTCTCCGATGTAGGCGCCGGCAATAAGGCTGAGTGCCAGAATGCCCAGCGGATAAGGCGATGGACCGAACAGGTCCCGGCCCAACCGTGCGAAGCCTTGGCCAATGATCAGAATAGTGACAATGGCGGGAAGCCCACGGAAGATATCGGTGTAGACCCGCGCGAGGAGCTTCAGCGGCCGGCTCTCGGAAATCCCCATCACGGCGAGAACGATACCGATCAGCGTCCCGAAAAACGTCGAGGCGACGGCCAGGATCAGGGTGTTCTTGAGGCCGACCATCACCATGTTTGGCAGAACTTCTGCCATCGCCTGGAAATCAAGGAAGCTGCGGGAGAAGGTATCGAACCAGCTCATATCAAGTCCATCTATAACTCGGCCGGGCACCGTTGCTCACGGGCCCGGCCGGAAAACACAGCGAAGTCGCTCGAATTCACTTCTTGGGCAGATATTGATCTGGCATGGGGGTGCCCGCGAACCATTTTTCGTGCAGCCGTTTCCAAGTGCCATCGTCCATGGCCTCGCGCAGTGCCTTGTTCAGTGCCTCGCGGAAGGCATCGTTGCCTTTCTTGACCACGAACCCGGCTGGCGCATCGAAGGACGGCACGTTCATTGTTATCTTCAGGTTTTTATAGCGTTCTACATACTGCTTGGCCGACTCATAGTCGGTGAAATGGCCGTCGATCGTCCCGTTGTTCAGCGCCGCCACCGCGGTGT
This sequence comes from Mesorhizobium sp. WSM4841, assembly GCF_055811515.1. NCBI lineage: Bacteria > Pseudomonadati > Pseudomonadota > Alphaproteobacteria > Hyphomicrobiales > Phyllobacteriaceae > Mesorhizobium > Mesorhizobium sp. WSM4841. The sequence continues at coordinate 97,963 of NZ_JBVVQC010000001.1, forward strand.
TGTTGTCGGGGAACTTGACGATGTCGCCCTTCAGATTCTTCTCGGCATAGATTTCCTGCAGCGTCCCCTGGATCACGCCGATGCGCTTTCCGGCGGTGCTCTCATTGCTCGTCAGAGCCGGATCGGCGGAAATGATCGAAAGGTAACCCGCGAGATAGCCATCGCCAAAATCCACGGACTTCTTGCGCTCCGCGGTCGTGCCAATGGCGGCGACAGCGACGTCGAAGCGGCCGTTGGCGACGGATGGCAGCAACGCCGAGAATTCCTGGCCGGTGAAGACGACCTGCTCCTCCTTGAACCCGAGCCGGTGCGCCACGTCGCGGAAGAGCTCAGCGTCGAAGCCGGTGAAGTTGCCGTTGGCGTCGGTGAAGACGTAGGGTTTCGCATCGCCCATCGTTCCGACACTGATCGTTGTTGGATCGATGAGGTTGTAAGGGTTGTCGGCCGCCTTTACCTGCGTTGACGCGGCCAACGTGCTAAGTCCTGTCACCAGGGCGATAGTCAGCGCCAGACCGCATTTCACCAGTTGGCGCCTGCTCGAATTCGTTTGCATGTCTTCTCCTCTTACGATTGGCCGAACCCGGCCTTCCCACTCGACGTCTGATCCATCAAAATGCTCTTAGGTGGCGTTTAATTAGATGGATGAGAACGTTATCACTTTACCTAGCATTGTCCGTTTCTCGCGTCAATTGTTTCGAGGAATTTCGCAGCTAGACCGTTTTCCCGTGTTGAACGTGCCCCGCTCCGCGGAGGATCTCGGGCGTCATGTTGCCTATATCGATTGCTGACGCATGGCCGATCGCGCCGTAGTACTGGCAGGTTGCAGCCGCCGCCTGTGCGGCATGGCGGAGAATGTCCTGAGGCGCCTCATCCGTAAGCAGGCCGAGTAGCGTTCGGGCTATGAAGGTGTCGCCCGCGCCCAGGGTGTCGATGGGTTCGACCAGCCGCGCCGGCGTACGGTAGGAGACGGTGTCGCTGTGAAGCACCGCGCCGGCTCGACCGCGAGTCACCAAAACCCACTTTGGACCACACGCAAGCAGATCGGATGCGATTACGGCCAATTCCTTGTCGTCAAGACCATCCCCTGAAACGGAAGCCAGATAGCAATAGCGTCCAACCTCGCGCCGGTGTTCCGGTTCCCGCCGCGTGGAAAAATCGTAAGATAACAGTGATTTACTCGAAACTGCGGCAACCCATGGGTCTAACCCGCTGGACTGGCCGATGTGGACAGCCTGAAAGCCTGAGAGAAAATCCAGATCTTCTTGCGTCGGCGTGAACATCGAAACGCCGAGATCGAAATCCAGGAAAATCCGATCGGCGTTGTGGTGACCTATGAGGCAGTAAGCGGTCGGCCCTTCGAGGCGCCGCAATCTGGTGACGTCAACGCGCTCCGACGCCAGTGCAGTGCAGATCAGGTCCCCGGCCCGGTCTTTGCCGATCGCTCCCACATAGGCCGACTGCCCGCCGAAGCGGCTCACATAGACCGCGACATTGAGGCAGTTTCCGCCAGGATACATCTCGCCGCGAGCAAGATAGCAATCGACCACGTTATCGCCCATCGTGGCAATCTTGACCATTGCAGGACTTTCAGCTTAAAAGGATGTGATAACGTTCGCACAATGGCTGCTATCTGTCAATTGTGCGCCGGCCCAAGCTCTGTCAATCGAGACGAGGAATCTCATGATTTCCGCCCTGCCCGCCGACCTAGAACGCGCTCTGAACGCTGCGGCGGGCAGGCAGTTTTCGCACCTCTTTCTCGTGGCGTGCGGCGGCTCGCTCTCGATCATGATGGCAGGCAAATACTTCCTCGACCGCCACAATGGCACATTCGCCTGCGACATCTACAACGCGGATGAGTTCGTCTGCCGAGATCCGCGGCGGTTGGGACCTGACACGCTTGTTGTCCTTTGCTCGCAGACAGGAACCACCAAGGAGACCGTGCGGGCGGCCAATCACGCAAAAGACCGAGGCGCAACGACAATCGGCATGACGCTCGACCAAACATCGCCCCTCGCGCGGGCGGTCGACCACCCGGTTGCCTACCAGGCCTCGTATACGACGGGCAAAGCAATCAATGCAGCCTACAGCAATTACGGCGTGCTCTACATGCTGCTCGCCGGTTTGATCGATGCTCGGGAGGACGGCGGGCTAACCGACGACCTGCTGATCAGCCTGAGCCATCTTCAACCGGCCATCGAGCGCGCGCACCGGGCCTATGCTGACCGGTTCGAGACCTTCGCCGCTCGCTTCGCACCTCGAGAGGCAATCTACACACTTGCCAGCGGTGCCAGCTACGGTGCGGCCTATTCGTACGCCATCTGCGTGCTCATGGAAATGCAGTGGTACGACTCGCAGGCAATACACGCGAACGAGTTCTTTCATGGCCCATTCGAAGTGGTGGATAGGGATGCTTGCTTCGTGGTCCTGCTGGGTTTGGACGAAACGCGGAGTCTTTCCGAACGTGCCCGTGATTTCCTTATCAAGTACGGCAGCCGGGAAAACATCCTGGTGCTCGATGGAGCGGAACTCGACCTCGGCGGTATGTCCGAACACATCAAACCCTATCTCGTGCCTTTGGTCTTCTTCGACACTCTATGGCGTTTTGCCTACAAGCTGGCAGGTCTGCGCGATCGGCCGATGCTCGAGGGCCGGCGCTACATGAAGAAGCTGTCGGACTACTAGTTCCGCCGCGCTTTGTGGCGACCTCACAACTCCCAGCCCATCTTCTGCGTAGAAGGATTTCTCTATGACTGCATCCTCAAAGCCGCGCCATGTCGTCGTTGTCGGCGCAGGCATCTTTGGCACCTCGACCGCGCTGCACCTCGCCCGCCTTGGCTTTGATGTGACCATTGTCAACGACGGCGCGCCGTCGAACGGTGCATCCGGCCGTTCACTTTCCTGGCTGAACTCAGCGCGACGCGCGGAGACCGCCTATCACCGCTTGAGGCTTGCAGGCGTCGACCGTTATCGGACCCTGGCCGTCACAAGGCCGGAAACCGCGTCCTGGCTTCGCTTTGACGGCGGCCTGACCTGGGATGCGGATGATGAGGCGAACCAGATCGCGTCCATCTGGCAGCTGGAGCAGGATATTGGTTATGACGCGCTTCTGCTCGGCCCTGCCGAAGTTGGCGCAGTGACGCCCGGGGTCAATGCCAGTGCAGTCACCCCGCAGGGCGCCATTTTCAATCCTGGCGAAGGATGGGTTGACCTGCCCTCTTTGATCGATCTGCTGCTCAATGAATTCCGCTCGCGCGGCGGCAAGCTTGTTCAGGACGCTGGACGCGTGCGGATAGTTGCCACAGGTGGTCGCGCGCGTGGCGTCGTCACTGCTGGCGGTGCGGCGGTCGAGGCGGATGCAGTGGTCCTTGCCGTTGGGCCAGCGACGCCTTCCATGCTTGCGGAGATCGGAGTCCATGTCCCCGACGCCACGCCGATTTCACTTCTCTTGAAGACCAAGCCCGTCAAGACCGACCTCCGTGCCGTGCTAAATACGCCGCGCGTGGCGGTGCGCCCGACGCCGGATGGCGCACTTGTTTTGGATTCGGCATGGTCGGAGGAAGAAGTCGTGGTCAACTCGGACGACACCTACACCGTGCACAACAAAACCGTCAAAGGACTGCTCGACGAAGCTAGCGCCGTGCTCGACGGCAATCCGCGGCTCCAACTCGCAACCTACGCCGTTGGCCCGAAGCCTATCCCTGGCGATGGCGAGCCGGTGCTTGGCTCCGTCGAGACCGTCGCCGATCTTCACGTCGCCTTTAGCCACAGCGGCGCCACGCTTGGACTGATCGTCGGCGAATTGCTAGCCAAAGAAATCGCCTCCGACAATCCGCACCCCATGCTTGCAACCTTCCGCGCCAACCGTTTCAATTGAAAGGGCAATCGCGGCCGAGGCCGAACTGTCCAGATGAGCCGCGGTGGCATTGCCCAGATGACCGCCTTCGGAGGTTGATCCGCGCACCTGACAGGATAACATGACAATCGTAGTTTAGTTTTAGCCGCGGCCGCAGCAAGGCTGGCCCTTCACGCGCGGCGCCAATGCCGATCGCATCGTGGTGGTCGCCGATACCGGCATCGTCGAACAAGGTCCGCATGATGAACTGGTGGCGCTTGGCGGTGCTTACTCACGACTGGGCGCGGCTACGGACTAACGACGCAGCTCTCAAAGCTGAAGCCGAGGGGAGTTCTACTGAAACGCACCCGATCGGGCTGCGCAACCCCAACCAAGCTGATGCCCGATCGGGTGCTCCGGTCGAAGCCGCCGCCACCGCTTTCCAAGCGGCGGACGAGTCGCCGCTTGTCTAATCTCGACGGTGCCGGCCAAACGCTGTTATCAGCGCCCCCAGATCCCCTGTCCTGCGGCGGCAGGTTGTTCAGCGCACGGTTGTCTTGTTAGGTTCGTGCGGTGTTCGGAGGGCCGCTTGATAGCAGCCGAGATCATCACCATTCGGCGGCGTCAACGCGGCCTGTATGAATGGCGGCTGTTCCGATCAGCCGTCGCGTGATGGGGTTGACGTCTGCCCCTTGTCGATCATGGCGTTGTAAGAGCCGGCGAGCCTCTTCATGGGCCGGATGGTTTTGGTCAATAAGGCTCGCGCGGAGCCGGTCGGGGAAATCGTACGAAGTAACTGGTTTATGCATTTTGAATCTCAGGTTTCGGAGCAAGACGCGTCGACACCTCGACAAGACTAGATGTTTGTCCAGGGCGCTGGATATTTGCGTCTCGCCAGTGAATCTGCCGCATCTGCGGTTCTTATTGTCACTGTAGAGCGGTGGGAGTGTTTCGTTTGTTTCAGCGGCGCGCGCGACGGGATGACAGGCGGCGTTTTGTGACTGGTCCGGGTCGTTTGCTCGAGCCTTGATATCGGCCGTGCAACCTAGGCCATTCGTGTTTCGGCCGTTTTTCCGGAGGATTGATAGAATTCGTTTTCACGTCAGCGCTGGCGAAGACTCCCACGCGCCGAAACAGTTGAAACAAATCACGCGGCGTCTGAATGTGTGCTGAAACAAAGAGGGTCTAGTATCCGCCGTCGGGAGATCACGTGAACAAAGGGAACGACCATGCGGCCTGATAATCCGGTGCCATCCACACACACAGGCTATGCCCTTTTTGACGCCAACAATGTCCTCGTTGGGAGCAATCCGCAGATATTTGGAAGCCAGCGGCTCAATCGCGGCGAGATGCAGCCGATGGATGCCATTGCCGCAGTCGCCGAAGCCCTCTCACATCTAAAGAGTTTCGACGGCCGCCCCATCGAGCCTGGCAACGCGTTTGTTGAAAGCGCCGCGGCGCGATGGACGCAAATCGACGACGCTCCAGTTGAAGCGGAGACTTTGGATGGCCGGTGGAAGTTGCTCACCGCACATCCTCGGCCTGATGGCGGCATGGCCCTGGTAAGCGTCGACATTACCGAGATGAAGCGAGCGCAGATCGCGCACCGGGAAAACGCGGAGATATTCCGCTGCATCACGGACAGTCACCCGCTGCCCGTTTGGGTGGTGGACGCGGGAAGCGGTCAGATCCTCTACGAAAGCCTCGATGCGTCGAACCTGCTTGGCCGAAAATGGGCCCCGCAAGGGCCGCAATTCCTGACGGATCATTTCGTGAATACTGGCGAATTCGATGAAATCAGTTCTCTCGCCAGCAACACCGACATCGTGCGGGATCACGAAATCCAGCTTAGAAACGCAAGCGGATCGACTGTCTGGTGCTCGACTAACTGCCGTCGCGGCGTTTATGGCGGGCGCCCCTCGCTCATCATCGGGGTATTGGACATCACGGAACGGAAGCAGCGCGAGGATCTGTTCGGTTTCCTGATCAAGCATCATCCGTTGCCGGTATGGATGAACGATGCAAGTTCGGGGGAACTCATCTACCAGAGCAATGCTGCCGAACGGCTGCTTGGATGGAGCAAAAAGGCGCAACGCGAGACGGTGCGGCTCGGCGACTACTTTGTCGACCCCGAGAAACACCGGGAAATCAATCGGGAGCTCATGCAAAAGGGCGTCGTCGAAAATTGCGAGGTGCTTCTTAAAAGACCCGACGGCCAGGAGTTCTGGGCCACGGGCAATCTCAGGATTGTCGAGTTCCAGGGCCGGCGAGTGGTTCTCGCCGGCATCGCCGATGTGACCAAGCAGAAGAAGCGTGACGGCGAAGTCGCCGCGGCGCGGGAGATGCTCGCAGACGCCGTTGAATCACTCTCCGAGGGATTCGCGCTGTACGACGAAGACCACCGCCTGGTCATGTGCAACAGTCTTTACCGGGAGTTGAACCACCCGGTGCGGGATCTCGTTGAACCGGGCGTGGAATGGGGCGAACTCCTTCGCGAATCCGCCAAGCGCGGCGTGTTCCGCAATGCGGTTGGGCGCGAGGATGGGTGGCTCGATGAGCGTATCCAAAGCCGAATTGAGTTCCACTCCCATTTCGAAGTACCCCTCTCCGACGGCAAATGGCACTCGGTATCGATACATCCCACCGATCTTGGCGGCTTCGTCGTAACGCGCGCCGACATCAGCGAGCGCAAGAAGGCCGAGGCTGCCGAGCGCGACGCCACGGCACTGCTGCAAAAGGTGCTCGATGCCTGCCCTTCGCCGATACACATGACCACGATCGAGGGAGAAACGCTCTACCGCAATCCTGCTACCAGAGATCTCTACGCCGACCGTCCTCGAATAACCGACCACTATGTCGATCCAGATTATAGCGCAATATTGGAGCGCACCCTGATCGCAAAGGGCAGGATCGATGATTTTCGGGTCCAGCAGTACGACACCGAGAACAAGGCCTTCTGGGCTTCGATTTCCGCTCGCCTGATCGATTTCCAGGGAAGGCAGGTGATAGTGTCGAACACGACTAATATCACCGACATGATCACCGCCCAGCAAGAAACGCGCAAGGCCAACGAGCGGCTGATCGACGCGATCGAATCTCTGGCCGAAGGGTTTGCTCTCTACGACAGGAACGATTGCCTAGTGCTGGCCAACAGCAGGTACCGCCAGATGCACGCGATAAGCGCGGATGTGCTCGTTCCCGGGGTGAACTGGTTCGATTTCCTCCGCGTGACCGCAGAGCGCAACCAGTTTCCGGTTCCACGGGACAAGATCGACGACTGGCTTGCCGAGAGGGCAAGGGACCGCCGCGAATTCCGGCAACAGGAATTCCGTCACACGGACGGGGGTTGGTTTTTCGTCTCGAACTGTCCGACCCGCGAAGGCGGGTTCGTGGTCACCCGTGTCGACATTACAGAGCGCAAGCGAGCCGAGGAGGCCGCCAAGGAAGCAGATGAAATGGTCCGCAAAGTCCTCGAAGCCTGCCCCGTCAACATCCAGATGACCCGCGCGCATGACGGGAAGCTGCTCTACCGCAGCCCCGCCACCGTTGAGCTGCTCGGCGACGTCACCAGCGCCGTCGACTATTATGTCGATCCTTCAGAGCGGATGCGATACGTTGAGCGGCTGCTCGCGACGGGGCTGGTCGACGATTTCGAAACCCAGCTCAAACGCAAGGACGGTGGAACCTGCTGGTGCTCGGTTTCGTCTCGACTGATCGATTACCACGGTGAGAAGGTGATCGTTTCCCACGCCTACGATCTCACCGACCGTATCGAAATGCAGCAGCAATTGGAGCGACAGCGCGAGACGCTGCACCAGAACGAAAAAATGTCGGCGCTCGGTGGATTGCTGGCGGGGGTTGCGCATGAGCTGAACAACCCGCTCTCGGTGGTGCTTGGCCTGTCATCGCTGTTGAAGGAGACCGCAACGGACGCCAAGGTCGTGGAACGCGCCGACAAGATGAGCAAGGCAGCCGAACGCTGCGCCAGGATCGTCAAGACTTTCCTGGCTATGGCCAGACAGCAGCCGACGCGAACCTCAAACGTTGCGATCGATGACATTATTTCCGAGGCGGTGGAAGTGGCGAGCTATTCGATTCGATCGTCGGACATCGGGCTTTCAGTTCATCTTGAACCTGGTCTTCCCCCGATTTGGGCGGATCCCGATCAGCTTGGCCAGGTGCTGATCAACTTGCTTGTCAATGCAGAACAGGCGCTTCACGGCTGGGAAGGGCGACGGACAATCACGGTTTCAACGCGGCTTCATCCCAAAACCGGCAACATAGTCGTCAGCGTTGCCGACACGGGTCCGGGAATTCCCAAAGAGATACTTCCCCGCATTTTCGAGCCGTTCTTCACGACGAAAGAGATTGGGTCAGGGACCGGGATCGGGCTGTCATTCTGTCATCGGATCGTTCAATCCCATGGAGGAACCATCGAAGTAGAATCCCCCGAGGGGGGTGGCTCGACCTTCATACTTTCGCTGCCTGCTTCGGACCGTATCGAGGAACGAGCCGAAACGGCCGAAGACGAGCTCCCGAATTCAACCGGTATTGCTTGTCTGGTCGTGGACGACGAAGAGGAAGTGGGTGAGCTGGTTGCTGAGGTGCTCAGGCGAGATGGTTTCAAGGTCACCATTGCCAGATCCGGCGAAGAAGCGCTGCTGCACCTCCAGAACCGCACTTTCGCGCTGATCCTGAGCGATCTGAAAATGCCGAACATGGATGGACGGGGATTGTTCAACCAGATTGCCAAGCTTCATCCGGCCGAGCTCGACAGGTTAGCCTTCCTGACGGGGGACACGATCAGCCCAGACGCGCAGATGTTCCTGCGCGCCGCGAAACGGCCCTATCTTGAGAAACCGATCAAACCGAACGAGCTCCGTTCGTTTGTCTCGAATCTGGTCAACAACAATACTTGACAGATCCGTCGATTTGCACGTCACTTCAGGGGCAACTTATATTAGGCTAGTTGCTCGGTGGTCGATTTTGACGACGCACGCACACGTAGTTGTCTGCGATGACGAACCGGATATCCGCGACACGGTGGCGGAATATCTGGAGCATCATGGCTATGCCGTGACGCCGGCCAACGCGGGGCCTGCACTGCGTGAACTTATTGATAGCCAGCACGTCGATGTGGTCATATTGGATATCCGAATGCCAGGTGAGGATGGCCTCTCCCTGGCGCGATATCTACGAGAGCACTCAGACGTTGCCATTATCATGCTGACCGGATCGGCGGAAATCGTCGACCGCGTTGTCGGATTGGAGATTGGCGCCGACGACTATGTCGCGAAGCCCGTCGACCTGCGGGAGCTGCTGGCGCGGGTGAAGGCCGTGCTGCGCAGAACATCGGCGAGCGAACGCGCTGCGGAGAAGTCGAGTACTCCGGGCCCTCACCAGGTCCAGTTCGGCAAGTGCCGCTTCGACCCTGACGAACACAAATTATACAACGCCGAGGGGGTCGAAATAGCGATCACCGCGATGGAGTTCCGGCTTCTGAAAGTATTCAGCGAACATCGCGGACGAGTACTCAACCGTGATCAACTGCTCGAGCTCGCCCATGACCGCGGCTGGGATCCCTTCGATCGCAGCATCGACATTCGCGTTTCGCGCCTGCGGAAGAAAATCGAGGTCGATCCCTCCAAGCCGGAGGTGATCAGGACGATCCGCGGCATGGGTTACCTCTACGCTTGAGCGCGCCGCTGGCTGGTTGGACCAGCGCCTCAGCCCTTTCGGCTTATGCGACTTTGTGGCTCCAGGGGATAGCCCGCTCAAACTTCTGATTTTCGGGATCCAGCTGCGTTGCGTTTCTACTATGACGTGTGGCACTGAAAGGCAGGCATACCGGCCACGCAGGTCTTTTTTCGACCTGGGATTGTGTGTCGCAACCGGGTTGCGAGGCTGCGACACGTTTCCTGAGCCGACAACGACGCCGGCACCTTAAGCGCGGGTCAGAGCCGTTCGATGCCGAGAAAATCCGGCGCTCCCACCCAGGCGGCCCTGAAGCGCGCATCCATCTCTTCGGCGTCCGCTGTCCTGCCGGTCCTGCGGAAAACCTCGCGCAGGCCCCACAACGCCCAGGCGTTGTTTGGCGTCTGCTCCAGGACGTGCTCGAAGGCTGCCGCGGCCGCCTCGTGCTCGCTCATGGCCATGTAGACCGCGCCGAGGGTCTGTCGGACCGGATAATACCAGTAGGCCGGTTCCATATAGGCAAGGCCGTCCTCGATCGCGACCGCCGCCTCAAGCTTATTGCGCGCTTCCCGCAGGTTGCCCTGGTGCTGGGCAATGCGGGCCTCCACGATCAGCGCGCTCAATTCCAGCAAATCCGGCGCCGGAAGTCCTCCCGCCGTTTCCGTGGAAAAATCGGTCTCGGCAGCGAGCTTGCGGATTGCGGCGGTCTCGGCGCGCGCCGCCTCGCTCGCACCCTTTGCGGCGAAGGCGACGCCCCGCGCATATCGCCAGGTTGCCTCGACATAAGGCAGGGCGTTTGCCGGCAGCGGCAGCGCGAGTATGACCTCGGGATCGCTGTACTGGGCGTGGGCAAAATAGGTCGCCGCCTTGATCGGCTGCAGCCCGGCCACCTTTTTGGCCATGGTGTTGGAGACCAGGGATTCGAGCTTTTTGGCCGCCTCGGCGATTGCCTCGACGTCGCCCGCCATCTGTGCTGAGGTCATCAGGAAATGCAGGTTGTGCGGATAATAGCCGTCCGTGTAGACACCGGGCGTGCTCTCCGGCGCTATGCCGACGCGCTCGAAATAGGCCTCGTCCGCTGCCACCGCCTCGCGGTTGATCTCCAGGCTGTCGATCCACCGGCCGACCTGGTGATAGATGTGCGCTGGCATGTGCACGATGTGTCCGGCGCCGGGCATGAGGGCGGCAAGCCGGTCGGCATGGGCTTCGGCCCTTTCCGGTGCGCGGACGCTTCGACGGCATGGATATAGAGATGGATCGCGCCGGCATGATCCGGATTGCGCGCCAGCACCCGCTCCAACGAGGCCACAAGTTTGACCGTGTCCGGCTTTGGCGTTGCTCCGCCGTCAAGCCAGTAGTCCCAGGGCATCAGGTTCATAAGCGCGTCAGCGTAGAGCGTGGCGATCTCGTCGTCCTGCGGATGGCGGTCTGCCAGTTCCGCCATCGCCGCAGCATAGGCCTGGTTCAGGGCGCCCTGATCGGCCGAAGTATCGGCGCTGTAGCGCTTGGAGAGCGCGGCGATAAGATCCTTTTCCCGGCTGGAGGCGAGGTGCGCTAGCTTGCGCGCCTGCGCGACAGCTTCGGCGGCGTTCGCGGCCGCCTCCTGACCCATGCCGGCATTGATGTTGGGGCCGAGCACGTAGGCCACGCCCCAGAAACACATGGCGCAGGTCGGGTCCAACTTCTGCGCGGCCCTGAAAGCGCGTTGCGCTTCGGCGTGGTTGAACGCCCACGCCAAGCGCAATCCCTGATTGAAATAGGCCTGCGCCAGCGGGTTGGCAGTGGTGACAGGGTAGGAATGACTGCCGAGGTTTTCGAACAGCGGGACGCTTGTCGAATCCTCTGCAACCGCCGCCTTGGCCTGGCGATGCGGAACGCCCGTTTCATGGGCATTGGCGGCGGGCGCCGCCAGAAGGGCGGCCACGCTGGCACAGGCCAGTAGCGGGAGCCTTCATGGTTTCAGCCCGCCTTGTCTTCTTGGCCGCGCTTCAAGCCGCGGACCATCAAACCAATTTCGGACCGGCTGATCCCGATGTCCCTCAGGAAGGCATCGTCCATTGCCGCAAGCGTCCGTTCCGCCATACGGTGAACCCGGTAGTCCCGGAAAGAGCGGTAAGCTGCTCGCATTATCGACATTGCAACACTCCATTGATTGGCGCCGCGGGTGCAGCGATGCCATTGCATTTAAACCATCCCTGTTTCAGGCGTTTTTCCGCGCCGAACGCGAAGTGTTTCGTTTGTTTCAGCGCCGGGGAGCGCTTTCCGCGCGGTGTGGACTGCGAGCTGCCAGAGTCGCGCGGGAAACCGCCTTCTTTCCTGGCGCTGGATAGTGAAACCGGAGTCCGAGATCAGCCACGCTGGCCCGCGCGTCAGATGGCAGCACCGGGAGGCAGCCCCACAGTCCGACAAGACGCCCTTGCAGCGTGCTCGGGGAGCGGAATTTCTCCGCCTCCATGCTCCATAAACACCAGCCGCCCGCCGAGCTTCAGGACGCGGCGGAACTCAGCCAGCGCGCTCTCGCTTTCCGGGTGCGGGATGGTACAAAGCGAGTAGATGGCGGTATCGGCCATAGCATCAGCCAGAACGTCTAAGGCAGGTTGAAGCTGGAGGAGGCATCGCCGGCGCCGTGCCCTTTGAGGTCGATGATTTGCCTTTCCAGGCAATCAGCCGAAACTTCTGCTCCGGCCATGACATTAGCCGCAATCGATCGTCTGTGGTCAGGCCCGACCAGGGGGCCCCTCTTGGTCGTGCCGATATGCGGCTGTCAAATCTTCGACCGCCTGGGCTGATATCGGCACGTTGCCGTACCCGGAGATGAATATGATCGGCATGTCTGCCCGCCCAACAGCCGTCGTTCGTTGCTGCTCAAGCTAAACAACGGGTCACGGCCTGCCGTTGTGTGGCAGGGGCCCTAGCGTTCGGGTTTTCGCCGTACACGTCGTCAGCGAACCCTGTAGAACGGATTCGGCAGCAGGAACAGCTTCTCGGCGTGTCCCCCGAACAGGTCGGATGGCTGATCACCGACATTGGCAATGATCGTGTAGCCGGCCTTTTCGATTTCGGCTCTTACGGGTGCCTTGAAATCAGCGGCGGAACCATATTTGGCTCCCGGCTGGACCATATAAAGTTGCTCATAGCCGGCATAGCCGGCCGATTGCAGGTTCTGTTCGGTCGCCTGACGCTGGTCCTCCGGACGTCCGGTGATGAAGAATACTGCGACTTTCGCCGTTCGCGCCTGCCGGAAAACCTCCAGCACGGGGTCGATGGCCGGATCCTTCGCGAGTTGGTCCCAGGCGGCCCAGCCACAGGGACCGTCGATTGCGATGTCGCAGGCGCCGCCGATCGGGCGGCCGAAATTGTCACGTGTGATCACTTCCCAGTTGGCCAAAGCCGTCTCGTCGATATCGAGCACCAGTGCGGGGCGAGGCACCTCCATTGCGCGCTTGACGACCCAATCGCCGGCCTGCTTCGCCACGGCGGCAAGGTCGCGATCATATGCGCCGGAATCATGATAACTGGCGGCCGCCAGCATCGCGTCGCCGACATTGGCTGGCTGAGACGGGCTTGTGAGAAGGAGCGAGCCGTCGGCACGCGCCGACCCAGGCACATTTGTGCCAATCATCAGCACGATTGCCCCGACGGCCGCACCACGCGCAATTCTATTCCAACTAATCGTCTGCATCACGAGACTTTGCGGTCGCGAGAAGTCCTCTGTCAAGCGAGGCAAGGCACAGGTCCTCGAAACTGAGCGATGTCGGCAAGTGCCCCAACAGCGGTCTTTCGGGGTGCTTGAGGTGAACGCTAGAAGTTGACCTCGCGAGAACTACCACCAACGCTCCTGAAGACAGGTTCGCGGTTCCGACGGCGAGATGGTTAAGTCCGTTCCGAAGAGGTGCTCGCAATGGATGCTCCGGACTGGACTCCACACGCTCGTGCGCGGCGGAGAACGTTGGATGGCGCGATATTCCGCGAAATGACTGCCCAATTACCGCCGACTGCCGTTCAGCCGGCGCGCCGAGCCGTCAAGGACGCGATCGTCCGCATGGCAAGGGTTCGCAGCTTTGGCGTGCGATGCCGTTCAGCGGGCACCGCGGTGGAACGATCGCGGTGCCGTAGTCTGTACCCGCACACTAGCAGTTCGCCCCAGTCTGCGGGTCGCACGCCTTGTTTTCTTGCTTCTGTGGCTTGGGCTCGGCCGCCTGTTCCGGCTCGGCCTGCTGCTGCTCGGCGGCAGGCTGCTCCTTGGCCTTCCGCTTCTTAGGCTTGGCCGCCTGCTCCGGCTCGGCCTGCTGCTGCTCGGCGGCAGGCTGCTCCTTGGCCTTCCGCTTCTTAGGCTTGGCCGCCTGTTCCGGCTCGGCCTGCTGCTGCTCGGCGGCGGGCTGCTCCTTGGCCTTCCGCTTCTTAGGCTTGGCCACCTGTTCTGGCTCGGCCTGCTGCTGCTCGGCGGCGGGCTGCTCCTTGGCCTTCCGCTTCTTAGGCTTGGCCGCCTGTTCCGGCTCGGCCTGCTGCTGCTCGGCTGCGGGCTGCTCCTTGGCCTTCGGCTTCTCAGGTTTGGCCGCCTGGTCCGGTTCGGCCTGCTGCTGCTCAATGGTCGGTTGCTCCTCGCTCGTCGGCTTCTCAGGCTTGGCGGTCTCTTCCGGCTCAACCTCTTCGCCGGTCGCCGGCGCCTGTTCGGTCGTTGCTGCGCCTTCGGTCGGCTTCGATTTCCGGCCTGCCTGAACCTGCTTCACCTCCTCGATGTCTTTGAGCTCAGCTGGTTTGGCATCGGGATCGGCTTTCACTTCACCTTCAAAGACCGTGACCGTATTGTTTTCCAATTTGCCGGCCTGCTCGGGCGTCTCGGTCTCGCTGACCTCGACGACGGTCACCTCCTGGCTCGTCTCTTTCTCGATCACATCAACATCAATGACGTTGTTGATCACCACGTTGTTCTGGATCGTCACGTCGCCGGCAGGCTCGGCCGCTTCGACAATGCGCACAAACTCCGGCTCATCACGGATAACGACGACGGAAATGTCCTCAGCAAGGAATTCGCGGGTGGGGACCACGACCCAGTAAAAATCCGGCGTGGTGTCGAAGGTCACCTCGATTGAAATCAAATCGGGATCGCGGCGTGGCGGCAGCGGAGCCCAGATGATGTGCTCCCTTTCACGCCGCCAGCTCACCCAGGCTGGCGCCCAACGAGTGCCGGGAACCCAGTACCAGCCGATGTCGTCGGCATAGCCCCACCGGCCGTAATGGTAGGTCGCCCAGCCGAACGGCTCGTCGGACACCCAGAGCCAGCCATACTGCTCGGTATAGACCCAGTGTCCAATGGTATACGGACGCCAATCGTCAGGGACATCAACCGGGACGAAAACGGGCGCTCCCTGGTAGGAAACCCAATCACCATGGGAAGACAGGTCGTCATAGAATGTGCTGATCGAAATGGAAACGTCGGTGGCTGCCCTTGCCTCGGACACAAGCGCCAATGGTGCAACCGGGTTGGGAATCTCGACGACCATAAGCAGACAGGCGGTCACGCCGCCCAGCATCAGTCGTACCGCATTTTGTGCAAGGACGCGTTTCATTCTGGTCTTCCTCCGAAACAGATCGCCCTTCACCTTGAAAACTCACCGGCTGTCGGATTGTTCCACTTGCTAATGTTGCCGCATCTGGCCACACGCCGGCTTGGCATCACACGGCGATGATCCCAGGGATCAACATCAGCGTTGCTTTATGGGCTCGGCGAGCCAGATCACGACCGCCGTCACAAATCTGCGCACCGAAGAAGCAATGCCTACGGAAAGCGCTTTGCGCACCAGTCGGTCGAAGCCATCACGGTCGCCCGGGAGCCGTGCCACAGGGTTCAGTGACCGCACCCTCGAAGTTTGGCGGCGCTGTCCGCGACATGCCTGACCTCAACAAGGTGTTTCGCAGGCGGCCAAGCCATTTGACGAAGCAAATATCGCATCGGTGACCAGATTCAGATCCGTTTTGGGGGCGTCTGCTCCTAGGGCGGCGCTGATGTCTCGGCCAAAAGCATCGATGATGCGTCGAGACTAACAGGCGCGCTCGGATCGTGCCGATGAAATTCCTCATTCAGCGGAACGGATAGGGGCAGGCGAAGACGGGGCGCAACCGCGGCGTCCCACAGCCGTCAACTTTCGGAATCACTGCGCGTCGCCACCGCGTCCTTGACGGCATTGGCAAGGTTAGCGAGGATTCTCCATTCCTGCTTGAGACCTTCGAGCGTCGCCTCAAACGAACGAGTGCGGGTAGCTCTGGCACCGGCATGGCTTGCGACAGCCTGCGAATAGAGATCGACGGTCTGCTGCGCGGTTGAGGATCGTGAATAGGAGGCCGCGGTCTGTCTGGCTTCTTCTTGCAATGCCGCTCGGCCCGGCGCAGTGATCGCGCGGACTCTGGCGAGAGCCTTGGAGAATAGGCCTGGGGACGCATCGGCTGACAGGAGATAGCCGTTCTTTCCGTTGCGTACCACCTCACGGACTCCAGGTTCATTGAGCCCGACCACGGGAACGCCGGTCGCCATCGCCTCGACAAGCACAAGACCTTGGGTTTCGGAACGCGACGAGAAGGCGAAGACGTCCATGGCGGCATAGACGTCGGCCAGTTCGGCGCCTTCGACCACGCCTAGCAGATGGCATCTGTCCTGAAGACCTGCCTCGTCCAGCATTCGGCGCATTTCGGACGCTGACGCACCGTCGCCGGCGGCAACAAAATGCGCGCGCTCATTTTGCGAAAGAAACAGGCAAACTGCTTCAGTGAGGTAAGTCAGGTTCTTCTCCGGCGCCAGCCGGCCTACGTGCCCGACGATGAAATCGGTTTTCGCTAGTCCCAACCGGCTCCGCAATCTCAGCCGATCTCCTTCGGCGAACCTGGCCAGGTCGATCCCGGTCGGGATTATGGTGATCGGTTTGGTGACATCGTGGTGGCACAAGAGGTCGGCAATGCTGCGAGTTGGAGCGATGATATGCTCGCACAGATCACAGTAGCCAGCCGCGAGGCTGAGCACGAGGCGTTGGAGGACCGGTGCATCCTGCGCAACGTAGTGGCCGTAGAGTTCGTAGCGGGTGTGATAGGTAAATATCGTCGGCAACGCTCGTGAAGCCGCGATGCGAAGGGCGGTGTCGCCGAGAAGAAACGGGTGGTGCGAATGGACGATATCCGGTTTGAAGGCGTTCAGTGTCTTCTCAAGGGAGCGGGTGAACGGGATCGGCACTGAAAAATCGCTCCCGTTAAAATTCTGGATCGCCGGGACGCGGAGGATGTCGCTTTCTGAGCTGCTTCCGCATAGTCCGGCGCGACGATCAGGACTGCATGCCCCAACTCACGCAGCATCTCCGACAACGACGCAACGCTGTGTGCAACGCCGCCGACATGCGGGGTGAATGTGTTGGTAAACATCACGATGTTCATGCAAGGCCTGCCGCGTCTGTCGATCGAAGGGACGCGGCCTCAAAGAAATCGCCGTGTCCAGATTCTCGGGCCGGCGACGACCAGGTGGCAGGCTCGGTAGCACTCAGGCCAAGCCTCGACCTTGCCCTCAAGTTTCGGCCTCCCGCTTCAGCGCTGCCTCGTGTGTTTCTTGATGCAGGATACCGAGGGACGTGTCTTTCACCCACCACCTGCTGCAGTCCTGACCGGCCGCGCTATGCACTCAACCGAAACCGTGTGACGTCGATGGCCGCGGCCATCAGCGTCTGCGTGTAGGTAGCTTGCGGATTGCTGAAGATCGCCTCGGTCGGCCCTTCCTCGACGATCTTGCCCTGCTTCATGACGATGATGTAGTCGGCCATGGCGCGCACGACCGCGAGATCGTGGCTGATGAACAGGTAGGACAGTTCATTATCTGCCTGCAGCTTGCGCAGCAGTTCGACGATCTGTTTCTGGACGGAGCGGTCGAGCGCCGACGTCGGCTCGTCGAGGACGACCACTTTGGGCTTGAGGATCATCGCCCGCGCGATGGCGATGCGCTGGCGCTGACCGCCGGAGAATTCGTGCGGGTAGCGATTGCGCGCATTCGGATCGAGCCCGACCTCGCGTAAGGCCTCGACCGCGCGCAGATCGCGTTGCCTGCCCGACAGGGTCGGCTCATGCACCAGAAGCCCTTCGGTAATGACCTGGCCGACGGTCATGCGCGGCGACAGCGAACCGAACGGGTCCTGGAAGACCAGCTGCAATTCGCGCCGCAGCGGCCGCATGGCCTGACGGTCGGCGGCGGAAATATCGCGATCGCCAAAGCGGATGAGGCCATCGCTTGGCAGCAGCCGCAGCAAGGCCCGGCCGAGCGTCGATTTTCCCGAACCCGATTCGCCGACGATGCCGATGGTCTGGTTGCGCTTCAGCCGGATCGAAATGCGATCGACGGCGCGCAGCAGCAGCGGCTCGCCGCCAAGAAATCCGCCGCCGATCTTGAAGGTCACCTCGACGTTCCTGCCTTCAAGCAGGACAGGCGCATTCGGAGGCGGCGGCGCCTTGGTGCCGGTCGGTTCGGCGGCGAGTAGCATCTTGGTGTAGGCGTGCTGCGGGTTGGCGAAGATCGCTTCCGCCTCGCCCTCCTCGACCACCTCGCCATAGCGCATGACATAGACCCGGTCGGCAAAGCGCCTGACGATGCCGAGATCGTGGGTGATGAAGACGATCGCCATGCCGAGCTTGCGCTGCAGTTCGGCGAGCAGCATGAGGATCTGCGCCTGGATCGTCACGTCGAGCGCGGTCGTCGGCTCGTCGGCGATCAGTATGTCGGGGTCGTTGGCCAGCGCCATGGCGATCATGACGCGCTGGCGCTGGCCGCCCGACAACTCGTGCGGATAGGATTTCATCCGCCGCTCCGGATCGGGAATATGGACCAGCCGCAAGAGCTTTAGCGCCTCTTCGCGTGCCTCGGCGGCGCTAAGCCCGCGATGCCGGCGGATCGGTTCGATCAGCTGATTGCCGATCGAATAGAGCGGATCGAGCGAGGTCATCGGCTCCTGGAAGATCATGCTGATCTTGCGGCCGCGGATCTGATTGAGCTCGGACTTGCTTAGGGTCAAAAGATTGCGGCCGCGATAGTCGACGACGCCTGTCGCCTCGCCGTTCGAGGCCAGCAGGCTCATCGCCGCCATCATCGTCTGGCTCTTGCCGGACCCGGATTCGCCGACCACGGCAACGGTTTCGCCTGCATTGACGTGGATGTTGATGCCTTTGACGGCTTCGACCGCGCCGTCGAGCGTTCGGAAGCGGACCCGAAGGTCCTTGACGCTGAGGATCGTTTCGGAAGCGACCATCTCAACGATCCCTGGGGTCGAGCGCGTCGCGCAGCCCATCGCCGACGAAATTCAGCGCGAACAGCGTGGAGACGAGAAAGAAGGCCGGGAACAAAAGCAGCCAGTTGGCCGAGCCGATGTTCTGGGCGCCGACCGAGATCAGCACGCCCCAGCTGGTCATCGGCTCCTGGACTCCAAGCCCAAGGAACGACAAAAAACTCTCCAGGATGATGACCTGCGGCACCAGCAGCGTCATGTAGATCACCACCGGCCCGAGCAAATTGGGGATCACATGGCGCAGCAGAATGCCGCGCTGGCCGACGCCCATGGCTTCGGCCGCCTGGACATATTCCTGCCGGCGGATCGACAGCGCCTGTCCGCGCACGATGCGCGCCATGTCGAGCCACAGCACGGCGCCGACGGCCAGGAACATCAGCACGAAATTCCTGCCGAAGAACACCACCAGCATGATGACGAAGAAGATGAACGGCAAAGAATAGAGCACGTCGACGATACGCATCATCACCTCGTCGATCTTGCCGCCGGCAAGGCCGGCGGTGGCGCCGTAGAGCACGCCGATGACCACGGCCACAATGCCGGCAAGCAGGCCGATGGCCAGCGA
Organism: Mesorhizobium sp. WSM4841; assembly: GCF_055811515.1. NCBI lineage: Bacteria > Pseudomonadati > Pseudomonadota > Alphaproteobacteria > Hyphomicrobiales > Phyllobacteriaceae > Mesorhizobium > Mesorhizobium sp. WSM4841. Next base: position 117,362 of record NZ_JBVVQC010000001.1, read on the forward strand.
TATGCGCCCTGCCATCAGCGTTCGGGACAGGAGATCGCGGCCCGTATTGTCGGTGCCGAACAGGAAATATTGCTGCTTGATCGAGGCACTCATCACCATTTCGAGACCGTCCGGCGATTTGCTCTCGATCTTTGTGTCATCAAATGTATCGGAACGATCAAGGTAGCGAATGTTGCGGTCGTCGATCGGCTTCGACGATCTGACGGTAACGAACACACGGCTGCCCTCCTGCCGCCACTCCTTGATGTCGACGCGCATACGCCTGATCGCCTCATCGAGAGCGCCTTCGATCATGTCGGCCTTCGGATAGGCGGAAAAGCTCGGCGGCGTACGGACATAGTCGGCATAGATGGTGGTGTATTGGTGCGGCACGAAATAGGGCCCAAACACGCTGATGACGGCGATGAAGGCAAGATAATAGATGCTGAACATGGCCGCGCGATTGGCCTTGAGGCGCGCCCAGGCATCGCCCCACAGGGAGCGGCCGACGACGGCCGGAGCGGTGGCTGCGATGTCAGTCATAGCGCACCCTCGGATCGACGACGGCATACATGACGTCGACGATCAGGTTGAAGATGATGGTGAACAGCGCGATGACCACCACCGTTCCCATGACCAACGTGTAGTCGCGGTTGAGCGCAGCAACGACAAAATGGCGGCCGATGCCTGGAATGGAGAAGATGGTCTCGACGATGATCGAGCCGGTGAGAAGCGCTGCCGCCGCCGGACCGGTGAAGGAGACGATCGGCAGGATGGCGCCACGCAGCGCATGTTTCACCACCACCGACCAGTCGGACAGACCGAGCGCGCGGGCGGTGCGGATGTGGTGCGAACGCAGCGATTCGATCATCGAGCCGCGCATCAGGCGGGCGACGATAGCGATCTGCGGCAGGGCGAGCGTCAGCACCGGGCCGATCTTGTTGATCAAGGCGCCGTCGCCCCAGCCGCCGATCGGCAGCAGTTTCCAGGTCAGACCGAACAAGAGCTGAATCACCGGCGCGATGACGAAGGTCGGGATGGTGCTGCCGGCGGTCGCCAGCGCGATCACCGAGTAATCGGCAAGCTTGTTCTGGTTGAGCGCGGCAACGGTGCCGAGCACGCTGCCGAGCAACAGCGCCAGGATGAGCGCCGAAGCGCCGAGCTGGACCGAGATCGGCAGACCTTCCCTGAACAATTCGCCCACAGTGAAATCCGGCATGTTGTAGCTCGGACCGAAATTGCCGCGCAGCAGATTGCCGAGATAGTGGACATATTGCAGCCAGAGCGGGTCATTAAGGCCGAACTGCGCTTCAAGATTAGCCTTGATCTCGGGGCTCAGGCCCCGCTCCTGATTGAACGGGCCGCCAGGCGCGACACGTATCAGGAAGAACGCCATGGTCACGATGACGAACAGCGTCGGGATGGCGGTCAGGAGCCGCCGGAATACGTATCGCAGCATCGGTTCCCCGCTTGACCTAGAGCGACGTGCGTCCACTTGGACGCACAAAGTACGCTCTAGCGCTTCAATCTTCGCATCGTGCTTCCCGAAAATCGATTCCGATTTTCGGGCCGATGCGATGGCAAACCGGAGCTGCCGCCCCTAACGCATGACCCGAACCGAAGGTTCGGAAAGGATCATGCGCAAAATCAAGGCGTTACAGCGCCCTGTGCGCGTCCCAAAGGACGCGCGGCGCTGTAAAGGAGCGGCAGTCCGGCCAAGGAGGTCAGTCCTTGGAGATGAAGCGGGACGGATGCACATCCATAACGTTATCCTCGAAGCCATGAAGCTTCGGAGAAACGATATCCTTGTAGCTATAGTAGAGAAGCGGGATGTTGCCGACCTCGTCGACGAGGATGCGCTCGGCCTCGGCGAGTTCTTTCATGCGCTCTTCGGGCTTGCCGCCGGCGGCGGCAGCCTCGTCCATAGCCTTCTCGAATTCCGGGCTGTTGTAGCCCGAATAGTTGTTGCCGCTTGCCTTGCGGGAGATGCCGAGGAAGGTTTCCGGATCCTTGTAATCCGCAATCCAGCCGGCACGCGCCACGTCGTAGTCGCCCTTCTGCTCAAGGAAGGAGTAGTGGGTCTTGGTGTCGGTGTTGAGCAGCGTGACTTCGACGCCGAGCGGCTTCAACTGCTCCTGGATGGCGACCGCAGTGTTCTTGTGGTTTTCCGACGTGTTGTAGCGGATTTCCATCTTCAGCGGTTTCTCGGGCGTATAGCCAAGCTTCTCGAGTACCTTCTTGGCCTCATCCTCGCGGTCGATCTGCGACATCTCCGCGTATTTGGCCATTGCCGGCGTATAGCCCTCAATGCCTGGAGGCACCATCGAATAGCCGGGCAGCATTGAGTTCTGCCAGACCTTTTCGGCAAGGAAATCGCGGTCGACTGCCATGGAGATGGCATTGCGCAGTTCGACGTTGTCCCACGGGGCCTTGTCGGTCTTGATCGCAAAATAGTAGGTGCCGAGGTAAGGCCCGACGCGAATCTGATCGCCAAACTTGGCCTTGAGGTCGGCGAGCTGCTCGGTCGGGAGGTCGTCGTAGCTGTCGAGTTCGCCGGCCTCGAAGCGCTTCATCGCCGACGAACGATCTTCGGTCGGGATGTAGTTGACGACGTCGAGCTTGACGCTTGCAGCATCCCAGAATTTCGGATTCTTGACCAGTTTGATGTGGTCGTTGGGAACCCACTCCACCAGTGTAAAGGCGCCGTTGGAGACCAAATTGCCCGGCTTGATCCACTCGGCGCCGAGCTTTTCCATGGAGGCCTTGCTGACCGGATAGGCCGCCTGGTGGGTCAGCATTTCGAGGAAATAGGGCGTGGGCGCCTTCAGCGTCACTTCCAGTGTATTTGCGTCGATTGCCTTGACGCCCATCTCCTCGGGCTTCGCCTTCTTGGTGTTCACCTCCTCGGCATTCTTCACGGGATAGAGCATCGAAGCGTATTCGGCGCCGGTGGCCGGATCTTCCAGCCGTTGGAAAGCGTAGACGAAGTCATCTGCTGTGACCGGAGCACCATCCGACCAGACGGCGCCCTTGCGCAGCTTGAAGGTGTAGACGGTGCCGTCGTCCGATACTGTCCAGCTTTCGGCGGCGCCCGGGATGAGGTTCGCCTTTGCGTCCTGCATGGTCAGCCCCTGGAACAGGTCACGCAAAATATTTGCTTCGTAGATTGTCGAGGTCTTGTGCGGGTCGAGCGACTCCGATTCGGCGGCGCTGCCGCGGTTATAGACGACCTCGGCGAAGGCCGGCGTGTAGAACGTGCCGGCGGCCAAGGCCATGGTTGTGGCGAACACCGTCGCCTTCAGCATGTTTTTCAGCATGAAGTTCTCCCTGTCGAGGCGGCCCTTCAGCTACGCCTCATGAGTGTTGACGCCCCGAGACCGATTAGATGGCTCCTTTGAGCGCGCCGCCGGTTCCCTTTCCGGCAGCTGGTGGCCAAACAGTAACGTGGCGATTTTTTATTTCAACAGACTCGTGAGGTCACCCTAAGTAAGGCGCAGCGACAGCCACTTTGCGACCGGCAGAACAGCGGTCGAAACCATTGACTTGGCTCCGTTTCTCCCACTCAAGCATTCGTTTCCGGCAAGAAATCTGTCGTCGATTCCACTTTGTCGAAATGTCGTAAGCCGCCTTTAAGCAACCACGGGTTACATCTTGCGCGGGCTTCGGTATGTCCCGATGGGCGAAGGACATGAACAGCACAGAAACTAAGACAATCTCTATACAACAGCGTAAAATGCACCCGTTAACACTCAAATTACGCCAGTTTAGAGATCAGTTCGGTACTTCTGCGATCGAGTTCGCGCTGCTTTCACCCATTTTTATCCTACTTTTGCTCGGAATGGTTGCATACGGAATCTATTTTGATCCAAGCAACTCGGTGCAGCAGATCGCGGCGGACGCCGCCCGCACGGCGATAGCCGGGCTGAATGAGGGCGAGCGCCAGGCACTGGTGACCGGTTTCGTCAACACCAATGCCGGCGGATATCCGTTCGTCGATTCCACCAAGCTGACCTATCAGGCCAAGGACAGCACCGCCGACGGAAACCAGTTCGTCGTGTCCATCCAATACGATGCCCGTAACTTGCCGGTCTGGAATCTGTTCCCGGCGCTGCCCATGCCTGGAACCACGATCTCACGCGAGTCGACAATACGGGTCGGTGGCATCTGAAAGTCGGAAACTTTGCCGGGGAGGATCGGCCGGGCCGCCCGCTCGATGCTTGGCGACCTGAAGGCGAACTTCACCGTCATGACGGCGCTGTGCGCACCGTTCGCGCTGGCGCTGGCCGCCTTCACCATCGATGAAGGCTCGATCTATTTGGAGCGCCGGGAGGCTCAGTCGCTGGTCGATCTTGCGGCAATCACCGCCGCCTCCAACATCAACAACATTGAGGCCGCGGTGGTGACCACGCTCGGCGACAACGGAATGCCGGGTATCGTTGTTCAGAAGGCAGGGCAGACGATCACCCCTGCCCTCGGAAAAACCGTCGTGTCGGTCACCGCCGGCCGATATTCACCAGAGTCGTCGCTCGGCGTCGACAAGCGCTTCAAGGCCGGCAAGACGCCCTACAACGCCGTCCATGTCACGCTGAAAAAGATTCCTGCCCGCTATTTCGCAAGTTCGCTTATCCCTACGCCGGTCATCGGCACCCAAGCCGTTGCCAGCGTAGCGCCGCAGGCGATGTTCTCTGTCGGGTCCAGGCTGCTCAGCGTCAATGGCGGCATCCTCAACTCGCTTCTCAGCGGGCTACTGGGCGGCAACATCTCGCTCAGCGTCATAGACTACAACGCGCTGATCGCTGCTGACGTCAACCTTCTCTCGTTCTTCGACGCACTTGCCGTCCAGTTGCAAACTGACAGGTGTCAGCTATTCGGAGGTGCTGGCTTCGAAAGCGACGGCGGGCCAGATAGCCACCGCCATGGCTGATGTTTCACCTGTTGGCAGCACCAGCAAGCTTGCTTTGCAGACAATCGCATCAAGGACCACCAGCACGGTCAAGATACCGCTCAATCATCTTGTCGACCTTGGATCAATGGGCCAACTGGGCCTCGGACAAAAGTCGGCCGGTTTTTCGGTCGACGCTAGTGTCATGGGTATGCTGACCACCGCCGCTGCACTGGCCAACGGCTCGAAGCAGGTCGAGCTCAATCTCGGAGCCACCATTCCGGGGCTTACCTCGACCACACTTGCCATCGCCATCGGCGAACCTGCGCAATTCTCGCCGTGGCTGACAATCGGCGAGAAGGGCGCCGTGGTGCGCACGGCGCAGACACGAATTAAGCTGGTTGCCTCCGTCGGCATCGGCAATTCGAATCTCGGAGGCGGCACCACTCTCCTGGCCGTCAATCTTCCGCTGCATATCGAAGTGGCCTACGCCGAGGCCAAGCTGACCGACATTAGTTGCCCGACGGGGCGCCCGGACAGTTTGGAGGTTTCCATCGCGGCGCGCCCGGGCGTTGCCTCGCTGCATCTTGCCGCCAGCGATGCCGACAGCAGCCCCACCGCCTTTGCCGATTTCAGCAATCCACAGTCGTTCTCTAATGCACAGATCGCGGCAGTGAGGCTTTTGCTCATTCCATTGCTGTCGGTGAACGGGTCTGCAGCGCTTGATATCACCAACAACGATCCGACGACATTGACCTTCAACAGCACCGAAATCGCCAACAAGACGATAAAGACCGCTTCTACGAAAAACCTGACGCAATCCCTCACCACATCGCTTGTCGATGAACTGTCGCTCTCGATCAATGCGCTGGGACTAGGGCTGCTGAACGTAACCGCCCTGCTTGGAACGGTAAAGCCGGCGGTGATTGTGGCTCTGAACGCCGTGACGGCGCCGGTCGACGAATTGGTTTATAACGTGCTTGCGGCACTGGGCGTGCATGTCGGCGAGGCAGATGTCCGGGTCATTGGCGCGACTTGCGGGCGCTCCGTGCTCGTTCAATGAGTTGACAAATGAAGACATCAGCCGGCTCGTCCGAGGAAGCAGCCCAAAGGCGGCAGCGACAGAATTTTTCCCTGCCAGGCGGCACCAGCGCCAAGATCGATCGTCTCTGCGACATCGATACCCTGCGGCAACGGCCATTTGGCCGGCTCCTCGGCGAAATTGAAAAGGCAGAGCAGCTTCTCGCCGCCGCCTTCGCGAATGAAGGCAAGCACATCGCCCTCGGCATCGAGAAAGCGGATCGAACCCTGTACCAGCGCGGCATGCTGCCTGCGCAAGGCCAGCATCGCCCGGTAGCTGGCTAGAACCGACTTTGCCTCGCCGTTCTGGACATCGACGGCGCGGTCGCGATGGCTTTCTGGGATCGGAAGCCACGGCTTGCCTGTTGAAAACCCGGCGTTCTCGGCGCCTTTCTCCCATACCATCGGCGTGCGGCATCCATCCCTGCCCTTGAACCCCGGCCAGAAGCGGATGCCGTATGGATCGCGCAGATCCTCGAACGCCAATTCGGCTTCCTCCAGCCCGAGCTCCTCGCCCTGATAGAGGCAGATCGATCCACGCAGGCATGACAGCAGCGCGATCGAGAATTTCGCCACCGCCTCCGGATTGCCGCCGGGCCTTGTCCAGCGCGTCACGTGGCGCACGACATCGTGGTTGGAAAACGCCCAGCAGACCCAGCCGTCGGAGACAGCACTCTCGAACGCTTCGACGCATCCGCGCACGTGTGCGGCCGAGAATTGCGGTCCGAGCAGGTCGAATGTGTAGCACATGTCGAGCTTGTCGCCGCCGCTGGTATAGGCGGCGAGCGTCTGCAAGGAACGGGTTTCGTCGCCAACCTCACCGACAGCGGCGCGGCCCTCATATTCGTCGAGCAGGGCCCGAAAACGGCGGAGGAAAGCGAGGTTTTCGGGCTGTGTCTTGTCGAACAGGTGCTCCTGATAGAGGTAGGGATTGGTTTCGGTGTTGGTGCCGGCAACGCTCGAAGCCAAAGGCGGATTGCTGCGCAGCCAGCGGTCATGGACATAGTAGTTGACCGTGTCGAGCCGAAACCCGTCGACGCCGCGCTCCAGCCAGAACCGCACCGTTTCCAGCAGGGCGTCCTGAACCTCCGGATTGTGGAAATTGAGGTCCGGCTGCGAGGCGAGGAAATTGTGCATGTAATATTGCCTGCGGGTCGCGTCCCACTCCCAGGCTGGGCCGCCGAAGACCGACAGCCAGTTGTTGGACGCGGTGCCGTCAGGCCTCGGATCGGCCCAGACATACCAGTCCGCCCTGGGGTTATCGCGGCTCGCGCGGCTTTCGACGAACCATTCGTGCCGGTCGGACGAATGCGACAGGACCTGGTCGATAATGACTTTCAGGCCGAGACGGTGGGCCTCGACGGTCACCGCGTCGAAATCCTCTGATGTGCCGAACATCGGATCGACGGCTGTATAGTCGGATACGTCGTAGCCCATATCGGCCATCGGCGACTTGAAGAAGGGCGACAGCCAGACGGCGTCGGCGCCAAGCGATGCAACATGAGCCAGCCTTGAGGCAACGCCGCGCAGATCGCCGCTGCCGTCCCCTGTCGTGTCCTGGAAGGAGCGCGGGTAGATCTGGTAGATGACGCAGCCGCGCCACCACTGGCCGTTCTCACTTGCCACCGCCGTTCTCCTTTATCTGAGGTTGCGCGGCTTTGTGTTCGATCATGAAAATCACCGTTCGCCCTGGCACCGGCCGTGAAATTCCTGCTGCGCCGCCCGGTGTTTCGATGGCTGGCTCCCAGCGAAATCCGTCGCGCTCCGGCAGCGTGAACATACACGCCCGGCGATCGCCATTGATGACCACGGCAAGGCGGCAATCATCGCCGCCGAGCATCATGACCAGGCGGTACCGCCCCGGATCGTGCCAGCCTGCCTCGTCGAGCGGCGTGCCGGTTTCAGTGAGCCAGACGACGTCCGGTTTTTCTGATCCCGGCGGCGGCTCTCCGGTCAGGAAGCGCGTGTCGGAAAGCGCCGGCACGGAACGACGCATCGCGGCGAGCAGAACGGCGTATTGTTCCAGCGCCTGGTCGCGCCCGGCCCAGTCGAGCCAGGTGATCTCGTTGTCCTGCGCATAGGCGTTGTTGTTGCCCTTCTGGGTGCGGCCGAATTCGTCCCCGGCCGTCAGCATGATCGTGCCGCGCGAGGCAAACAGCGTGGCCAGCAGCGCACACTGGTCATCGAAACGGGCCGTAACGATCGCCCGGTCGCCGGTCTCACCCTCGACGCCATTGTTCCAGGACAGGTTGTCGTTGTGGCCATCGCGGTTCTGCTCGCCATTGGCCTCATTGTGCTTGTGCTCATAGGCAACAATGTCGGCCAGCGTCATGCCGTCATGCGCGGCGATGAAATTAACGCTGCGGCTTGTCTGCCGGCCTGGCTTGGCAAACACGTCGGACGAGCCGGCAAGCCGGGTCGCCAGCGCGCCGACCATGCCGCTATCGCCGCGCCAGAAGCGGCGGATGTCGTCGCGATATCTGTCGTTCCATTCGAGGAAGGGCGGCGGAAAATTGCCAAGCTGATAGCCGTCCGGGCCGATATCCCAGGGCTCGGCGATTAGCACCCGGCCGCCGAGGACCGGATCGTTCCGAATAGCCCTCAGCAACGGTGCCGCAGCGTCGAACACGCCATCGACCCGACCCAGAATGGGCGCCAGATCGAAGCGGAAACCGTCGACGCCGGCATGGCAGACAAAGTGACGAAGCGTTTCGAGGACCATTTCCTGGACGACCGGATGATCGCAAGCGACGGTGTTGCCGGTGCCGGTGTCGTTAGCCAAGCTGCCGTCCGGCCAATGCCGGTAGTAGGCGCGGCTGTCGAGTCCGCGCAGCGACAGCGTCAGCCCAAGCCTGTCGCATTCGCCGGTGTGGTTGAAGACAAGATCGAGGATGACGCCGATGCCGGCCTCACGCAGTGTGGCGGCCGTCTGCCGCAATTCCGCGAGACCGCCGGGCGCGAGGCGCGGATCGAGCGCCATGAAGGTCACGGGATTGTAGCCCCAGGCATTACGCAGCCCGAGCGCCGGCAAATGCCGCTCATCGATCGATGCCGTCACCGGCATCAGTTCAACCGCCCCGACTCCGAGCTTTTTCAGATGCTCGACGATAGCCGGATGGGCAAGCGCTGCAATCGTCCCGCGCCGGGGCTTCGGGATGTCCGGATGCAGCATGGTGAAGGCGCGCACCGGCACTTCGTAGATCAGACCACCGGGTTGGAATAGCGGCGGCAAGGCAGGCACCGGTTGCGGCAGGGTGGCGGCAATCGCCTTCGGCAGCAGCGGCGCGGTATCGGTGCCCTCGCCCCGGCGCGCGGCGAGCCTGCCGTCATAGACATAGGGCCTGTCGACCTCGACGGCATAGGGGTCGACCAGCAGCTTGTCGGGATCGAACCAAAGCCCATTCTCGGGCGCATACTCGCCATCGGCGCGAAATCCGTATCGGGTGCCGGCGGCGAGGCCGGCAACGAAAACCGCGTGAACGCCCTCGCCTTCCGACTGGAGTTCGAGCCGGTCGATCTCCCGGGTTCCTTCATCGTCGAAGATCGAGACCCAGATGCGCCGAGCCGACGAGGACCATGCGGCGAAGCGAACGCCTTCTTTGGCGATGATTGCGCCGAGCTGGCTCACGCGCACTCACAACAGCAGATCGTAGACGGTTTGAGCGGTTGGCAGGTTGGCTCCCCCTTCTCCCCTTGGAGAAGGGGGAGCCAAAGGCGACGGATGAGGGGTGCTCCAGCCTGGCACCTACGACGATCCGTCCAACACCCCTCAACCATCTCGGCGCTACGCGCCAATCCACCTTCTCCCACAAGGGGAGAAGGAAAGGCGCGCCGCGCCAGCTTCACGTAATCACGCTCGGCTTGACGCGGCCGGTATGGCTACGAATCCCGGCGATATCATCGGCTGCCGCAATCAAGTCGGCAAGCGCCTCCTGCGTGTCGAGATCGTGCCTGGACTTGTCCGGCTCGTAGCGCTCGATATAGACACGCAGCGTCGCCCCCGAGGTACCGGTGCCGGAGAGACGGAAGACGACGCGCGATCCGCCTTCGAATAGCACCCTGATGCCCTGGTTCCTGGCTATCGAGCCGTCGACCGGGTCGTGGTAGGCGAAATCGTCGGCGCTGGCGATCTTCATACCGCGCACACTGGTGCCGGGCAAGGAAGCGAGTTTCGGCCGCAATTCGTCGACCAGCGCATTGGCCCGGTCGGTCTCGATCTCCTCGTAGTCATGGCGCGAGTAGTAATTGCGGCCATAGGCGGCCCAGTGCTCGGTGACGATCTGCTTGGCGCTTTCGCCGCGGGCAGCAAGGATATTGAGCCACAAAAGCACGGCCCACAGCCCATCCTTTTCGCGGACATGGTTGGAACCGGTTCCGGCACTTTCCTCGCCGCAGATCGTTGCCATGCCGGCATCGAGCAGATTGCCGAAGAATTTCCAGCCGGTCGGCGTTTCATAGATGCCGATGCCGAGCTTTTCGGCGACGCGATCGGCCGCACCGCTGGTCGGCATCGAACGCGCAATGCCCTTCAGGCCGGCCTTGTAGCCCGGTGCCAGATGGGCGTTCGCGGCGAGCATGGCCACCGAATCCGACGGGGTGACGAAAATGCCTTTGCCGATGATCAGGTTGCGGTCGCCGTCGCCATCGGAAGCGGCGCCGAAATCCGGCGCGTCCGGTCCCATCATCTCGTCATAGAGGTGCTTTGCGTGGACCAGGTTCGGGTCTGGATGGTGGCCGCCGAAATCCGGCAGGGGAATGAAGTTGCGGGCGGTGCCGTTCGGCGCGCCGAGCCGGTTCTCCAGGATCTCCTTGGCGTAGGGACCGGTCACGGCATGCATTGCGTCGAAGCGCATGCGGAAACCCGATCTGAACAGTGCGCGCAAGGCATCGAAATCGAACAGGCTTTCCATCAGCTCGGCATAATCGGCGACCGGGTCGACCACCTCGACCGTCATGCCGCCCGCCTCGACCGTGCCGATCGTGTCGAGATCGACCGTGCCGATGTCGGCGATCTTGAAGCTCGAAATCATCTTGGTTTTGGCGAAGATCGCGTCGGTCAGCTTTTCCGACGCCGGCCCGCCATTGCCGGCATTGTATTTGATGCCAAAATCCTCGTGCGGGCCGCCCGGATTGTGGCTGGCCGACAGGATGATGCCGCCGAAGGTCTTGTATTTGCGAATGATGTTGGAAGCGGCCGGCGTCGACAGGATGCCGCCCTGCCCAACCATCACCTTGCCGAAGCCATTGGCCGCCGCCATGGCGATGGCCTTCTGGATTACCTCGCGATTGTAGAAGCGGCCGTCGCCGCCGATCACCAGGGTCTTGCCCCTAAATCCGTCCAACGCATCGAAGATCGACTGGATGAAGTTCTCGGCATAGTGCTCCTGCTGGAACACCGGCACTTTCTTGCGCAGCCCGGAAGTGCCGGGCTTCTGGTCTAAGTAGGGTTTGGTGGCGACGGTTCGTATCATGCGTCAGACAGCCCTTTTCGATAGCAGCAAGCGATAGAGTTCGAGGTATTTTTCCGCGCTTTTGTCCCACGACACATCGGCCTTCATGCCTTGCCGCTGCATCGACGTCCAGATCGTGGGGTTGGCATGCGCCTCGACCAGCCGGCGGATGGCGTGCAGCAAGGCGCCGGCATCGGCGGGCGCGAACTGGAAGCCGGTCGCCACACCTGCCGAAACGGCCGCTTCATTGGCGTCGACGATAGTGTCGGCAAGACCGCCGGTGCGGGCAACGACCGGCACGCAGCCATAGCGCAGGCCATAGAGCTGCGTCAGCCCGCAAGGCTCGAAGCGCGACGGGATGACGATGGCGTCAGAGCCGCCCTGCATGGTGTGGGAAAGCGCCTCGTCGTAACCGACGACGACGCCGATGCGACCGCGATGGCGGGCGGCGGCGGCCAGCAGCGCGCCTTCGAGGCCGGCATCGCCCGACCCCAGGATCGCCAGGCGCGCACCCCTGGCAACGATCCCGTCGACGGCCGCTGCCAGTATGTCCATGCCCTTCTGCCAAGTGAGCCGGCTGATGACGCAGACGATCGGACTGTCGTCGCGGTCGAGATTGAAACGATCCTCGACGGCGGTCCGGTTGGGGTGCCGCGCCTTCAATGTCTTGGCCGTGTAGTTGGAGACCAGATGCTTGTCGGTTTCAGGGTTCCATATCTCGGTGTCGATGCCATTGACGATGCCATAGAGATCGACGGACCGCATGTTGATGAGGCCATCGAGCCCCATGCCGAATTCCGGCGAGCGGATCTCCTGCGCATAGGTCGGGCTGACTGTGGTGATGGCCCAGGCAGCCTGCAGGCCAGCCTTGAGAAAACCGACGCCGCCGTAATATTCGACACCGTCGAGCGCCATGGCCGCCGCCGGCAAGCCAAGCTCGCCAAAGATGCCGGCGCCAAACTGACCTTGGAAAGCGAGGTTATGGACGGTGATCATCGACGGCGTGCCGACCGCCTTGCCGAAGCGCATGTAGGCCAGCGTCATCGCCGATTGCCAATCATGGGCATGGACGATATCCGGCTGGTAGCCCGAGATGGCGCCGCCGGCGATGTCGCCACCAGCCTGGCTCAAGGCCGCGAAACGCCGCCAATTGTCCGGCCAGTCGGCGCCGGTCGCATTGCCATAGGGGCCGCCGGGACGGTCGAACAGATGCGGCGCGTCGAGCACGAACAGGTCGAGCCCGGCGATCTGGACGGCATGGACCGAAGCCTTGCCGCCTTGCAGCAGCGGATAGTGGTGTACGGGTTTTTTCTTCTTGAAGGCCTCCATGACCTGGGGATAGCCGGGAACAAGCGTGCGCATTGTCACGCCCTTACCCGCCAATGCGATGGGTAACGCGCCGGTCACGTCGGCAAGCCCGCCAGTCTTGATCAGAGGGAATATTTCGGGCGTAACCGACAAGACCTGCATTCACGACAATCCCAGTTTGTCGATCATGGCCTGGGTGACGAGGCAGATGCCCTTTTCGGAAACGCGGAAGCGCTTGGCGTCGAGGACGGGATCCTCGCCGACCACGAGGCCTTCGGGAATCCTGACACCATGATCGATCACCACGCGCTTCAATCTCGCGCTGCGGCCGACGTGGCAGTCAGGCAGCATGACGACGTCCTCGAGCGTCGAATAGGAGTTGATGCGTGCGCCGGTGAAGATCAGGCTTCGCTTCAGCGAAGCGCCTGAGACAATGCAATCTCCCGAGACGAGCGAGGATACCGCCGAGCCACGGCGGCCATCCTCGTCATGCACGAACTTTGCCGGCGGCTTCAGCTCGGCATAGGTCCAGATCGGCCAGTCGCGGTCGTAGAGGTCGAGCTCCGGCGTGATGTCGGTGAGGTCGATATTGGCTTCCCAATAGGCGTCGACGGTCCCGACGTCGCGCCAGTAGGCTTCGTTCTCGGCGGTCGAGCGCACACAGGATTTGGCGAAGCGATGGGCGATCGCCTTCCCGTGCTCGACGACATAGGGGATGATGTCCTTGCCGAAGTCACGGCTTGAGCCCGGTTCGGCCGCGTCGCGGCGCAGTTGCTCCATCAGGAACTTGGTCTTGAACACGTAGATGCCCATCGAGGCCAGGGCAAAATCCGGCTTGTCGGGAATGCCGGGCGGATCGGCGGGTTTCTCGATGAAGGAGATGATGGTGTCCTTCTTGTCGACATGCATGACGCCGAAGCCGGTCGCCTCCATGCGCGGCACTTCGAGGCAGCCGACAGTGACGTCGGCGCCGGCGTCGACATGCTGGCGAAGCATCAGCTCGTAATCCATCTTGTAGACGTGATCGCCGGCCAGGATGACCATGTATTCGGGGCCGTAGGCCTCGATGATGTCGATGTTCTGGTAGACGGCATCGGCCGTCCCCTCATACCATTGCGTTTCCGATACGCGCTGGCTGGCCGGCAGGATGTCGAAGCTCTCGTTGCGCTCGGGCCGCAGGAAGTTCCAGCCGCGCTGCAGGTGGCGGATCAGCGAGTGTGCCTTGTACTGGGTGGCGACGCCGAGGCGGCGAATACCGGAATTGAGCGCATTGGAGAGCGCAAAATCGATGATGCGCGTCTTGCCCCCGAAATAGACCGCGGGCTTGGCGCGCCGGTCGGTCAACTCCCTCAGGCGGCTGCCACGGCCGCCGGCCAAAACATAGGCCATGGCATCGCGCGCCAGCGGCTGGGTCCGTTTTATCTCTGCCATTTTTATCCTCCCAAGTTACGCGCTGCGAGACATCGCTTAGTCCGGAGCAAGTTCGAGCATGATCGTCGACAGCGGCGGCAACAGCATCGTCGCCGAGATGCCTCCTCCTTCCGCCCGAGCCTCGACGGCACCGCCATTGCCCTTGCCGGAACCGCCATAGTCGGTGGCGTCCGTGTTGATGATCTCGCGCCATCTTCCAGCCGTCGGCAACGGCACGCGATAATCGTCACGCGGCACCGGTGTGAAATTGGAGATGACGGCGACCGGGTTTCCGCCCGGCGCGCTGCGCAGCCAGGCAAAGACAGAGTTCGCGCTATCGTCGACGATCAGCCAGGAAAAGCCCTCCGGCTCGCAATCGCGCGCATGCAACGCCGGGCGTGAGCGGTAGAGATAGTTGAGATCGCGCACCGTCTGCCAGACGCCGCGATGGGCCCGGAAATCGAGCAGGTTCCAGTCGAGTGCGCGCGCCTCGCTCCACTCGCGGCGCTGGGCAAATTCCTGCCCCATGAACAACAGCTTCTTGCCGGGGTAGCCCCACATGAAGGCGTAGTAGGCGCGCAGTGTTGCGAATTTCTGCCAGTCGTCGCCGGCCATCTTGCCGAGCAGCGTCCCCTTGCCGTGCACGACCTCGTCATGGGAGAGCGGCAGCACGAAATTCTCTGAGAAGGCGTAGACCAGACCGAAGGTGATGTCGCCGTGGTGATGCTTGCGAAAAATCGGCTCTTTGGAGAAATACTCCAGCGTGTCGTGCATGAAGCCCATGTTCCACTTGAAGCCGAAACCCAGCCCGCCGTCATGCACCGGCTGCGAAACTTTTGGCCATGAGGTCGATTCCTCGGCGATCGTCATCACACCCGGATGATGGCCGTAGACTTCCTTGTTCATCCTCTGGAGGAAGCTGACCGCCTCAAGGTTTTCGCGCCCACCTTTTTCGTTGGGAATCCATTCGCCGGCCTTTCGCGAATAGTCGAGGTAGAGCATCGAAGCGACGGCATCGACGCGCAAACCGTCGACATGGTATTTCTCGGCCCAAAACAGCGCATTGTTGACCAGGAATGAGACCACCTCGCGCCGGCCGAAATTGTAGATCGCGGTGTTCCAGTCGGGATGGAAGCCCTTGCGCGGGTCGGCATGCTCATAGAGCGCGGTGCCGTCGAAATTGGCCAGGCCATGCGCATCCACCGGAAAATGCGCCGGCACCCAGTCGAGGATGACGCCGACGCCGGCGCGGTGGGCGCCGTCGACGAACCGGGCAAAACCGTCCGGATCGCCGAAGCGGGCCGACGGTGCGTAGAGGCCCGTCGTCTGGTAGCCCCAGGACGGGTCATAGGGATGTTCGGAGATCGGCATGAATTCGATATGGGTGAAGCCCGTGTCGACGACATACGGGATCAGCCGGCCGGCAAGCTCGTCCCATGACAGGAAGCTGCCGTCGTCGTGAAGCTGCCAGGAGCCGGCGTGGACCTCGTAGATCGACACCGCCTCGCGCCTGGGATCGGCGTTGCGCCAGAAATTGCGGTGCGCCTCGTCACCCCATTGATGAGCCGGCGGAAGCGCCGTCACCGAAGCGGTGGCCGGGCGCAGTTCGGACTTGAAAGCAAACGGATCGGCCTTCAGCGGGAGTCTCACGCCATCGGGCCCGATGATCTCATATTTGTAAGGCCGGCCGGCGCCGATGTCGGGAATGAACAACTCCCAGATGCCGGTGTCGCGGCGGACGCGCATCGTATGCCTGCGGCCGTCCCATTCGTTGAAGTCGCCGACCACCGAAACGCGCCTTGCATTGGGCGCCCAGACGGCGAAATGCACGCCGGACGCACCCTCGTGATCGATGAGATGCGCACCAAGCTTGTCGAACAGCCTGAGGTGCGAACCTTCGGCGATGTAATAGTCGTCCAGCGGACCGAGCACCGGACCGAACGAATAGGGATCGGTCAGCCACCAGTCACCGCCGGCATTGCGCGCGTGACAGCGCAGCGGCTGACGCTTTTTGAGCGACAGGCTGCCCTCGAAGAAGCCGCCTTCGTCGCGCCTGGAGAGTTCGCCGGCTTTCTTGCCGGTCAGCGTATAGGCAGTGACGAACTCGGCATGAGGAACGAAGCAGCGGGCGACAAAGCCCTTGTCAACCTCGTGCACACCGAGGACAGCGAAAGGATCACCATGCGTGCCGGCGACAATTGCCGCGATATCACCGGCTGACGCCAGTCCATCCGGCCCGCTTGTCGCAGCGGTCGCGCGCGGCTTCCTCATCAGGCAGTGACCCTCCCGGCACCCGGACCACGTTGTTCGTGGCCTCATGCAATCATATCAGACGGGCACGTTCCAGATTTCTTTCGCATATTGGCGGATCGTGCGATCGGACGAGAACCAGCCGACGCGAGCGACATTGCGGATTGCCTTGGCATACCAATCCGGGCTGTTGCGCCAGACGGCGTCGACATCGCGCTGGGTGGCGGCGTAGGCATCGAAATCCGCGGCGACCATGAACCAGTCGCTCTGATAGAGGCCGTTCATCAGGTCGCGATAGCGTTCCGGATCGTCAGGCGAAAAGACGCCCGACGAAACGGCAGCCACTGCCTGCGCCAGTTCGGGAGAGGCTTCGATCACCGATCGCGGATCGTAGCCGTTGCTGCGCCGCTCGGCGACCTCTTCGGTGGTCAGGCCGAAAATGAAGATGTTGTCGTCGCCGACACATTCCTTGATCTCGACATTGGCGCCGTCGAGCGTACCGATGGTCAGCGCACCGTTCAGCGCGAACTTCATGTTGCCGGTGCCGGAGGCTTCCATGCCGGCAGTCGATATCTGCTCTGAAAGATCGGCGGCCGGCATCATAATCTCGGCCAGGCTGACATTGTAGTTCGGCACGAACACCACTTTGAGCAAGCCGCGAACGGCCGGGTCGCGGTTGATAACCTTGGCGACGTCGTTGGCGAGTTTGATGATCAGCTTGGCGTTGTGATAGCTGGGCGCCGCCTTGCCGCCGAAGAACTTGACGCGAGGCATCCAGTTGCGCTCCGGATGGGAGCGGACCTGGTCGTAGAGGGCGACTGTTTCGAGGATGTTCAGGAGCTGGCGCTTGTATTCGTGGATGCGCTTGATCTGGATGTCGAACAGCGCCGAGGGATCGACCTTGATGCCGAGGCGGTCGGCCACGAGGTTGGCAAGCTTGGCCTTGTTCGCCCGCTTGACTGCCGCGAACCTGTCGCGGAAGGCGGCGTCGTCGGCAAAGGCATCGAGCTCTTTGATCGCGTCTATATCGTCGAGGAAGCGGTCGCCGATCGCCTCGCGGGTGAGCGCGGTGAGACCGGGATTGCACTGGATCAGCCAGCGCCTCGGCGTGATGCCGTTGGTCTTGTTGTTGATGCGGTCGGGGTAGAGCCGGTGGAGCTCGGCAAACACCGTTTCCTTCATCAGCTCGGTGTGAAGGGCAGAGACGCCGTTGATCGAGTGCGAGCCGACAAACGCCAGATTGCCCATGCGCACGCGGCGCTCGCCGTTTTCCTGTATCAGCGAGATTTGACTGATCTGCTCGTCAGAAAACTGGTCGGAGGCGCGCGCCTCCAGCAGCACTTCTGCGTTGATGGCGTAGACGATCTGCATATGGCGCGGCAACAGCCGCTCGAACAGCGGCACCGGCCAGCTTTCGAGCGCCTCTGGAAGCAGCGTATGGTTGGTATAGCCGAAAGTGCGCTTGGTGATGCTCCAGGCCTGGTCGAAATCCATGCCGTGGACATCCATCAACAGGCGCATCAGCTCGGGCACTGCGATGGCCGGATGGGTGTCGTTCAGATGGATCGCCGCCTTGTCGGGCAGCGACTGCAGGTCGCCATACTGGCTGAGATGACGCTGAATGATGTCCTGCAACGATGCGGTGGAAAAGAAATACTCTTGCCTGAGCCGCAGCTCCTGACCGGCCTTGTGGGAATCAGCAGGGTAAAGGACGCGCGACAAGGCATCGGCCTTGTTGCTCTCGGCGAGCGCGCCGATGTGGTCGCCGGCGTTGAACTTGTCGAGCAGGATCGGATCGATCGGCATGCCGGACCAGAGCCGCAGCGTGTTGACGCGGTTGGCCCGCCAGCCAACCACCGGCGTATCGTAGGCAACCGCCAGAACATGTTCGATCGGCTTCCAGACGTGGCGCTCAAGCCTGCCGTCCTTCGAGGTGATCGATTCCACCGAGCCGCCGAAACCGACCTCGAATGAGCGTTCGCGCCGCTCGAACTCCCAGGGGTTGCCGTGATCGAGCCAGGTCTCGGGCAGCTCAACCTGCCAGCCGCCATGGATTTCCTGCCGGAACATGCCATTGGCGTAGCGAATGCCATAGCCATGCGCGGGAATGTCGACGGTTGCCATGCTTTCCATGAAGCAGGCGGCGAGCCGGCCGAGGCCGCCATTGCCAAGCGCTGCATCTGGTTCGAGGGCCGCGATGAGGTCGAGGTCGACGCCGAGAGACCGCAGCGCTTCGCGCATATTGTCCATCAGGCCGAGATTGGAGAAGGCGTCGCGCATCAGGCGGCCGATGAGGAATTCCAGTGACAAGTAATAGACGCGCTTTTCCTGATGGGCGTAGGCCTCTTGCGTTGCCTGCATCCAATGATCGACGATATGGTCGCGCACGACCTTTATCGAGGCGGTGAGCCAGTCGTATTGCGTCGCGACGCTGGTCCCCTTGCCGAGCCTGTATTTGAGGGCCTTCAAGACTTCGTCGGCAAGCGCCTTGGGATCGGAGTTTTCGAGAATGGGAGCTTTGGATGTCATCGCGCGCGTCATGCTGCCTCTCGTGCGGTTGCCATGATCATACCGGCTTTCACCATTCCTCCCAGCCCATGCTAGCGCATATTGTTAAGCGTTCAATCGAGTTAGATTGCCGCGGGGAAGCTTACCCAACGGCAATTAGAAACTCAAAGCGCATCGCGTTTGGGCGGCCTCTGCGACGCGCCTTAAGTTCTTACTTATGTACATGTCGTCATCCCAAAACCACTGCGCACCCTCGGTTCACGCCCGAGGCACGCTTTTGGGCGACATGCATCAGGCCGCCAGTGCCGCCTCCGGCGGAAGCTTCGCCCCGGTCATGAAGGCGACGGCGTCGGACATGGTATATTGCTTGGGATCGATGACACAGAGGCGACGGCCCAGCCGATGGATGTGAATACGGTCGGCCACCTCGAAGACATGCGGCATGTTGTGCGAGATCAGCACGATCGGCAGGCCGCGCTTCTTCACATCGAGGATCAGTTCGAGCACGCGGCGGCTCTCCTTGACGCCTAACGCCGCCGTCGGCTCATCCATGATGACCATCTTCGAGCCGAAGGCGGCAGCGCGCGCCACCGCCACGCCCTGGCGTTGGCCGCCCGAGAGCGTTTCCACGGCCTGGCTGATGTTCTGGATGGTCATCAGGCCAAGTTCGGTGAGCTTGTCGCGGGCGCGCTTTTCCATTGCCGGCCGGTCGAGCATGCGCAGCCAGTCGCCCAGAAAACCCGGTTTGCGGATCTCGCGACCGAGGAACATATTGTCGGCGATCGACAGCGCCGGCGACAGCGCCAGGTTCTGGTAGACGGTCTCGATGCCGGCTTCGCGGGCCTCGATGGGCGACTTGAAGAGCACCTGCTTGCCGTCCAACTCGATGACCCCCTCGTCCGGGACAACCGCGCCCGAGATCGCCTTGATCAGCGTCGACTTGCCTGCACCATTGTCGCCGATCACGGCCAGGATTTCTCCCGGATAGAGATCGAAGTCGCAGCTGTTCAGTGCGGTAACGCGGCCGTAGCGCTTGACGAGGCCGCGCGCGGTGAGGATGGGCTCCTGGGTCATGGTTACACCGAAACCTTTCTGATCCACTGGTCGATCGCCACGGCGCCGATGATCAGCACACCGGTGAGCAGCACTTTCCATTGCGGATCGGCGCCCAGCATGTTGAGGCCCATCGAAACGACGCCGACGATCATCGCGCCGAACAGCGTGCCCAGGATAGAGCCGCGCCCGCCGAAGAGGGAAATGCCGCCGATCACCGTCGCGGTGATCGCCTGCAAATTGTAGTCGGTGACGGCGGCGGATGGCGAGATCGAGCCGTTGCGGCCGATGGAGACCCAGGCAGCGAAAGCGGCGATCAGCCCGGCAAGGGTGTAGACCGAGATCAGCACCTTCTTGGTCTGGATGCCCGACAGCTTGGCCGCCTCCGGATCGTCGCCGACGGCGTAGACATGGCGCCCCCAGGCCGTGTGATTGAGCACGTACCACAGGATCAGCACCAGCACGACCATGGCAATGACGCCGAACGTCAGCACCGCCGTGCCGACCTTGAAGTTCAGGCCGAACAGATGCAGCAGCGGCGCCTGGACGTCGACATCGGCGTCGCGGATCGTCTCATTGGCCGAATAGATGAAGTTGGTGGCCATGACGATGTTCCAGGTGCCGAGCGTGACGATGAAGGGCGGCAGCTTCATGTAGGCGACGAGCAGGCCATTGAGCAGCCCGCAGGCCGAGCCGGCGGCAAGCCCGATCACCACGGCAAGCAAGGTCGGCAGGCCATAGGTGACGGCGCAATTGCCCATGATCACGGCCGAAATCACCATGATCACGCCGATTGACAAGTCGATGCCGGCTGTAAGGATGACCAGCGTCTGTGCGGCGCCTAGAATACCGACGATGGCGATCTGCTGCAGGATCAGCGTCAGCGTGTAGGACGAAAAGAACCGTCCTCCGATCGTGACGCCGAAGACAGCGATCGACAGAACCAGCACGATCAGCGGCACCGCAGCCGGAGTGGAATGCAGGAAATGCTGGATGCGCTTGACGATCGACGTGCCGTGCTCGTCAAAAGCAGCAACGCTTGCGTCGCTGTTCGAGAGAGCTTTCTCGTATTCCTGAACCTGAGCCATGTTTTCTCCCGTGGGGCTTCAGCCACGCGCCGACGCCCGTCCACTGTTTCCGATCTGCCGCCGGAATTGTTCGCGCTTGCGATTACCGCATCGTCCACCCGAAACGGCCGGGGATCAAGCCCGGCCGATCGGTTCTGTTGCCTGTCAGACCGGCATCAGCCCCAGCACTTGGCGAGGCCTTCCTTGGTGTCGATGGACTTCACGCCCTCTGCGGGCTTGTCGGTCACGAGGTTGACGCCCGTGTCGAAGAAATCCTTGCCTTCGGTCGGCTTGGGCTTCGTCCCGTCCTTGGCGAAAGCGGCGATCGCTTCGATGCCGAGTGCCGCCATCTGCAGCGGATATTGCTGTGAGGTCGCACCGATCACGCCCTCGGCGACCGACTTCACGCCGGGGCAGCCGCCGTCAACCGACACGATCAGCACGTTGCCTTCGAGACCCACGGCCTTGAGCGCCTGGTAGGCGCCGACAGCTGCCGGCTCGTTGATGGTGTGGATGACGTTGATGCCGGGGTCCTTCTGGAGAAGGTTCTCCATCGCCTTGCGGCCGCCTTCCTCGTTGCCGTTGGTGACGTCGTGGCCGACGATGCGCGGATCGTCCTCATCGCCGATCTTGTTGGGGTCCTTCACGTCGATGCCGTAGCCCATCATGAAGCCCTGGTCGCGCAGCACGTCGACCGTCGGCTGCGAGGGCGTCAGGTCGAGGAAGCCGATCCTGGCATCCTTCGCCTTGTCGCCGAGCGTCGCGGCGGCCCACGCGCCAATCAGCTTGCCGGCCTCCAGATTGTCGGTCGCGAAGGTCGCATCGGCGGCGTCGAGCGGATCAAGCGGCGTGTCCAGCGCGATCACGAGCAGACCGGCGTCACGTGCCTTCTTCACCGCCGGGACGATGCCCTTGGTGTCCGACGCGGTGATCAGGATGCCCTTGGCGCCGTCGGCGATGCAGCTTTCGATCGCCGCCACTTGGCTCTCGCTGTCGCCGTCGATCTTGCCGGCGTAGGCTTTGAGCTCGACGCCGAGTTCTTTGGCCTTGGCGGACGCGCCTTCCTTCATCTTGACGAAGAACGGGTTGGTGTCGGTCTTGGTGATCAGGCAAGCTCCGACATCGGCGGCGGACGCAGCCGAGGTGAACGCCATCAGGCCCAGTCCGGCCGCGGCAAACACGGTGGATTTTAATAGTGTTGTTTTGGTCACGATTTCCTCCCAGTGGAACCATTTCGGATGCCGGCCACCCGGCGTCCGCATAAGCATCCAGACGACTTTTCCCAGCGTGGACGCCTGCCCCAACAGAATACCAGACCGAGGCTCCTGTCAATAATTAAATCACTCTTATTTATTATTGACAGCGCTGCATCGTTCACTCATTCTGGCTCAAAAGGATTGAGGGGAAAAGACGAGAGGAACAGGGGTGGAGACCGGCATTACAAGGCACGGTTCGCCCGAGGCAGCCGAGAGCCGCATTCACCGCGGCACCAACCAGAGCGGCATGCGGGATCACAATGAGCGGCTGGTACTGTCGCTGGTGCGTCAGCACGGCAGCCTGGCCAAGTCCGACATTGCGCGCATGACCGGGCTTTCGGCCCAAACGGTTTCGGTCATCATGCGTGAGCTCGAGCAGGACAACCTCCTTGTCCGCCAGGCGCCGCTGCGCGGCAAGATCGGCCAGCCTTCCATTCCGATGGCGCTCAATCCCGATGGCGCCTTTTTCATCGGCCTGAAGATCGGCCGTCGCAGCGCCGAACTCGTGCTGATCGACTTTCTCGGCAATGTGCGCTCGATGCTGCAGCATTCCTACCGCTATCCGGCACCGCGCGAGACGGTCGAATTCGTCACCTCCGGCATGAAGACAATGCGCGGCGAACTCACCCCGGCTCAGGACAAGCGCATTGCCGGACTTGGCATCGCCATGCCGTTCGAATTGTGGAACTGGGCCGATACGGCAGGTGCGCCGCGCGACGTCATGGACGAATGGCGCAACCGCGACATCCGCGCCGACATCCAGGCGCAGTGCGAATTCCCGGTCTACCTGCAGAATGACGCCACCTCGGCTTGCGGCGCCGAGCTGGTGTTCGGCAAGGCGGGTGCGGCGCGCGACTTCGTCTATTTCTATATCGGCGCCTTCGCCGGCGGCGGCATCGTGCTGAACGGTCACCTTTTCGGCGGACCGACCGGCAATGCCGGCGCGCTGGGTTCGATGCCGGTGCCCGGACCGGACGGCAAGCCGACCCAATTGATCGACGTGGCGTCGATCGCCATGCTGGAAAAGGCGCTCAACGCGCGCGGCGTCGAAGCCTCACATCTGTGGACGTCACCGGAGGATTGGGGCGAGATCGGCGTCGAGCTCGACGACTGGATCGCCTGCGCCTCGCAGGCGCTCGCCTATGCTATCGTGGCGGCGTCCTCGGTTATCGATTTCGAGGCAGCGGTGATCGACGGATGGATGCCGAAGGCTGTGCGGCGCCGGCTCGTCGATGCCGTTATCGAAGCCATCGGCAAGATCGACGGTGAAGGCCTGAAGCTTCCGGACGTTCGCGAGGGGACTGTCGGCATTCATGCACGTGCCCTGGGCGGGGCCAGCCTGCCGCTTTCCGAGCGCTTCCTCATCGGCTCGACCACGATTTCCAGGAGTGCCTGAATGCTGATCGGAATCCCGGCCCTGCTCGGCCCGGAGCTGCTGGCGATGCTGCGTGCCATGGGCCATGGCGACGAGATCGCCCTTGTTGACGGAAACTACCCGGCGAAGGAACAGGCACACCGGCTCATCCGCGCCGACGGTCATCATCTTGTTCCGATGCTCGACGCTGTTCTCAGCCTATTGCCTGTCGATGACGCAGTACCGGAGGCGCTGTTTCGCGCCTCGGTCAAAGGCGATCCCATGCTTGCCGATCCCGTTCATCACGAAATGGAGGCGATCTGCGCCACGCGTGCTCCGGGCCGCAAGGTGGTTGCGCTTGCCGGCGCCGACTTCTATTTACGGGTTAGATCCGCGCACGCGATCGTCGCGACAAGCGAGCCGCGGCTTTACGCCAACATCATCATCCGCAAGGGTGTGATCTATCCGCCGGAGAACAGGAAATCATGATCCTCTGTTGCGGCGAAGCCCTGATCGACATGCTGCCACGCACCACGACGGAGGGCGAGCCGGCCTTTGCCCCCTATGTCGGCGGCGCGGTCTTCAACACGGCAATAGCGCTTGGCCGGCTGGGAGCACCCGCCGGTTTCTTTTCTGGCCTGTCGACGGATCTGTTCGGCAGCCAGTTCGAGGACGCGCTGAGGGCAAGCCAGGTCAGTTCCACCTATGCGCACACGTCGCCCCGGCCGACCACGCTCGCCTTCGTGCGGCTGGACAACGGCCAGGCGACCTACACGTTCTACGATGAAAACACAGCCGGACGCATGCTGACCATCGACGATCTGCCGGAACTCGGCAGCGAGATCGAAGCCATGCTGTTCGGCGCCATCAGCCTGATCTCGGAGCCGGCCGGATCAGCCTACGAGGAATTCATGCGGCGCGAGCACAGCCACCGCGTCATGATGCTCGACCCCAACATTCGGCCGAATTTCATACCGGACAAGGCCAAGCATCTCAGGCGCATCCGCTCGATGATGGCGATGGCCGATGTCGTGAAGCTGTCGGATGAGGACCTGAACTGGTTCGGCGAAGGCGGCTCGCATGAGGACGTCGTCCGCAACTGGCTGGATCGCGGCCCGACGCTGATCGTCGTTACCCATGGCAGCGAAGGCGCCGTCGGCTATACGAGGGATCACAAGGTCACCGTCGTGCCGGACAAGGTCGAGGTGGTCGATACGGTCGGCGCCGGCGACACCTTCAACGCCGGCATCCTGGCCTCGCTGCACGAGCAAGGCCTGCTGTCGAAGGAGGCGATCGCCAATCTGCCGGATGACGCCATCCACAAGGCGCTGGCGCTTGGCGCCAAGGCTGCGGCGGTGACCGTGTCGCGGGCCGGCGCCAATCCGCCCTGGCGGCATGAAATCGCCTGATTGGACGGCGATGCGCTGAAGACGTGCTGGACATCGATCACTTTATGTTTCGCCCAGCCGAGCGCGTGCGACACAAGGGCCGTATCGTGCGCAACAAAGCCCCGGATTTCCGGCGTCCGACGGGGACCTGTCGGAATCAGGGGTAACAGGCTGCGACATTTGAGCAATTCGCGGTTTCGTTCGTGCAGCTTTCTCGGCTGGCGCAACTCTGCTACCAGCGGCCATTCTCTAGCTAATACCGTTTTGAGGCCGACATGCAGTTCATCGATCTTGGCGCGCAGCGCGAACGAATCCGCGACAGGCTGAAAGCAGCCATCGACCGCGTCGTCGACGAGGGACGTTACATTCTCGGCCCCCAGGTTGCCGAATTCGAAAACAAGCTCGCCGCCTATATCGGCACCAAGCATGTCGTAGCCTGCGCCAACGGCACCGACGCACTGCTGCTACCGCTGTTTGCGGCCGGCATCGGTCCAGGTGACGCGGTGTTCGTGCCGAGCTTCACCTTCGCCGCCACGGCGGAAGTGGTGGCGCTGGCCAAGGCCGAGCCGGTTTTCGTCGATGTCGATCCGCAGACCTACAACATCGACATCGCCAGTCTCGAAGCCGCCATCGCCATGATCAAGGCGGAAGGCCGGCTGAAGCCAAGGGCGATCATTCCCGTCGACCTGTTCGGGCTCGCCGCCGATTACGAGGCGATCATGGCCATCGCCAACCGCGAAGGGCTGATGGTGATCGAAGATGCCGCGCAGGCGATCGGCGGCTCGATCGACGGCAAGATGTTAGGTTCGTTCGGCGCGGTCGGCTCGACCAGCTTCTACCCGGCAAAACCGCTCGGCTGCTATGGCGACGGCGGCGCGATGTTCACCAATGACGATGCGCTGGCCGAACAGCTCCGCTCGTTCGCCTTCCACGGCAAGGGCGAAACCCAATATGACAATGTCCGCGTCGGCATCAATTCGCGGCTCGATACGCTGCAGGCGGCGATCCTGATCGAGAAGCTGGCCATTCTCGAAGACGAGATGGTTGCCCGGCAAGCGGTCGCCAATCGGTATGCCGAAGGCCTCGGCGACATCGTCAACGCGGCGCGCAACCCGGAAGGCAGCCGTTCGGCCTGGGCGCAATATGCCATCGAGACGCCGAAGCGCGACGGGCTGAAGGCACATCTCGGCGAAAAAGGCATCCCGTCGGTGATCTATTACGTGAAGCCGCTGCACAGCCAGATCGCCTACCGCGACTATCCGCGCACGCCGACAGGCCTGGCCGTTTCGGAGGGGCTGCCGAAGCGTATCCTATGCCTGCCCATGCACCCCTATCTGAGCGAGGCCGACCAGGACCGGATCATCGAGACGATCCGCAACCATATCGGCTCGAATTCGGCGCAAATCGCCGCGGCGTAAGCGCGTAATCTCCCCCCTTGAGGGGGAGATGTCGCCGAAGGCGACAGAGGGGGTCGCCTCAGCAGGTGCGACGCATATGGAAACGAAAGAGGGAGGTCGGCGCTTCACGCGTGGCGACCCCTCTGGCCTGCCCTCTTTGCCAAAACTTGGCATCTCCCTCTCAAGGGGAGAGATTACTGGCCCGCAGGCCTGCCGCTTGCAATAAAATGCGGATTGGCGAAGTCCACGTCATCGCTCTGGTTGCGCTTGCCGTAGGCGAGCGGCTGACCATCGAGCGTGCGCGTTATGCCGCCTGCCGCGCGCAGCACCGCGTCACCCGCCGCGGTGTCCCATTCCATGGTGCGGCCGAAGCGCGGATAGACGTCGGCCTCGGCGCCGGCGACAAGACAGAATTTCAGCGACGAGCCGACCGAGACGATTTCGGCAGCGCCCACCGTGCGGATATAGGCTTCGGTCTCCGGCGTATTGTGGGACCGGCTGGCGACGATGGTCAGTGGCGCCACACCCGCCCTCACCGAAATCGGCCGCCGGCCGATGATCTGGTAGTCGCTATTGATATCGATTGCTTCCGCCCTGCCCGGCCGGCCGGAAAAGAAGCGTCCGGTGCATGGCGCGAAGACGACACCGATCTCCGGCACGCCGTGGCGAACGAGCGCGATGTTGACGGTGAAGTCGGTCCTGCGATTGACGAATTCCTTGGTGCCGTCGAGCGGATCCACCAGGAAGAAGGCGTCGTCGAGATCGGGCGGCACGATGCCGGCCGATGCCTCTTCCTCAGCCACGCAAGGGATATCGGGGAACGCCGCGCGCAGTCCGTCGAGAATGATCTTTTCGCTCTGGCGATCGGCTTCGGTCACCGGCGAGGCGTCTGATTTCTGGTCGACCGCGCAGCCGGCATCGAAGACGCGCATCACCTCTCGCCCCGCCGCCAAGGCAAGGCGCTCGAACACGCCGAGCATCGCTTCGTCGTCAGATGCCGCCGCCGCTATCATATTGGTTTTCGGCAATGTCGCGCTCGTTCAGCCAGAGTTCCAGGGCCTCTACCATCTCCTCGGCAGACTTGCCGAGTGTCTTGAGATGGATTTCGGGGTTTTCCGGGGCTTCATACGGTGAATCGACGCCGGTGAAATTTTTGATTTCGCCATTCAACGCCCGCGCATAGAGGCCCTTCGGATCGCGTCTGGCGCATTCTTCAAAGGGTGTGTCGACAAACACCTCGACGAACTCACCATTGGTCATCAATTCCCTGGCCATGCGCCGCTCGGCGCTGAAGGGCGAAATGAAGGAAACAATGACGATCAGCCCGGCATCGGCCATCAGGCGCGCCACTTCCGCAACGCGACGAATGTTTTCGACACGGTCGGCGTCGGTGAAGCCAAGATCGCGGTTGAGGCCATGGCGGACATTATCGCCATCCAGGATGTAGGTATGACGGCCGGTGGCGAATAGCTTCTTCTCGAAGAGGTTGGCGATGGTCGACTTGCCCGAGCCCGAGAGACCCGTGAACCAGAACACGGCAGGCCGCTGGTTCTTCAGATCGGCGCGGCCGTGCTTGCCGACATCGAGCGATTGCCAGTGGATGTTTTCGGCACGCCGCAGCGAATGCAGGATCATGCCGGCGCCGACCGTGGCGTTGGTGATGCGGTCGATCAGGATGAAGGCGCCCGTCGTGCGGTTCTCGGCGAACGTATCGAAGGCGATCGGCGCCCGCGTCGAGATGTTGCAAATGCCGACCTCGTTCATTTCGAGCGACTTGGCCGCCTCATGAGCGAAGTCGTTGACGTTGACGCGGTATTTCAGGTCGGTGACGGTTGCGCTGGTCTGGTCGGTCTCGGTCCGCAGGATGTAGGACCGGCCCGGCAGCAGCGCGTGCTCGTCGAACCAGACGATGTTGGCGGCGAACTGGTCGGCGACCTGCGGCCGCGCCGCCGGCGACACCAGCATATTGCCGCGCGAGACCTCGACCTCGTCGTCGAGAACAAGAGTGATGGCCTGGCCGGCGACCGCTTGGCTCAGGTCGCCGCCATGCGAGACGATGCGCCTGACATGAGAAGACTTGCCGGATTTGGCGACAACGACCTCGTCGCCTGGTGAGACGGAGCCGGACGCGATCGTGCCGGCAAAACCGCGAAAATCGAGATTTGGGCGGTTCACATACTGCACCGGAAAGCGGAACGGCAGTTCGACAACGGCTTCATCGACCGACACGGCTTCCAGATGTTCGATCAGCGTCGGCCCGGAATACCATTCCGTGTTGTCCGAGCGTCTGGTGACGTTGTCGCCGTAACGGGCAGACATCGGGATGGGCACGATCGTCTGGAAACCGAGCTTGTGCGAGAACTGCCTGAAATCCTCGATGATGCGTTCGAACACGGCGTTGTCGAAGCCGACGAGATCGATCTTGTTGACGGCCAGGACGA
The DNA here is from genome assembly GCF_055811515.1 of Mesorhizobium sp. WSM4841. Classification (NCBI taxonomy): domain Bacteria; kingdom Pseudomonadati; phylum Pseudomonadota; class Alphaproteobacteria; order Hyphomicrobiales; family Phyllobacteriaceae; genus Mesorhizobium; species Mesorhizobium sp. WSM4841. The sequence goes on from NZ_JBVVQC010000001.1 coordinate 146,185, forward strand.
TGTGCCGGATGCCCAGCAGCGAGGCGATGATCGAATGGCGCCTGGTCTGGCGCAGCACGCCCTGCCGGGCATCGATCAGAACGATGGCCAGATCGGCGGTCGATGCGCCCGTCGCCATGTTGCGCGTGTACTGTTCGTGGCCGGGCGTGTCGGCAACGATGAATTTGCGTTTCGGCGTGGCGAAAAAGCGATAGGCGACATCGATGGTGATGCCCTGCTCGCGCTCGGCCTCGAGGCCATCGACCAGCAGCGCGAAATCAACGTCGTCGCCCGTCGTCCCGTGCTTGCGCGAATCACGCTCGAGCGCGGCAAGCTGGTCCTCGAAAATCTGCTTGGTATCCGAAAGCAGGCGCCCGATCAGCGTCGACTTGCCGTCGTCCACCGAACCGCAGGTCAGGAAGCGCAGCAGCGACTTTTGTTCCTGCACCGCCAGATAGTCACGAATGCCATCGGTGGGCGCGAGGCTCTCGGCCGTGATGTGGCGCATGCTCAAAAATACCCCTCGCGCTTCTTCTTTTCCATCGAGCCGGCTTCATCACGGTCGATCAGGCGGCCCTGCCGTTCGGAGGTGCGCGCCGTCAGCATTTCGCCGACAATGGCCTCCAGCGTATCGGCGCCGGATTCGATCGCGCCGGTCAGCGGATAGCAGCCGAGCGTGCGGAACCGCACCAGCCGGTTCTCCACCCTCTCGCCGGGACGCAGCTCCATACGGTCGTCATCCTTCAGAATGAGCATGCCGTCGCGTTCGACGACCGGTCGCTCCTTGGCGAAATAGAGCGGCACGATCGGGATGTCTTCCTGGAGAATGTACTGCCAGATATCGAGTTCGGTCCAGTTCGATAACGGAAACACCCGGATCGATTCACCGGTCGCGATGCGGGTGTTGAATATCTTCCACATCTCCGGCCGCTGGTTCTTCGGATCCCAGACGTGCTGGGAGTTGCGGAAGGAGAATATCCGCTCCTTGGCGCGCGATTTCTCCTCGTCGCGCCGCGCCCCGCCGAAGGCTGCATCGAAGCCGTATTTGTCGAGCGCCTGCCGCAGCGCCACGGTCTTCATCACATGCGTATGGGTGTTCGAGCCATGGTCGAAGGGATTGATGTTGTCGCGCACACCATCCTCGTTGACATGGACCAGGAGATCGAAGCCTAGCTTTTGCGCCATCTGATCGCGAAAGGCGATCATCTCGCGGAATTTCCAGGTCGTGTCGACGTGGAGAAAGGGAAAGGGCGGCTTGGCCGGATAAAACGCCTTCATCGCAAGATGCATCAGCACGGAGGAATCCTTGCCGACCGAATAGAGCATAACCGGCTTGGCGAAGGCCGCCGCTACCTCGCGAAAGACATGGATGGATTCAGCCTCAAGCCGCTGAAGGTGCGTAAGCGCGATATTCATGGACTGTAAGCGTTCTCTCGTGCCAATCCAGAGCCTGCATCGATGCATCAGGCGCAATTTTCAGCGGCCCGGTTCAAGCTTCACTTCTGGACAATGTGTCTTCGTGCGGGCCTTCTAGCAGATCGCCATCGTTTATAACAATGCAAGACAGGCCTGCCCTGGAGTGGTTCGCGAATGAATTTTCCACGCGGGGACCAGAACCCGGAAATTCCTGCTCAACGGGCTGATGGGCTTGGCGGCCCAAGAAAAATATTCTTGAAGGGCCGAGATCAGCCTGTGCGGGCCGGGACAATCGCAATCCTCTTCTGGACGCAGTCCTGATGATCTTCCTGGTTTCAGCGACATATCCTGGGTCAGGACGCTACCTACCTGCCGCTGATGGAAGAGCGGAGCCGTCGCCAAGAGGCGCTACGACGAAGCTCCGATCGGAACAAACAACTTGCCACCGTTGTGGTCAATCTCGATCAATTCGTTCTTCTGGGCCGAACGGCCTGCAAATCCTTTGTGGAAGATAATGGCGTTCATAAAGGCAAACGTCATTGCAAGCGCCTCGGTCCGCAATGGATAATCGACGAGTGAATGGATGAGAAGAAACGACACCGAGAGAAACGCCGCCTTTTGAAGGGGATCGCGACGAACTTTGGTAAGCGCCGTAAAAAGCATTACGAAATAAAGCGTAACCAACAGAACAGCAAGAGCTCCGCCTTCGAAAGCTATTTCAAGGTACTCATTGTGAGCATGATTTACATATTGCTTAAAAATCATCCCTTCCTTTTCATATATCTGGTAGGCCTTTTGAAAATTTCCAAACCCAACGCCGGTTGCCCAATTCTCTTTGATCCCCTCAATGGTGGTGCGAGCAATCTCTCCTCGCCCGAAAGCTGGATCAATCGCGTCGGCATCGATCTTCGTCCATGCGCCTATCGTATAGGCCGAAAGGCCTATGAAAACTGCAAGGATGCTGAGCCCGCTCACCCTGGAACGCGCTGAAAGAAAGACTATGGATAGTACGGTGATCGCTAATCCGATCAGAACGCCGGCACGCGAACCGACGGCCAAAAGGAGCAGCAAAAGCGTGGCCAGCCCGAGCGATCCGGACAAGAGATGTCCTCGGAACAGACCGTAATAAGCGACAAAGGGGATAGAAACAAAAAGTAATGCCGCAAAATGATTCTCGTTGGCAAAAAGCCCTGCATTGATCGTGAAAGGCAACAATCCCTCTATGGCGATGTCATCTGAGAGCGAATATTGAATCGCGCCTGCCAAGCCGTTGCAGATAACACCCATAAAAAAGAACGGCAGAAGCGCACGGACCTGCCCGACACGCAAACGCAACACACTCAAAAAAAACGCTCCCAACGCCACCATATACAACAGAGATTCGATCGTCCGTCCAACGCCGACACTGACGAAACGAGATTGGGTTTCTCCAACCAGCCCGGAATCTGCGAGCAACAGTTCCGGTCGCAATCCGCTGAATATCGCCGCAGGCAGCGGAACGATTTGCAAAATCACCAACGCCAAGGCCAAGATGAGCAGCCACAGAACAGAACGGGGGATTCTTTGGCCAGAGGCCTGTGAAAAGACCGCCGCGGCTGAGACAATTGCCGCGACCTCAATCAGCGTGTCCGTGTAAAGGCCGCTTACAGTGCCACCGCCGATCAGCAGCGATATAAACAGAACCGATCCGAGGAGATATTTATCCCATTCCGATGGCCGGTCGCTCAAGATGAAAGTCTCTCGATGCTCAATTTGTGCATTACCAACGTACCGACGTAGCGAAATCGCCAGCTCTCAGCAATGGCGGCCGTCTCCAGCCGTAACAATTGCATGGGGCACCCAGCCGGTCCAACCGAAAAATCCTGACTCAGGGCCTGACGATTGTATGTACCCTCCGGAATATTGAATCTCGCTATTTCACCAGCAGGCCCCGCGCACTTAATCGACCAGAACAACTCCTTCGGAAGCTTCAGGTTTCTTGCAGACGCAGCCAGCGAAATCTTGTAGGAGCCTGGAGGCAGTTGGATATACTGCTGAAGAGGAGTATTCTTGACGGGCGTATTCAGGAAGCGGACCGTCGCCCCCCCCTCACCTTCGACCGCATCTTGGGATGTTGCAAACGTAACTTCCAGGCCCGACTGATCGCCGACCTGCCAATCAAAAGGCTTGCCGCGAGACACAGGCTCAAATGTGCTGTTGAAAATATATCCGCCCAATTTCCGTTCTTGATCGGACAGACTGAAAAGAAACAACCGATACGCTTGTTCATATTCCTTCTGACGAATATAGCCGTAGATCACATGGGACAATTCGCTCGAGTTTGGTGGCGCACTTGACCCGGTCAAATCGAGCAACAGCCGATTTGCAAAATCGAGCCCGTCGGGGGTTTTGCCCAGCGCGACCAACAGATTGGCTCTCCAGGGCGCCGCGCCCCTGATGGCTGCCAGCACAGCCTGGTATCCATCTGGGTTCGAGAGGATTGTCGGCAGCCCCTCGGCGATTTCAGGAAATTGATCTGGCCATCGCCGCAGCAAAATATCGATCTCGCCGACGGCCTTTGATAGATCGCCTGTTTCGATCGAGCGACCTATCGACCTCTGGAGCGCGTGGATTTCGGTCTTGGATAATTTTCGAGCTTGATCGAAAAATTCGTAAGCTTGGTTTTTTGCACCCTGTCGGTACTTGATTTCGCCGATCAGGCTATAGAGACGTGCGTCCGCAAGATCAAAGCGAAGCGCGCTTTCGGCCTTGGCAAGCAATGCGTCGAGACCTGGAGCGTTGCTTGTGTCGTTCAGGCCGTCGGTGATCTCACCTATCAAGGCATTGACGTTCAACGGATCCAGCGCGAGGGAAACGGTTGGCGTTTCGGTTTCAAGAAACCGACTTAGCCCGATCGACGAAGCCGCCAATGCTAGAACGGATGCGACGAACCAAACGCCTGAACGCCGGAGATTTTGCATAAGCGGGCTGGTCTGCTCCGTCATCGACTTTGCCCTCAATTTTCGGGGTGCCGTAGTCGTAATACTGGTAGTTCATATATTTGTAGGCGTAGTTGTAGTCGAACTTGTTCACTGCAAACTTCGACATCGCGGCTCCGACCACATTCGCGCCGGCGGCTCGCAGGCGCTTCAACGCCGTCTTCGCCGACTTGCGTGTCACCTGGTTGGTAGAGATGACCATCAATGTGCCCTCGACAAGCCGGCTGAGGATGGGCGCATCTGAAAGGCCGACGATCGGCGGGGCATCGATTATGACAAGATCGAAGCGCTTGCCGAGATTGGTAATGATCAGCGCCATCTTCGGCGAAGAGAGCAGGTCCGCGGGGTTCGGTGGGATCGTTCCGGAGGTCAGAACGGTCACATTAGGATGTTTCGTCGCCCTGAAAATGCTTGCCAAATCCTCCTTGCGGACGGTGTTTGTCAGCAGATTGCTCAGTCCGATTGTGTTGTCGAGGCCAAACAGCCGATGAAGGTTGGGCTTTCGCAGATCGCCGTCCACAATGAGAACCCTTGCACCGAGCGCGGCAAAATCCTGCCCGAGCTTGAACGACGTGGTCGACTTGCCTTCCGAGGGTTCCGAACTCGTGACCAGCAGCGATCGCGGCGCCCCTTCGGCGCCGGAGAACTGCAATGACGTTCGAAGCGAACGGTAGGCTTCGGACAGTCCTGATTTCTGGTCGGTGATGCTGGCTATGAGTTCCCGATCATCGACAAGCGGCAAGATGCCGAGCATCGCCAATCCCAATTCCTTTTCGACCTGCTCAGGATTGGTGAAGGTGTTGTTCAACAACTCGATGATATAGATAATTGATGCGCTCAGAGCCATGAAGAGAATCAGAGCGATCGCAAGATTGATGACCAAGCGTGGAGAATAAGGTGCATTGGGCAGCGTCGCGAAATCGACGATCGCGGCACTTTGTGTCTTGAGCTCTGAGCTCACACCAACCTCGTTCAACTTGGCAATAAGGCTGTCATACTGAGAGCGGTTCGAATCAACTTCTCGCTTCAAGATCGTATATTTGATGTTTTTGTCGTTGAAGATAACCTGCTGCATCTCCATCTCGGCAAGCTTTGACTTGAGGTCGGCCTCCTTGTTCTGAGCCTCCTGATATTTCTGCCGCAGCGAGTCGGTTATAGTCAAAACGCCATTGTTATAAAGCCGTTGCAGCTCCTTGATCTGCGCCTGAAGCTGCTGCATTTCTGGAAAGCCAGGCTTCAATATGCCCAGCTTCTGCTGATACTGGCTGGTCAAATCCGACAGTTTGTCGGTGATCTTCTGCAGACCTTCGCTCTCCAGGACTGGGCCGAGGCTCGCCCCGCGACCTTTGTCTATCTGGTCCACCATCCGTCCGGCATCGAGACGTTCCTGGATTGCCGTCGCGAGCGCGGTGTTCAGAGTCTCGATATTCGACCCTATCAGCGATTTCTCGTCGCCGGTTATCGTGATGCCTACATCCTTTGCGTAAGCGACGAGTTCCTCCTCGGACTTCTGCAGCTTTTGCTTTACCTGCAAAACCTGTTCCTGGATGAATTGCCGTGCCAGGTCTGAGGTTTCGCCGACCTGATCGAGGCGCTGGTCAATAAAACTTTGCGCGACCTGATTGGCTATATCAGTTGCATATTTCGGTTTCTGGTCGGCAAACGTAATCGACAGCAGGCTTGTATTTGAGACCAGAGTGACCCTGAGGTCATCGAGAACGCGACCAATCGCAATCCTCTCACGTTCCTCCGGGGTTTTCTCTTCTATGGAAGGCGATTTGGAAATTCCGAACGCACGATAGAAAATATTGCTAAGTGAGAAGTTCGGGATCGGAAACAGGAAATCCGGCTTTTCGCTAAGCCCTAGTTGGAAGACCACGCGCTGCGCCAAAGCCCGGCTTTTCAGCTTTTCCCGGGCGGTTTCAAAGGCCCACAAGTTGCTGGTTTCAGAAACCACCTCAAGGTCCTGGAAGACCTTGGCCGAAGGAACAAGCACTTCCAATTGCGCTGTTGCCCGATATTTTGGCGTCTGCATCATGGTAACGACGATGCCGGCGACAAGCCCGCCGGCGACCATCATGACGATCAGCCACCGATACTGGACAACGTAAAAAAACAGCCTGAGTGGATTGAAGCCCTCGTCCTGCTCCGCGTAATCGCGACCGTACGGGCTATAGTTTTGCGCACCGTCATAATACAGGTCGGCGGACAAGGCCTGGCCATGCCCTGGGCCTGCGATTTGATGCTGCCTGTTACGATCGAGCATTGCGTGACAACCTTGGGTTTGTCTCTGTGCGTAATTCTGACTGGCCGTGATTTACAATCCGGGGACTACGGCAAGTCTCGCTGCGCTTGATGCAACTCCGAGAGCGTCCTTGAGATTGTTCATCGCAATTTTCGATTTCGAAGCGAAGACGACAATCTTGTCGCCACCATAGATGCGTGGATTGCGGCTCTTGCCGGCGCGAATCTGCTCCACATCGTAATTTGCGACCAATGTGTTTGGGCCGATATTGCGGTAAACAAACACCTTTTTTGCATCGCCAACGGCATTGAACCCTCCGGCAAGGGCGACCGCGTCGATGAGGGAGGAATTGCTCGACACCGGAAAAATACCGGCCCTGGTGACTTCGCCATCGACGGTAACGCGCTGTCCGATCGATTCCTTGATGTAGACCGACACATCGGGCGACTGCAGATAGTTGGCGCCGTAGGCCGTTTCGATTTCCTGCTCAAGCTGACGGACGGTCTTTCCTGCCGCGGTGACGGTCCCGATAAGTGGAAGCGAAATTTGCCCGCCGGCGTCGACTTGAACGGTTCTATTCAGATTGTCGACCTGGAACACATTCACCTCGAGCACATCGTTCGGCGACAAAGGCTGCTCATTGCCGTTCTGGGTGTTCTGCGGCGCAGGCAGTTCCTTTACGACCTGCAGGGCACCGCCGCCCGAGAGCGGCGCCGACGATGACGTCAGTTGCAGCGCATCGACCGAAGTCGGCGAAGACGATGTCGTCGACGAGGTGCTCGTGCAGGCGGACATAGAGAGCGAAGCGAGCAAGACACATATCGTGCAGCTTTTTGCGAAATGAAAAACGCCCATTACGCGGTCCCACCCTTCAACAAGCGACCCAATCCTGCGAAGCGACCGACGTTGCCGGGGCTTGGCTTTTTCGAGCCTGCCTTACCGACCGGCTCGAGAGTCCGATTCGCTAATATTTCGCCTGGACGTTTCAACACCATGTTGCGGGCCTCGTCTTCCCCACATCGCTTCGCCGCCGCGGCGACGGCCTGCGTAAGCCCAGGACGCCGGCGGGTGGCGCCATGGGTGTCCGATGCGATAATATCTACCCTGCCTTCGTCAATCAGCTTTTCCGAATAGTAAAGTGCTGTGCGTCCAAAAGCACCAACAATCGAGTCTGCCGTAAGCTGAACAAGGCAGCCGATTGCATTTAACCTCTCGACAACATCGTAATTCGTCTTGATCCAGGTCAGTCGCTCAGGATGGGTAAGAATCGGAATGAACCCGGCGTTTATGAGGCGCAGAGCCAGATCTTCCAGTCTTGGCGGCAGAACGTGATGCGGCGGTTCGAATAGAAAATAGCGAGACCTGTTCAAGGTCGGCACGCTACCCAGCGCCAATTGCTCCGGAAGATCCGGCGCTATATGCACGTCGGCGCCAACGTAAAGAGCAAGCGGTATTGCCGCGCGATGTAGCGCCTGCCCCAACCCTTGAACCGCTCGGGCAATATTTGCCGATCGGTTTTCGTACATACCTGGCACGATATGCGGAGTACACGCCATATGGGTCGTCCCATCTGCCACCGCCAGCCGCGCCATTTCCAGCGATTCAGCAAGACTGGGCGAGCCATCGTCAAGACCGGGCAAGATATGGGAATGCAGGTCGATCATTGGCGTTTGTGGCCACATTGAAGCAACGTAGCAACTTCTCCCGGATAAAAGGTAAATGCGCCACCCGCACGATAGCGAATGACGCATCCATCAAGTCCATGCAGTGCGGTAGAACTCAAGCTATTCGCTGACAGCGTTGTCGTCATCGTGCAAGCTGGTGATCAGCGTGCCGCAATCACCTGTCACAGTGCCCACCCAGTCGGATAGGATGAAATCGCCCAAGACGAAGCTCATTCAACTTCAACCTAAAGTGAGCGGATGGTTAATGAATTTCATCAGCATTTCCGGCTCCACCCGGCGCACCAAGGCTGATGCACAGAGGCATACAATACAACAGGGCAGTCTCACGCCTCTGCTATATTATCCACTGGGCGGCGGCTTAAGGGCTGACGCTGTCGCCGTCATCCTGCGTTGCAGCAAGGAGACCAGCCGTGCCAGCCATGCCCCCAAAAAGAAAGAGCGGAAGGCGGGAGTTGGCGGCCCCGCCCGGGGGAATCTGACCCGTATGCTCGGAACTGACAGCGGCGGCCGTCTGCTCGGAGCCCACAACCTTCAGGCAGATATTGTTCTCGACACGGGAAATCTCGAGGCTTGAATTCGCCGGCACATCCAGGTTGCAGCCACCGACATTGACGGCGGCCGATCCCCTGGCTCCGACCACTATGCGGCTGCCAAAATCCAGAGCGCTTCCCGGCTTGGCAGGGCCATACCCGGCGGCTTGCGAAACCATTACGTCGCCATTGGCGCGCCCGATGGAACCAATCGAATTCGCTGCTGCCTGATAGGCTGTCGTACAGGTGCATGACGTGTCCTGAGCGAAAGATGAAACTGGGCCGAAACCGATCGAGGCGACAAATCCGGCTAACGCACTTTTAACTATAACGTTCATTCGTTTCGATCCTTTTTGTCCCGCCGCACCTCGGCCCCGCCCAAGTACCAAGGTATTGACCAAGCGCGTAACAGCTTTTTGCTTTGATTCCAACCTGTTTGGCATTTGCGAGATGACTTTTTGGCTTCCGCTGTGCTTCATTGGACACACTCACCTGGCAGCTTTGAACTTAGCATTTTTTCGCTGCGGGCCCCTCTGGAAATTGTCGGGAATCAGGTCTATTTCGTGGCCTTTGAATGGCCGCCATCGCGCCGTGCTTCGTACAGGATTATGGTCGACTCTGTTTGACGTTATCGCACATCCCTGCCTTTCGTTTTATGACACGCGATTCGTGGAATGACGGCCGCGAGGGCAGTTGGCGAAGCCGTGAGCTACGAACCCGATAAGCAAGATTTGTAGGTCGAACCCGCCTGCGCGGGCTGTCCGCACAAGCGGCCATTCTCGGCAAGTTTCGCGGCCAAATCCGTGCCATCGGACGTGAGGCATTGCACAACGATGGCGTCACCAAACTTTGAGGCGACATTGCCGTCGCAAGGCGTACCCTTGCCGAACGGCTTGCAGGTCAGGGCGACCCCTTGGTAGTCCCGGCGCGCCGCCTCCGTTACCAGGCACATTTGGATCCCGGCTTGGTAAACGCCACGACGGACAACACAATCTTGCGGCCGGCGGCGCGAAGATCATCGACTGCCGGGATGGAAAGCATGCCATCAAACGGCTCAAGTGCCGCTTGCGGCTTTGGCGGACGAACAGCCGTCCCTTCTTCCACGATGATGTCAAAGAAGCCAATCGCAACGCCAAGGCAACAAGTGCCAGCACGCCTATTTTCTTGAATGACAATATCCTACTCCCCGCCGTGGCCAGGCGCGCGCATTTCGCCAACGGAAACGCCCGCGCAACCACCTCCTATCCCGTCAACTGCTCTATCGAGATTTGCCGGCGGTGCTGTCGAGATATTGGGTCAGCGCACAGACCAGATGGTAGAAGATACTTGCCGGCACATCGGTCGCCAGCGAGCGGCCCCGCTCGTCGATCCGGTCTATCCACAGGCCGAGTGGTGCCGGATTGATGTGCCAACGGAACAGGCGACCGACACGCGCTTCGATCTCGGGCTTGAGATCGGGACCGCCTGAGCCATCCAGTGCAATCGCCGCCTTGATCGCTTCGGCCTGCGGCCAACTGCGCGAGACAAGGTCGAGTGGCAGGCCTTGCCGCGAGACGGCGCCATAGGCAAGGCCAGTGGCGCGATTGAGCCCATTGGCGATGGCCGAGGCATAGAGCTTTCTGGCAAAGCCGGTCAGGTCACTTTGGCCGCTGCGCCCGGTGAAGTCGACCAGCAGCGAGGCCCATTCGAAATGGTGGCCGGGTTCCGTCCATGTCCCTTTCTCGCCCTCCGCCGGCCTCCACTCGGCATCGAAATATTCGCCCAGCGTCCAGCTTTCCGGATCGAAGAAATGGCTGCGAAACAGATCGACGATGCGCGCGGCGCGGCGAAGATAGGCGAGCTCGCCCGTCGCTTGATGCCAGGCCAGAAAAGCCTCGAGCAGATGCATGTGCGGGTTGGAACGGCGTTCGCCGGCGCCGCTCGACGTTTCGAGAAAGCCGGTCATGCGGTGATCCTCGAGATGCGCGTCGAGAAACGAAAACGTTTCTTCGGCAAGCCGCAATGCATCAGGATTGCCGACCATATGGGCATGCGCCAGCGCCAGGAGCACGCAGGAATGATCGTAGGCATCCTCGGCTGCGTCGGCGACCGTGCCGTCGACATTAAACGTGCGCACCCAGCCGCCATTGTCGGTGCGGCCGTTCCTGTTCATGAATTCGAGGCCGTGGCTGATCAACCGGTCGGCGGGCCCGTCCCAGCCGCGCGCCTTGGCGACAGCGAAGGCGTAGACTTGCCTGGCCATGGTGCGCATGCGCTTGGGCTTCATCAGCGGTGTGGCGTCAAAACCGAGTACCTCGTGGAAGCCGCCATGGCGCTCATCGACCCCGACGGTGGACCACAGCGGCACCGTCTCTTCAAACAGCCAGTGGTGCACACGGCGCCGCCAGGCGCCGCTTTCGATCACGCGGTCGCCGGCGGGTGTGAACCTGGTTTCCAGCCGGCCGCTCTTTTCGAGCTGCTCGACGATCTTCTTGACGTTCTGGCTGCGGCTGACCGGGGCGACGAAAGTGGCATCGGCGGTCGAGACGATGGCAACGTCCCTCAAGCCGATGGCAGAGAGCAAGCGACTGTCGCTGCGGATGTAGGAGTTCTCGCAGTCGATGGCGACGACATCGCCGACGATGACGTTGCCGTCATTGTCGGACGGACCGACATCGAGCAGTGATTGCCACGAACCGAGATCGTTCCAGCGGAAGCCGGCCGGCACCATGGCGATGTGGCTGGCACGCTCCATGATCGCATAGTCGATCGACGTCGACGGAATGGCGGCGTAGAGTTCCAGAGGCATGTAGAGACCGGAAAGATCTGACGTCGCCGCCTGATAGGCAAGTTCGGTGGCCTTCCAGATCTCGGGCTCGAAAGCCGTGAAGGCGTCGCGCATGGCGCTGGCGCGAAACAGGAAGATGCCGGTGTTCCAGTAGAAATTGCCGGCCGCCAGATAGCTCTGCGCGGTTGCGAGGTCTGGTTTCTCGACGAAACGCGAGACATCATAGATGCCATCCTTCTCGTCGGCGACCTCGATATAGCCGTAGCCGGTCTCCGGCTGGCCGGGCTTGATGCCGAACACCACCAGCCGGCCGGCACGCGCCGCGCCGGTGCCGTTTTCCACGCTCTGCCAGAATTGCCGTGCGGTCGTGATCTCATGATCGGACGGCACCACCAGCACCAGGCTGTCGCCAAATTCGGACAAGGTGCGCAGCGTCGCCAAGGCAACGGCGGCGGCAGTGTTGCGGCCGGTCGGTTCGAACAACGGGCCGCCGCCGGAAAGATCGAGGCCGGCGAGATCGGCGTGGACGCGGTCGGCGTGCCGCTCCGATGCAATCAGGAAGACCGGCGTTTCGCCCTTCGGCCGCGCCGTCAGCCGGCGCAAGGTCTTGAACAGCATCGAGCCATCGCCGGAAAAATCATGGAACTGCTTGGGATTGTCCTCGCGCGACAGCGGCCACAGTCGTGAGCCGATACCGCCACTCATGACAAAACTGACGATCCGCTCGGTCATGGGGTGACACCTCTGACATTTTCAAACAAAGCAAGGAGCGCTGCCGCGTAGTCTCGGCGGCGCATTTGTTGCCGGCTTTGTAGCACGGCGACACTGTCGCGGGCTAAGCGTGGGCGCTGCGCGGCTTCCAGGAGTCGCTGCGCCAGCGCTTCTGCACTATCGGGTGCGAAGAAAAGCGATTCCGGCGCCTGCTCGCGATGCAGTGGAATGTCGGATAGCAGCATCGGCGTGCCCAGCGACTTGGCTTCCTCGACCGTGGTTGACCACCCCTCGAAGTGGGAAGGGTTCAGAAGATAGTCCGCGGCACCGATCAGGGCGACGACATCGTCATAGGGAATCAATCCGAGGTGTCGAAAATGGCTTGCGAGCCGGTGCGTTTCCGCAAGCTCCATCAGGCGCTTGAACAATGTCGGGTCGCGCGGATCGATGGTGCGCCCCGTGAGGATTATCGGCGGCAAGGAGCCCAGCGCCCCGATTTGGTCTATATGCTTCAACGCCTCTATGACCAGCCTATGGTTCTTGTGGATCCAAAACTGGTTGGGCAGAAAGAAGAAACGCGCGGGCAGACCATGTGCCTGGCGCGCCTCATCGGCATGCGCCAGGATGGCGCCGGGATCGAGATCGATAGCGAAACGCACGACGGCGGTCTTGTTGCGCGAGGTCGGATAGAATTTTTTGCAGTCCGCCAGCGCGTCCCCGCTCGAGAGCATTATGGTGCGATTTCCGGACGTCTGCAGGCGATAGCCGAGATCCCTGCGCCACCAGGCGCTACGCGGAAAGAGGTGCGGCAAACGACGGTGCTGGAAATCCGGAATCCAGGAGACGACCGGCACTGGAAACCGGTTGCCGAACCACTGGGCGACTTCAAACACGACATCGATGCATTGCGCAGCGACAAGATCCGCGAAGGCACGGTCACTTCCGCCAGCAAGTGCGATCAGCCCTCGCCTGCCGAGCCCGGCGCCCGTGACCCGGTCATCAACAATAGCAGGCGCAGCCAACATATGATCGAAGGACGCGCCAATGCTTGAATGCTGCTCAGGGGTAAGAAACAGTTTCGCCTGCACCTTACCACGCAACTCAGAGGCTATGACGCTCAGCATGTTGCGTAGATAGGACTCGCCGCCTGACCAGGTTCCGCGGCCGATGAGAGTGAAGCCGACGGTAATCAAGGCGCGGAGCGTCGCAGATGACCGACCGGCTCGGCGAGAATTTCAGCGCGATACCAATCGACATAGCCGGCAATGCCCCTGCCGAGCGGCACCTGCAACTGAAGCCCCTCCGGGACGCCGGAGGGATCCGAGATCAGATTGACAGGGTCGCCCCGCCGGGATTCTCCAGAAAACGAGAGGCGATGGTTCCCTCCCCAGGCATCCAAAACCATGCTGGAAATCGTGCTGACGGACGCAGGAGCGCCCGCACCGCCATTATAGACGGCGAAGCGCGGTTCGCCTTGAGGCAAAATGCGATGGATCAACCGCACGATATCCGAGACATGATGCCAATCCCTCATTTCCGCACCTGTGCCGCCAAGCACAATGTGGGTTTCGCCTGCCGCGAGCCTTCCGCAGAGATCCCAGAGCAGTTGCTTGCGCAACCCTTCGCCATAGACCGAAAAGAGGCGAGCCACCGAGACTGGCTGGCCGTATGCGGCACAATATGACCGGCCAAGCTCCTCAACCATACGTTTGTGATAGCCATAGGGAGAATAGGGATCGAGCGCCGCGTCGACCCTGATCGAACCGGCATGCCCGCCGCCATAGACGGCGGCGGAGGATGCAAGAACGACAGGTGCATCGGGTGCGTGGCGGCGCAAGAAATCGAGGACACGAGCCGCAGAGACAACGCTTTGTTCAAAGTCCTTGAGGGGATCGGCAATCGACTGGCCGACCGTTGCGCCACCCGCCAAATGATACACGGCTGACGGGCGACCATGCGCTGCCAGAGCCGTATCCATCGTTTCCACGGCTATTCCACCGGAAAAAAATACGCCGCCGGTCGCCAACGCAAAACCCGGTGCTTGTTTTCGACCGAAGCCGATGACATGGCACCCCTTTTGAGCAAGAAAACGAGCGAGGTGCAGGCCGATGAAACCGCCGGCTCCAGTCACCCAGACAAGCTTGGCCTCTTTTGATTGTGTCAAGAAATCAGTCCTTCCCCTGCTTGTGGCAAAGGCCCGTGCTTGTGGCAGAGGAAAGAGACCAGGCGCCCAGGCCGGCGGTCAAGCAGGGCGGCGACCCTGGCGACGACACCAAAGGGCACAGTCGAAAGGGCCAGGCGAACAACCGGGGAAAACGCACCAAAGATTTTGGCGAGCCTCTCGCGAATCTCGGATGGTATCATTGGGTCATAATTCACGACGGACCGAAACGAGATCAGTTCGCGATCGATCGTCAGCCCGGCCCCCTCGATTGCAGCGCGGTAGCCCGCCAGCGTAAAGGCGTTCTCTCCGCCGTAGAGATGATGAAGCGGGTGTGCGCTCAGGAAAGGCTCGAGTTGCTGCGGCCCGGAGACCACGTGGTCACGCAACGACAGCACCGTCGCGCCTTCGCGAGACAGACGCGCCATTTCGCGGCAGAAAGCCGGAAGATCATGGGCATGATGCAGCACCTGCCGTGCGACGACCAAATCATAGCCTGCGGCGGACAACGGGATCGCCTCCCCAAACGCTTCGAGCACATCGATGGGCGTGCCTGTGCTTTCGGCAAGCGCCCGGATCGCAGCGGCACCGACGAGTGCGCTCGGATCAGGCTCAACTGCGGTTACCGACCACCCTTCGCGCGCCAGGGCGTAGGAGAGTATGCCGTTGCCGGCGCCAAGATCGAGAGCACGGCCCACCTTGCGCGGGATCATGTCGCGAACCGCGTCGAACTCCGCGCTTTCGTGATAGCGCTGCGCGGCCACGACCGGATCGTCGAAATAAGCGGCGCGGGCGAGTTCCTTCATCGAAGGCTCGCTCATGCACCAGCGGACGGCATCTTCCCAGGTCATGGCCGCTTCAGGCATCGAGAGAAACCATATGCTCGATCATCCGCGCCGGATTTCGGCGACAACTGCGTAAGGCGGCACGTCCTTTGTCACAACGATCTCGGTCACAACAATCTCGATCTCCTCGTCAGATTTGTCAGATGCGGCCACAGCAGCCGCCGCCAAGGCTCAGCTTGACGAATGCGACAGCGCTCGGTCATAGGCTTGCATGCTTCGACCGTCCACCACAAAGGCGGATAATTTCCAGCGTCGATCATCGTTCAGTCAGGAGGTTGTTCGAGACGTCCAGCTAAGCTACCGTTTTAAAATTCGTCAAGTTCAGGTCAAGAGAGTTCGAACCGCGCGAACCTCGTCCGCGCAAAACGCCCTCTCGCCTTTACGAAGCTAAGTTCCTCGCTCCCCGAGTCCCGTCCGCAGGTGGTGATTATCGCAGAACCTGAGAGTAGCGCCCCGGCTCTGGTTCTTCTATAGACGAGGCACTGCCTCGGGGACCTGAATATTCAACATGCACACCAGAGTTGGAAGCGCGGATTCGCACGTCATTGGGTATCGGGCGGACGTCGACGGCCTGCGCGCAATTGCTGTCACATCGGTGATAGCATTCCACCTGTCGAGATCATGGTTGTCGGGAGGATATCTGGGCGTCGATATCTTTTTCGTGCTCTCGGGATATCTGATCACCCTGATATTATGGCGTGAGGCGCTCAAGGGGCAGTTCTCGATCTTACGGTTCTATGAACGGCGGATCCGCAGGATCATGCCGGCTCTTCTCCTCCTGCTGTTTTTCACCACCATGGCCGCGATCGTCTTGCTGCTGCCTGCCGACTTGAAAGGATATGGAAAGAGCATGCTCGCCACACTTGGCTTCGTGGCAAATATCTATTTCTGGAGAGATACGGACTATTTTTCGAGGGCTGCCGAGACCAAGCCGCTCCTGCATGTCTGGTCATTGGGTGTCGAGGAACAGTTCTATATCATTTTTCCCCTGCTCATTGCGGCATTTGCCCGCTTTTGGCCCCGCGCGACTTTCCCCGCAATCGCACTGCTCACTCTTGTGTCTCTGGCAGCCAACTGCCTGGCCCTCAGGATAGGTGGCGCATCGCCGGCATTTTTCCTGCTGCCTACCCGGGCGTGGGAGCTTGGAACCGGTGCTATGGTTGCTCTTCTGCCGCCCAGCCTGACGCCGCGAGGAACCGTCGCCAGCCTTCTCGGGGCAATCGGGGCGGTTGCAGTCCTCATTGGCATCGTCACCCCCGTTCAGACGTATGGCTCCGTACCTGCCGCGCTACCCGTGGTCATCGGCACGATGTTTTTGATCGCCGCTGGTCAGGTTCAGCAACCGTCCATCAACCGAATAATAGCGGCCAGCCCGCTCGCCTTTGTCGGATTGATCTCCTATTCGCTTTATCTCTGGCATTGGCCCTTCATCGTCCTGTCGCAATATTATCTCGTCCGCGACCTCAACATCGGCGAGATGACGATTGCCGTGGCCGGCATGGCCATCTGCGCCATTGTCTCATGGCGATATGTTGAGCGCCCTTTTCGTAGCCGAGCCATGGCGGCACGAACCGTGTGTCTCGCTGCTGGCGCCGGCGCCGGTGCCCTCGTGGTGATGGCGTCGGTGCTGATCTGGTCCAATGGGCTGCCCGGCCGGATGAGCGGTGAAGCCGCGGCCATCAATGCGGCTGTCGGAACTAACTATCGTTGCCCGGTCCCAAATTTCCTGCGGGTGGGCCAGTCGCGCGCCTGTGTGCTGAACCTTCCCACTCGCAACCCTTCTGACGCAAAGGTTGTTCTGTTGGGGAATTCGCATGCACAAATGTATGCGCCTGTCTGGGAGTCCATATTTGTCGAAGAAGGGTTGCCCGGTCTCCTGGTTCCGGCAAACGGCTGCCTGCCGACCGTGTCCGTCAATATCTCGCGTGAATGTATCGATGTGGCCGCCGCCAATCTCAGTGAGCTTGGCAAAATTTCAAACGTGAGGACCGTTATTCTTGGCTTGAACTGGGCACATGCAGAGAACGGACTGGTCGATGCGGACGGAAAGACGGTCGACAATAGGAATGACGCAGAACTCGTTCGCGGGCTGGACGATCTGATCGGTCGCCTGCAGGAGTTTGGCAAGAAAGTCGTTCTGATCGGCCCGATAGCTTACCCCGGATGGGATCTTCCTTCCGAATTGAGCCGTGATCTCGCCTTCGGCCGGCCACTTGGAAAACCGACCTATCTGCCGGCAGATGCGTTCCAGCGGCAGCATGAGGAGATCATCCAACATTTCGGAGCGCGCCGCGATATCGGCTTCGCCCGTCCGGACACGGTGTTGTGCGATGCAAATCGATGCAATTATGTTCTGGATGGACGATCCGTGTTTGCGGACGCCAGCCATATTGCGCAAGCAGAATTGTTCCGCTTTCGCTCCATCTTCTCTGAAGCGTTGGCCATGCAGCGCTTGAAAAGCGAGTAAGCGAAATGCTCGTATCCATTCAAAAGCGGTTGGTGGAAATCGTGCTCCTATGGGCGCTGGTAGGCTATCCTTTACTGGGAATGTATACCACCGTTGCCGGCTTAGGTAATAATATCGCCTCCATTGCTGTAAGAATGATTATCGCCCTAATGTCGATATTTTTGATACTTGCTGCAGTCTCCGATAAAAAATTCAAAACTAACAAAATGTTGCTTGCGTTCTTCATATTATATTTCGCCAGGCTTGTATACGACTACGCATATCAATACAACGAATATGCGCTAGTAGCTATTCAATTTTATCTATCATCCGTCGTCATCCCAGCTTTTGCTCTTGGATCATACTCTGAATACATACTCTCTATTCAAAAAAGAATCGTACTTATGATCTCTTTTTCCGGCATATTGTTCCTTCCGGCATTCTTCTATGCGTATAGCAATGGACTCCTGAACACCCAAGGCACGGACGACTCTAACGTCAGGTATGCTTCTGAATTCGTTAATGCGGTTTTGCTTGGGCATTTTACCTGCACTGTCGCAATCGCAGCATTTTTTTTCGTAATCGAATATAAGCCACGCCTTATCGAATACGTGGTGCATGTGGCGATCATCGTCGGTTCGATAGCCGCCTTGTTCCTGTCGGGATCCCGCGCCGCCTTCGTTGGAGTGATAGTCGCTTCGGCTGTCTATGCGGTTTCCCGCCCATCCCGCCTTTGGATTTTGGTATCCTTCTTGCTTGGCGGCTTGATGTACTTGCCGCAGGACAACTTCCTGGTTCGGCGCATGAGTGACCTTGTCATTGCGCAATGGGACACTGCAGCTTTGGAGCGCTTTAATGTGCAACGCACGGCGATTTCCGACTTCCTCGATAGCCCTATCATCGGCAAGCACTTTATCGACATGAACTGGGGGCCGGGCCTGTACCCTCACAACATCATCATTGAAATACTCATGGCGCTGGGCCTGGTGGGGGCCATTCCGCTTTTCATCGTGATAGCCATGTCGATGTACAGGGCGATGAAATTTAGGGCCTATCTCACCTTCTATACGATTATGTACTTCGTTTCTTTCGCATTCTTGCAGACTTCAGGTGCGATATGGGCGGCAGACAGCCTGTTTGTGCTGACCTCGATTCTGTTGGCGGCCAGCAAGAGCTTCGAGCCTCGCTCGCTAACAGCGCTTCCGCGCTCGAACAGAACCGTTCAACGCTCGTTTCACGCCCGCGTGTGACGGACTCTAGGGAATCTTGCCCAACTCGCGAAGGAATCTCAAGGTGGCATGCCACCATTCCGCCTTTTCGTCCCATTTTTCGGGCCGATAGGTAGGACTGAGGGCGATGGTGCCCCAGATCACGATCCCGTCGGCGAATTTCCTGCAGGTGTCCAGTTGGGCGTACCAGTAATCGCCCGGCAGAAAGGCCCTGGTGCTATGAAACTGCGGCCATAGGAAGCAATAGACAGGCTTTCCCTGTGATATTCTTCGCGCTTCCTCGATGTTGGCTCGCGCGAAGACCACCCAGGCGTCCTTGTCGCGATAGGCCGTATAAAGAGAAGGAAAAAGCACATCGACATGGGGGATGAGAGCGGACGCGATCTCATCGTTCCGCGATTTCCAGTCCCTGAATGCATCGTTTCCTTCGGAGCCATTTGCTCGCCAGTAGTCTGCGATCGGCAGAATGCTGTAGAGCCCGAGCTTGAGGCTCGGATCAGCCTGCTTTATGGCGCTGAGCGTCGCTCTGTATTTGGCAATGGATGACGCACGATCCACGGCGGTGCCACTCAGCGGCCAGTGCTCGATGTCGATCGCCATGAATTTGTTGGTCCGCGGCAGCGCTAGGGCTTTCTGCACCTGGTCGGTCCGGGGAACATCGAATCCCAGCACATGAGGGGTGGCGAGCGTGAGATGGTCGAACCCAAATAAACGGAAATCGGGCGGCTCGCCGGAGAAAAGCAAACTCTCGAACAGCTTGAATTGAGCGTGCGTCTGCGCCGTCGCGGACCAAGAACCGGCAAGAATGCATATCACACAGAATATTATCCTTTGAAACATGACGGCGATATCCGGCATCGCGCATTCGTGGACTTTGCGCACCCGACTCTCACATATTCCAGACTTGTCGGTAACGGGCCGGGCGGAACTCGATGCCGAGCGCGGGGAAGCGATACAGGGCGCATTGCCCGCGAATTTCAAAGAGCAATCAGACGACGCCATACCACGAGGATCAGATCGCGACCCTTGTCAATAACCGCGTCTCGTCGCGTTACGTGATGGCGGCGCAGTGGGTGAGACGCAAAACGCATGTCAATACCAGACGTAAAAACACGATCGAATCATCCGCTAAACCAGTTCGACAAACTGCTCAAATTGTCGTTTCTTGCTGTATTCTTCACGAATCGCGCGGTGCCCGGTCCAACCGATTCTGTCCCAGCTTCCCTCGTCCAGTTGCCGCTCGATTTTTTCCACTGCGTCCTTCAGCTGTTCATAGACGACCATGGTTTCCCCGTCGCGCATCGACGCGGGATAGTTGCCAGAGTCAGAAACCAGCAGAGCTCCGGCGCTCATCGTTTCGAAACAACGCATGTTGCCACGGTCCGGGCCGGCCATGTCGATCGAAGCATTGACCACGATCTTGGCTCTTCTAAGCTGTTCATACATGGCACGCCCGAACACAGGGGGCGCGCTGACGTTGCGGATCGCACGTGGGCGGCGTACCGCTTTCAGAGGACCGAACCAGCCAAGCGGCGTCTCGGCGAGTGGCGTGTAGCGTGACAGGTCCAAATGGAAAACAACACGATGGCGGCTGGAAAGACCTGCGACAGCTTCCAAGATCTGCCGCCGACGTTGGTGATGACGGCTGTAGCCACCGAAGAAAAGGACATCGATGTCCCTGTCGCGATTCGCGGCCACACTGTCGAGTTCCGGATCGTGAGCCGGAAAGAAGTGAGCGGTTCTGGCGCCCTGTTCCTCCCAAAGCTGTCGCATCGACGGAAAATTGCAAAGCACGAGATCATAGCCGGAAAAGTCAATCTTGCCTGGCGCGGCGCGCCAGGCAATCTTTCGTCTCACGTGCCCAGGTAAGCGGCTCACAAAAGCGGCGTCGTAGCGAAATGGGTCGAGATTGTAGAAGACATCCGTCTTGTGATGCTCGATCTGGGCAAGAAGGATATCGGCCAGCGGCGTGTCTGGACCAAGCCCGTTTTCGCGTGCCCACGCCCGCTGCAGCGATTCGTCGTCGCCGTTCGTAAAGAACGCCTCCGGATGACGGCCGAGTACCGGCAAAAGGATATGTGCTGCACCGTAACGATCATTCAAGAACACGTCCTTTTGCTGTTCGAACCCGATGATCTCCGCGACGAGACCGGCAAGTCGGGGCCGATAGCTTGAGGCGATCCCGGAGTTTTGAAAGATTTGCATGACGCCGTTCTTGTTGATCTGCTGTGTAGCTAGCGGGCGGGTTTTGTCGCGCTGATGACAAAGCCGGAACAGAAGATGCGCCAGTCCAGGGCCGCGCAAAGATTCTCGAACAGAGCGACGGAAACGTAGGCTGGCAGGAAGAAAGCAAAATAATCGCTGGCACGGTAAAACGGCTTGGCGTCGACCTGGATAAAACCTTGGCTGCGAAATACCTTCGCCATGTCCGAGGGAGAGCAGTGGTCAAAGAAGGCCGGGTATCCGGTAACACCGACTGCAGCCGGTCTAAGATACGGAATAAGCCATTTTTGCATAACGGGTCCGACGAGCCGCAACGCTACCGAATAGGGGTGCCACTTCGACGGGATATAGTGGTGCATCACGCCATCCGGCCTTAACACCAAAAACATCGAACGCGCCGCCGCCCTGTTGTCCGGCACGTGCTCCATCAATGTGATCGAAATGAGCATGTCTGCTTGAATGTCGCCGGGCTGCTCGATGGACTGGACAACAAATCGATCGTAGATCCGATAGCAGTCTGGCTTTTCCTCGATGTCGAGACCGATATAGGTGAAGCCATTACCCCGCTCCAGGAGCGGCCGGTCGATCCCACCGACCTCAAGGATCGCAGATGGCGTCAGGCGCGCAATGTCGTCTGCGATACGCCGTTCGAGCTCCGCTTTGTAGGACGGCGCGCCAAAAATTCCGGGAAAGCGGCGTTCGAGCCAGGCGGCGGCGCTCCTGTTCCAACCAATAAACGACCTGAGAATCACCGCACCCCTTGTCCTGCAAACCGGTAGAGACCGGAACATCGAAAATAGATCAAGATCATAGTGCTGTTACGGCTTGCACTGGCAACCTCTAGGTTAGTTCGCCCTGTTTTTCTCGCCGCATGAACTGGTCCTTCACGTGATTTACGAAGGCGTCAGGAAGGGACGCATCATCGCGGAAACTCGTCTCGCGCGTTGGATCGTCATTTACCACGACGATCGCCTGGTTTGGGTAGGTGATCCGCGGAACCTGCCCAAAAAAGGCAGCCCACAGATTGAAGTTCGAGCCTGCTCCGATGATCGCATTTGCCTGAGCCATTTCCAGCATGTGCGTGACCGATTCCGCGTCATTGGCCCGGCGCACATCCGGCAGACGGAGCAGTGGAACAAGGTCGGCATCATCTCCGTCGGAAAACACACGGGCCGGCATGTTCGTGCCCAGTCCCTCACGAAGGGCGACAAGGCTATCGCAATACCATTCGATCGGAAGCCGCTGGTTGTGCGTCTTCGCCTCCACCTGGCTCACGTCGAAACGGGAGAAGTCGCCAAGGCGGACATGGACAGCCAGGAAGGGCGTGGCAGGCGCTTGTGGCAGGTACTTTTTGCGGGTGATCCGGCGAAACGCGTCATACAGCACCGGACCGTGACCGCGGACTTCATGGAAATGTTTTTCGAAGTTTGATGCCACGGTGTTCTTGAAAACAACGACCGTATTCCCACCGTCATATGGAGCGGATGCAGCCGCTTCTGCCGGAACCTTTCGTGCAGTTGCGAGCAGTGCGGTTCGCCACGGTTCACCGACATAGCCCTTATTGTTGAAGAGCCTGAAATACTCGCGCTTGTCCCGTTCGCGGCGCAAGTAGGGACCGATACGTGGGCGGAACCAACGCGGCCCGAGCATCTGCGCATCGTTCTCTCGACACCATATCTCACAGCGCGCCCAAGCGAGCATGCTGTGACCGAGACCGAAGCGGCCGATATCGGGATAGCCGTAAAGATGTGCCATGAGCGCTGCCTTATCGAAAACGCCGAAACTCAGTCAATGTTCGGCAGGTAGATCGCGTCAGCCCAGGCCAGCCGGCCGAACTGGTTATGGTGCTGGTTGTAAATCGCGTGGAGCCGGTAGTTGAATTGCTCAAGGTAGGCTGTCACCTCGTGGAACTGGCAGGACCCATCATATATTCTCATAAAATTAACCTCTGAGTAAATAAGAGATATATTTCTCTTCATGATTATATTTTCCGCGCCCTTTAAAATTTCAAGCTCAGCTCCTTGCGCATCCATCTTAAGGATATCAATACGTTCTATCTTTTCTTTTACACAATATTCTTCTATGGTTGTAACCTTAACTTCTATTATTTCTTTTTTTGATGTGTACTTATCAAATGTTGAGCCAGTACTACGAGCACTGAAGAGGGAGCTGGCATCAGCAAGCGCCGCGACATGGAAGGACGCAGTTCCGGCTTTCGAAGAGACCGCCATGTTAATGGGAACGATACGTGGCTCGTGCTCGGCAATGTTGCGGAGCTTGGCAAAGTTTTCAGGCAAAGGCTCAAAGGCATGAACGATCGCCTTCGTGCACCTGTCGGCATATGTGCGCGTATCCCGTCCGTCCGCTGATCCTACCTCGAAGATGGTGGCAATGGTATCGCCTGCAAGACGCAATTGCTCCTCGAATGAGTCATCGATGCGGACACCGCTCTCAAGCTTGCTCAAATGGTAGCCAAACATATTGAAAACTCGCTGCGCAGCGAACGTCAAACCCACCCTCATGACATCGTCACTCCACTCTCCCTCGCCCGCAAATTGATTATCATCGTTGCACGGTCAGCCAACGCAAGTTGAAGAGCATAGGTGACAGCGGTCGCCAGTCCGTACCAGATCATGACGGTGAGCGGATTGTCGACCCGAGCCCAGCCGAGCCAGCCAAAGACCAACAGAGTGAAAAGGAACCGACCTATTTCCCAGATAAACTGGAGCGATTGTCGCTCGACAATGATGAGAGTCATCGTCAACGACGTCGCGACGAAGCGCACATAGGCGATTGGAAACGCAATGGCACAGAGACTGCCGGCCATAGCCCAATCGGCACCAAAGACGAACGGGACGACGCTTGGCGAGAACACCATCCCCAGCACCGTCGGCAACAGGCCAATGGCAAGAAGTTGAAAGAGCGCCCGTCGAAATGCGCCATTTAACCCGTCTTTATCAGTCCGATAAAGTTTCGTGAATTCACCAGTGAAGACCTGCGATACGGCCACGGCGACGATGGCAACCGGCATTAAAATGAACCGTTCGACGAGGGCGTACTGTCCTGCAACTTCCAGGTTGAACAGTGCAAGAAAGGCGAATGGCACGACGGCGGCACCGAGCGCGGACAAAAGTGTTCCCGGAAAGGTGAAGAATCCAAATTCCTTGAAGCGAATTGCCGTAAATTTCATCGCAGAAAATGAGATGGGAGAGATCAGGATCCGCCAGAGATTGCCGCTGCGAACGAGGATAGCAATGCTCCCAGCGGCCCTGCCAAAGATATCGGCTAAAACAAGACCAACTCCCATGAAAGGGAATATGGCACACCCAAGCGCGCCAACGGAAAAGCCTGCCGACTGCAAGATCTTCGAACGCGCGCTGAGGCTGTAATTCCGATCGCGGATCGGCAAATAGGAGAACATCTGGTAGAGCCCCGCCACAATCATTGCGGCGGGCAGGATAAAGATAATGTCGCGGAGGGGCGACACTGCGTTCGGCATCCACAGATCGGCGACACCGGCGACGAGAACGGCCACCACACCGGTTAAGATACATAGCCGAAATGTCAGCTTCAGCAGGTTTTCCAAAACCCGCCCCGGCCTTGCGCCAAGCAGTGCGACTTCGTACCGAAAAGCGGCAAACATGATCGCCACGTTCAGGACCGACAGATAGATCTGGTATCGGCCGAAGGCTTCGGCGTCATACAGGCGTGTCAAGGCCGGAAGGACTGCAATTGCGATGAGCTGCGCAATCACTGACCCCGATAAAACGGTCAGGATGCTGCGGAACATGTTTGGCTACTGAGTATAGCAAAATTGGCGGCTCCCGCTGATTGCGCCAATTGTAGAAAAGCCATCGCGGGGAAGTGGAGGATGCTTGGCCCTCTCACATCTCATTCCAGAATATCGTATTCGCGCCCATGCGTTTCTTGTTTCGATAAACGTCGCGCAACAGGCTGGTCACGCGCAGATTTGCGTCTTCATCATTCGATTCGATGCACAGACAACGCGGAACCAGTTTCTCGTCGAGTTCGCCAATCTGCTTGGCTACGATCCAATCGACCCCCTCGATGTCAACGCTCGCAAAATCGATCCGTTTTCCCTCGCCGTATTTGTGAAGCAGTGTGCCCAGCGTCAATTGAGGGAGTTCGAGGCGCTCAATCAAACGATAGCCGGCTGCAACCACACGCTCGTATTGTTCGGGCGATGTGGTTGAGAGTACCGACGGATACATCAAGAAGAACTCCGCGACACTGTCCGTCTCCCCGATGAGGCACTGGACGTGTGTATCACGCGGACGCCAGCGCTGATGAAGGCGAAGGAGACGGCTGATCGGCTCGACGACGATTCCGGACCAGCCCATGCGATGCAGCAAGTACGTATTCGAGATCCGGACCGGGTGGGAAGCGCCGATATCGAGATATCGACCGGGACGCCCCTGGTCCTTGAAGATGGTGTTGAGGAGGAAGGTGTCCTCGCCGTGCTGGGAATAACTTTCCCGACGCTGAAAATGAAGGGGAATGTCGCGCAGCCCTTGTATCAGGCCGGATTTGGCGGCCCAGAATCTTACATCGCTCAACATTGTAGGTGACTCCATTGCATCTTTCGCAGCCAGAATGCCAGGCGCGGCGGCAAAGGCTTGTTGCTTCGGCATCTAGGATTGGCAGGTTCAGGGCGGCCTGAGCGAAGGATACAGACGGCCGCCAAGTTAAAGGCTTCAAGACGCATATTCGGCTAACCTCGCCTTGCGAAAACGAACTGTCCGAGTTTGCGCATTGGCTTCGCAACAAGCGCGTAGTCAAGAGGCCCTGCCCCAAGCCAACGGCGTCGAGAGCGTAGCGCTTCCAGGTTGTGCCCGATGTGCGAACGGAAGCTCCTTGTGCTGGCCCCGCCAACCATCATGTCCACCAACACGTGGCTGGTTGCAGCGGTCTCGAATCCGTGGAGTTCAACAGCTCTCAACATCCAATCATAATCCGATGCCACTTTGAGGCTGAGATCGAATGCACCGACCGCGTCCGCAACCTTCCGCTTGACGTAGAACGTTGGATGGGCCGGCATCCATCCGGTCCGAAAGCCCTTGGCGGGTCGGGCCGCAGCACGCCAACGGCGTACGACCCGCTTGCTCAGATGGTCTTCAACAAAATCCAGGTCACCATGCACGATGTCGGCTGCCTCGAGCCCTGCCGATATCCGTCCCAGCACTGTGCGATCGTGAAAGCAATCGTCTGAATTCAGCACGCCTACCGCGTCTCCGGTATAGAGACGCAGCCCCTTGTTGAGTGCATCATACATTCCGCTGTCGGGCTCGCTGATCAGCCGGATCTGGTCCGGTGGGTAAGACCGGATAATTGACAACGTCTCATCCGACGATCCGCCGTCGACGATCACCAGTTCTTTGTCCTGATGATCCTGGGAAAAAAAGCTATCGATCGTATGCCTGATTGTCGCCGCGGAGTTCCAACAGACGGTCAAGACCGAGATTTTCACGTCGACCCGGCCCAACGCCGCTTACTGTGCCGCAACGCGAATGCGATCCTCATCCAGGCGCCGGTGTTCGGATTCCCGTCTTACCGTTTCGAGGTCGGACTGAACCATTTCCTGGACCATCGCATCGAGCGAGGTTGTTGCCTTCCACCCAAGAACGCGCTCCGCTTTCGAGGGGTCGCCGATCAGAAGCTCTACTTCGGTCGGCCTGAAATAACGCGGATCCACCTCGATCAGGACAGCGCCTGATTTTGCATCGACGCCTTTTTCGTCAATATCGGAACCAACCCACTCGATCTCGATCCCGACCTCGCTGAATGCAAGCTCGACAAAGCGGCGGACCGAATTCTTTACGCCGGTTGCAAGGACGTAGTCGTCCGGCACTTCATGCTGAAGGATTCTCCACATGCCTTCGACGTAATCGCGGGCATGGCCCCAATCCCGTTCAGCCGACAGATTGCCGAGGTAGAGCTTGTCCTGAAGGCCGAGCCTGATTGCAGCAGCCGCGCGCGTGATCTTGCGGGTGACGAACGTCTCGCCGCGCATCGGGCTTTCGTGATTGAACAGGATGCCGTTGGAAGCATGGATATCGTAAGCTTCGCGGTAATTCACGGTGATCCAGTAGGCGTAAATCTTTGCCGCCGCATATGGCGACCGAGGATAGAAAGGCGTCGTCTCCCGTTGCGGGATCTCCTGCACCTTGCCGTAGAGCTCGGAAGTCGACGCCTGATAAAAACGCGTCTTTTTCGTCAGGCCAAGCAGCCGGATGGCTTCGAGGAGACGCAATGTGCCGATCGCGTCGGCGTTTGCGGTATATTCCGCGGTCTCGAAGCTCACCTGGACATGCGATTGCGCCGCGAGATTGTAGATCTCGTCCGGTTGCACCTCCTGGACGATGCGGATCAGGTTGGTGGCGTCGGTCATGTCGCCATAATGCAGCGACAGCCTTACGTCCTTCTCATGCGGATCCTGGTAGAGATTATCGATGCGACCGGTGTTGAACGACGACGAACGCCGCTTGATGCCGTGGACATCATAACCCTTTGCCAGCAGGAGTTCCGCCAGATAGGCGCCATCCTGACCGGTGATGCCTGTAATGAGGGCGGTCTTCCTAGTCATTGTGCTTCTCCGGCGATTTCTGGAACGCAATTGTGGATGTCTTCCAAGCGAATAATATCATCCGCCCGCAATCAGTAGGGCTCTTGGGCCTACCGAGCACCAAATCCTGTCAGCATGGTTCGGATCGTACGAAACACAATCAGCACGTCGAGCCAAGGCGAAAAATTCTTGATGTAGTAGAAGTCGTAGTGGAGTTTTTCCAGAACATCGTCCACGGCCGCAACGTGGCCCTGATTGACTTGCGCCCACCCCGTAATGCCAGGCCGAACGATGTGCCGGTATCGATAGAATGGCAGCTCGGCCTCGTACCACTTAGAAAGTACGAGTGCTTCCGGGCGCGGTCCGATCCAGCTCATTTCGCCGCGCAGGATGTTGAAGGCTTGCGGCAATTCATCGATCCTGGATTTTCTCAGGAACTGCCCAAGGCGTGTAATGCGCGCATCGCCGGCCTTTGTGATGGCCTCTTCCTTTTCGTCGACAACCGCGGCGCCGAGTTTCATCGTCCGAAATTTGTAAACCTCGTAGATCTTTCCTCTGTACCCCATTCTTTTTTGCTTGAATAAGGCTGGACCAGCTGAGTCAAATTTTATCGCTATCGCTACGAACAAGAGCAATGGTGAAAAACCCAACAGAATAACGAGTGCCGCAATCCAGTCAGCCGCCTGTTTGATCTTTAAATAAGCCTGGTTAGGGTTCAGAGATCCCAATGTATTTTCGGAAAGATGTTGTATTTCCACCCGGCCTGTAAGCGACTCGCTGATTTGTTTGACATGGTAGACCGGCGTTCCCGAGAGCGCGCGATCGGCAATATACCGTTCCCATTCATCCGAAAGATCGGCTCGAAGATCGGCCACCACACCGCTGGCATGTTCGACGATCGTCTCGGGCGAATGAATCCGGTGCCAACTAACGCCTGGTATGCTTTGCAGCCTATCAACATCTCCACCGGGGATTACTGCCAACCGGTATGGGTCGAGCCGTCGCGTGGCCAAGCTCAGACCAAAATACCACAATGTCGACTGAAAGAGACTCGCCGCGGCCTGGAAGCGGCTATAGTCGAACCTGAAAAAGAAGATGGCCATGAATACGAGGCCGTAAGTCAGGGCGAAGGTGGGCAGGATGTTACCAGCCGCCGCCACACCCGGAAAATTGCCGATGCGCTTGTAAAGCAAGTAACCCGACGTGTGAGCTATGAAGGCAGCAAGAATCGTAGCTTGCATGTTCGTTGACCAGATTACTTGTTGATCGAACGACATGCGGACCATCGCGGGAAGCAGGATCGCGAACGTCAATCCGCCAAGCAGCTGAAAGCGCATCCGAAGCAGAAGATGCCTCTGCCTGGGCAGGTTGATAGTGGAGGTGTTCAAATTCGTGAAGCCATTAGCCAATTTTAACCGATCATCCGCGAAGGCAACCAACAGCCCTGCATTGCCACGTCTATCGACATCCTTCGGCTCCAACAATGGCTACCGCACTCCCGGGTGAATCCGAGAGCCGACTTTGCAGCACTTGCACCGCATGACCTGGCGTCCGTTGCGGTTATGCGATCGCGACGAGTTCCCTTGAATCCATGTCAACAGGGATCTCGCCATTCATGATGGCAACCAGGACCCGGGCCCTTCCGGCTGGATCGAGCCGGTCAAGGCGACCGATCATCTCCGCGAAAGGACCTGAAAGAATCCGAACCGATGCGCCCGCAGCGAGGCCTCCGCTGAAATCAAGCAGGCCATCCCTGCCAGTCAGGGCTATGAACCGCTCCACCAACCCCGACGGGACCGGCAATGGCCGTTCGCCCTGCATGATGAGTGAGCGCACACCGAACGTTCCATTGACCGAGCGCCACCGCTGCAGCGCGACATCGAGGGCGATGAACATGTAACCTGGAAAATAGGCCGCCGGTCGCGTCTCGATGCGCCGGGCATGACGTGTGGTCTTCTCGCAGCGAGGCGTAAACGGGTGAAACCCCTGTATCCGGAGATGCCGTTCGGCGACGTCTTCTTTTCCCGGAAATACGCTGGCGGCATACCAGCGTGCTGCGGTGCCGGTTGCGGGCCGCTGCGGCAATACAGTCGCCTTAACAGTTGTTTCTTCCGGGCTGGTCACAAGTATCCTTCTCGGCGGTCTTTGGCACGGCCGGGGCAAGCGTTACGACAGCGCGAAGATACCAGCAAGCAACCATGTCGCGAGAATCGATGCGGTTGATCGAATCCTGTTAATTGTCCACTACTTTAGCTGCGCCTAAAAGTCATCGCGCCGCTTTCTTTCTTAGCTATCCAGCAGCGGTATCGAGCAATTGCGTCGATATGTAGCTGCCTGGTTACGCTGACTCGCGACGAACCGCTGGCTCTTCTGGTCCTTAATCGGTCGATTTGAACATAGTGTGACGGTTATCGTTAGCAAAGCGTTACCGACCACTTGGCGACGGCCTGCTTTGACGAGAACTCGTGGCAGGCCGTCGCTGAAACGGGACCATTCCACGATCTGTGGTTGCGTGCACTCGATCAGTGCCCGCGCCCGATCTATCGACCAGAGTTCAGGCGCGTTTGAGCAGCGACCAGACGGCTGGCACAAGGCTTGCTGCCAGGCCGACCTTGATCAGGTCGCCGACGATGAAGGGCACGACGCCGAACTGCCATGACTTTTCCGGGCCGATGAGCAGTGCCAGCCAGGCAAAGCCCATCGCCATCATGACGATTTCGGCAACCAGCATCGCGTTGAAGAGCTTGATCGGATGGCGATCCCAACCGCGATCGGCGGCCCAGCCGACGATCGCCGCCATGACCACGAAGCCGGCAAGATAACCGCCGGTCGAACCGAGCATGTAAGCGATGCCGATGCCCTTTTCCGGCGTGCCCTGGAAGACCGGCAAGCCCATGGCGCCCTCCGCCATGTAGAGAAGCAGCGTGGCGACGCCGAGGCGCATGCCGAATGCCGCGGCGATCAGAAAGACGGCCAGGGTCTGCATCGAGATGTCGACCGGTCCGAGCAGAACTCTGGTCTTGGCCGACAAGGTCAGCACCAGCGTTCCAACGATCGCCAGAAAAAGCTGCGTCGCCAGGCGGGCCGCGCCCTTTTCAGGCAGAGCGAGAGAAACAAGCGGTGTCGTTGCAATTGCCATGGTCTTCCTCATTGCGGACTGCCGCAGATCGCGGCCTTGCGTTTTCCTATATTGGCTTCCGTGTTATGCGGCAATCGGTTTTGCCGTCTCTAAAGCGCGTCGCGTTTGACCGGCCACACGCGACGCGCTTTAGGTTGTTGTTTTATGCATGTCGTTATCGCAAAACCGCTGCACACCCTCGGGTCAGGCCCGAGGGCATGCTTTTGCGCGACATGCATTGGAACAGAGCCGAACGACATTCGCTATGGCGCTGAAATTCGACACAGACTTCGACCCGTCCTACGGCCAGGGCGTGACCGTTGCGCCCGACGTGCTCCGGATTACCGCGAAAAACCCCAGCCCGTTCACCTTTCACGGCACCAACAGTTATATCGTCGGGCGCAATACGCTGGCGGTGATCGATCCGGGGCCGGATGACGATGCGCATCTCAAGACACTGCTCGAGGTGATCGGAGACAGGCCGGTCAGCCACATTTTCGTCAGCCACACGCATCGCGACCATTCTCCGCTGGCAGCGCGGCTGAAGCAGCACACCGGCGCAATTGTTCTGGCCGAAGGCCCGCATCGGCCGGCGAGGCCGCTGCGCATCGGCGAGGTCAATCCGCTCGACGCCAGCGCCGACACCGCCTTTAATCCGGATATCGCGCTTGCCGACGATACGATGGTCGACGGCGACGGTTGGGCGATCAGAACGGTACTGACGCCGGGCCATACCGCCAATCATGCAGCCTTTGCGCTGGAAGGAACCGGTATCCTGTTCTCGGCCGATCACGTCATGGCTTGGTCTACCTCCATCGTTGCGCCGCCGGACGGCGCCATGGCCGACTATATGGCCTCGCTGGATCGGCTGATCGAGCGCGACGACCGCCTGCTGCTGCCCGGCCATGGCGGGCCGGTGACCGCGCCGCTCAGTTTCATGCGCGAGTTGA
Organism: Mesorhizobium sp. WSM4841; assembly: GCF_055811515.1. Lineage (NCBI taxonomy): Bacteria > Pseudomonadati > Pseudomonadota > Alphaproteobacteria > Hyphomicrobiales > Phyllobacteriaceae > Mesorhizobium > Mesorhizobium sp. WSM4841. Next base: position 178,051 of record NZ_JBVVQC010000001.1, read on the forward strand.
AGACGCATCGCCGAATGCGCGAACGCGCGATCCTGGAGCGGATCAGAAGCGGCGACCGGACGATCAAGGAGATGGTCGCGGCGATCTACAGGGATACCGACCCGCGCCTGCACGGCGCGGCCGGGCTGTCGGTGCTTGCCCATCTCGAGGACCTGGTGGCGCGCGGCCTGGTGAGCACCGACGGCGACCCGGCGATCGACGGCATTTTCAGGCCGCCTGGCTAAGATCCCGCCACGAACTACGCTCCTGAAAGCTCAGAACCGGCTGGAACGCTCTGCCGGTTGAGGCGACTTCAGACCCTGGCAAGAGCATTCCGGATTGGCCGGAAGTCGCGCGGCGGTCTCCAGCGCGACCCGCGAGGCTGTCATGGAGAGATTGGGCAGCACGTCCTCCTGCAGCAATTTCCGGCGATTGCGGTCCATATAGTCGTTGAAGCCCGCGGTGACGAACGCACAGGGCACGAAGCAAGCGCCGATCTCGCGCGCCAAGGTGGCCTCGGGGGCGATGGAATGGTTAAGCACATCCGCCCCCATGCCGCGATACGCCAAGGCTTCGGCTGGGGTTGTCAGTCGCGGCCCGTAACAGTGGGCAGCCACCAACTGCTGTTCGATGCCATGAACGCGGCATTCGGCTGGCCAATGACGGCGGGCCGTCTCAACCAGAACCGCCGCACATCTTGGACATACGATCTGCTTGCCCGAACAGTCAAAACTCTGGCGGTCAGGAAGCAGTGAAAACGGGGTCTGGGTCAGTTCGATGATATCGGCGGTCACCACCATGTCGCCAGGCTGGATCGCCTTGTTGACGGCGCCAACGGTCGAGCAGGCGAGAACTTGCCGTACACCCGCCCGCATCAATACCCAGAATGCGCGGCGATGGCAGGAATGGTCGATATGATCGCGGGGATTGCCGTGCGAATACATACACAGCGCCCGCTTCGCTCTCCCTTCGGCTGTAATCGAGGCATCGAACTCGAGCAACTTCCAGTTGTCGGTACGACCGAAAGGCGTTTCAAAACTCATGTCGCGCCGCAACGTGCGCACGCCATCGAATTCGACATCTTCCGGGAAGGCAAGCCCCCAGTTTGCCGACCCGGTGATGATGGCCAAGCCTACCTGAGGTATGTCCGTCATATCGTCGGCTGCGTGGTGATTTGCAGGCATGTTTCCAGTCTCGGTCAGGATTTTTGGCGAAGGGCCACGATCAGGACGACGACCACAACAATAGCGGTCCACAATGTCGAGATCGCCGCAATGGTCGGATCGATCTGATCGCGCAGCGACACGAACATGAGCTTCGGCATCGTGCTGTTGCGACCACTTGCGACGAAGATCGAAATCACAGACTCGTCGAGCGACGTCAGGAAGGCCATCAATGTCGCAGACAACAGACTGATCTGAAGTTGCGGAACGATTATTCCGCCAATAGCTCTGGCCCAGTTCGCACCGAGGCTACGCGCCGCCTGAACCTGGTTCCAGTCAAAGCGAGCCAGGGCAGGCAGCAACACAATGCACGCCACCGGAACGGCCAGCACCACATGTCCGACCAGCACACCGAACAACGTTCCGACCAAACGTTGTGCCGCCAGCACAAAAAAGAGGCCGATCGCAAGCAGGATTCCTGGGGTGATCGAGGGGGTGAGCAGGACGCTCTGGATGGCCGCAGCAGTCTTCCCGCCCAGCCGATTCATTGAGATGCAGGCGAGCAGCGCAAAAGGCACCGCGATCAGCGCCGTCAATGTCCCAAGGATCAGGCTCGTCCTGAGTGCAGCCATCCACGTCACCGAGCCGAAGAAGTTCTCGTACCAGCGCAACGAGTAGGCGTGCGGCGGAAACTCGAGGAGATTCGATGCCGAAAAGGAAAGCGGCACCACCACAAGCGTCGGCAACATCAGAAATGCCATGACAAGAGCAGCAAAGCCCCAGAGGACAATGCGGGCCAGCCTGTTGTGCGGATAGGCCTCAAACATGGGAGGCTCCCACTGTGTTCTGGGCCACCAGGCGCCGTGCCGCCAGCAACATCACACCGATCAGCGCCATCAGAACGAGGAGCAGAATGCCCAGGACGCTCGCCGACCCCCAATCCTGAAAGGTCGATAGCGTACGCTCGATCCGGGTAGAGAGAGGATTTACCTTGCCGCCGCCAAGCACCGCCGGCGTGATGAAAAAACCTATGGAATAGATGAGAACGATGATCGAACCCGAGAAGATGCCGCCCGCCGAAAGTGGCATTATGACTGTGCGCATCACCTGCCCGAGTGTGGCTCCCATGCTCGCTGAAGCGCGAATGAGGTTTGGGTCGATATCGCGCATTGCTGCATAAACCGGCAGCAGAAACAGCGGCAGCATGTAGTGAACCATGCCGATCAGCGTTCCGGTGAAGTTATAGACCAGCGGCAAAGGCTCCGCCGTCAGGCCCGAAGCGGTCAAAGCCGCGTTGATCAGGCCATCACGCCGCAAGAGCACAAGCCAGCCATAGGTGCGCACCAGGATAGCGGTCCACAACGGCAGCATGACGAAGGCCATCAGTACGTTGGCCACCCTTGGTCTGACGCTGGCCAGAGCGAGTGCCAGCGGGGTGCCCAGAAGAATGCAGATCGCCAGCGTGCCGAGGGAGAGTTCAAGGGTGGTGACGAGCGCCGACCATGTCAGTCCGCTCGAAAGGACCTTCTGGTAATTGCCGACGGTGTACTCACCCCCTGTGGTCAGGAAGGATTGCCGGATGATCCAAAGGATGGGCAATATCGCCGCCAGTCCAACGATGAACAGCGCCGGCAGCGAAAGCGAAAGGAAGAATCGCCGCTCGCGTCGCGCATCTGCGGCGAGCGCAGGATCCACAGTGACGGTCACGCTGTCGCTCCCGGTATCGCGTGAACCTTCGCTGCTGGTGCATATGCGGTCATCCGCTGACCGGCGGCCAGCGCGGCGCCGCCGCCGGCCCGCGCCGGCGGGATGCCTCCAAGACCCTCGTGGCCACCCTGCAGCGCCCGCGGCACAAGCCAGTTTTCGCCGCGAAACGCCTTGGCGCGCAGTATTCCTTCGAGCGCCACTCCGTCTCCCCCGACGACCTTCGCATCAAGATGGAAGCTTTCGGCGCGAATCATCAGAGTTTCGCGTGACACTTCGGCGCCGTCGATCCTGCGCACCGAGCCTGGAGCCACAATGTTAGCCTCGCCCATGAACTCCGCGACGAAGCGGGTCGATGGACGATCATAAATCCGCTGCGGCGTATCGATCTGCTGGATGCGGCCGGAGTTCATCACCGCAATCCGGTCAGACATAATCAGCGCTTCGCGCTGGTCATGGGTCACGTAGATTGTGGTGATCCCCAGATCATCGTGCAGACGCCGGATCTCGTACTGCATGGTCTCGCGTAGATTCTTGTCGAGCGCCGACAGCGGCTCGTCCATCAGCATCACGCGTGGTTCGAAGACGATAGCCCGCGCCAATGCCACCCGTTGGCGCTGGCCGCCGGATAGTGCGGCAACATTGCGCTCCGCCAGGCCGTCCAGCTTCACGCGGGCCAGGGTGGCAAGCGCCCGCTGACGCGCCTCCGCTCTCGGCGTCTTGCGCAGCGCCAGCGGATACGCGACATTCGCCAGGACGTTCATGTGGGGAAACAAGGCGTAATTCTGGAATACTATGCCGATGTCCCGTTTGTTGGGCGCCAGGCGGGTGATGTCCCGATCGCCCAACAAGAGCTTGCCGGAATCCGGCCGGACAAAACCGGCCAGAGCCATGAGTAACGTGGTCTTGCCCGATCCCGATGGCCCTAGCAGCGTGAGGAATTCGCCAGCTTGAATGTCGAGCGAAACATCATCCAGTGCGACGTAGGTCCCGTAAGCCTTGCTGACGCTGTCGATGGTGATCGGGAGCGACTTCATCATCTGCTCCAGCCTTACAGCTGAGACTCAGCGGGCCATCATCTCATCGAAGGCTTTTTGGGCAGCCTCGCCGTTCTTGACCCACCATTCTGAATTCGAAAACACCGAAGTGCCGGCATTTTCGGGCGCGGTCGCAAGCGTCTTCAGGCGATCCTCGGGAATCAGGCCACCTTCATATGCCGCAGGATTGACCGGGCCATAGGCGATGAAATCGGTCAGCTTCGCAACACGCGCGGGCTGCGTCATCGCTGCGATGAGCTTCATCGCGGCTTCCTTGTTCGGGGCTCCCTTCGGCACCCCAAGGCAGTCCGTGCCGATAACCGAACCCTTGAACGTGTAGTCAGCAGCACCCCCGTCCGCTTTCACGGTTTGGGCCCGTCCGTTCCAGGTAACGACCAGATCCGCTTCGCCGTCCTTCAGCAACTGCGCGGACTGAGCTCCCGAGGTCCACCACACGGCGACATTTGGCTTGATCGCTTCAAGGCGCTTGATGGCGCGCTCCAGACCTTCCGGCGTGCTGAGCACGGAATAGACGTCCGCCGGCGCTACGCCATCGGAGAGAAGCGCGATCTCGATCGAGTCTTGCGCATTGGCGCGCAACGCGCGGCGACCCGAGAATTTGGCAATGTCCCAGAATTCCGCCCAGGTCTTCGGCGGGTTCTCGCCATAGGTTTTGGTGTTCCACGACATGACGGTGCCATAGGAATCGAACGGATAGCAGTAGTCGGACTTTGCGCCGTCCGGCACGGATTTGGGATCGATGATCTTGTAGTCGAGCGGCTCCAGCAGCGATTGTGCGGCCGCCTGGGCGCCTTCCGGTGAGCCCAGGTGAATGACGTCGGTCGTGACCGCACCCGAGGTGACCTGCATCTTCAAGGCGGCCAGGCCGTCGCTTAGCGTCTCCTCGAGGACATCATAGCCAAGCTCTTTTGCAGCAGGGCCCCACATGGCCTCTTTCATGGCGTTGCCATAATCGCCACCTGCGGTCGTTATGGTGACTGTTTGCGCATGGACGGGCAAGGCAGCCGAGATTGCGAATGCTGTTAAGGAAATGCGTAGCCAGGACATAGGTTCTCCTCCCCAACTTTTATCAAATGTTGCTCGAAATGGCCATTTATTTGTAATCGTAACGTTACGATTGCATCTGAATGCGCTGGAGTCAAGCTGCTTCCTATGGGCGTTTGGATTGACCGGGATGTGGAATCCGGTAACGTTATGGCGGTCAGCAAACCAGCCGGCGCTTTCGCAAAATGAAGTCGGGCGAACAATGGCCAATCTAAAGCAGATCGCGGCGGAACTTTCCCTCTCGGTGACCACAGTGTCCCGCGCTCTGAAGGATGGGCCGGAAGTGCAGCCCTCGACCATAGCCCGCGTCAAGGAGGCGGCTAAGCGGGTCGGCTATCTACCAAATCATCATGGTCGTGCGCTCAAAACCGGTCGAACGCTGACGCTGACGGCAGTACTCCCGATGGAGACACGAGACCATCTGTCCGATCTGTTGAAGCTTCCCTTAATCGAAGGCATGACGCTGGCGGCGCGAAAAGCCGGGTATAGTCTGTCCATCTATTCCACCACTCCCGACGACGATCCCGTCGAGAGTGTGCAGCGGCAGCTTCAGGCGCGCAGCACAGACGGACTGATCATCACGCGCCTGGTGTCGGGTGATCCGCGGGTCAAGCTGCTGCTGGATAAACGCATGCCATTCGTCGCGTTTGGAAGAACCGACCTGGATACCGCGTATCCTTATGTCGATGTCGACAATGAACAGATTGCCTACGAGGCAACCCGACGGCTCATGGATAAGGGCTGTCGACGCATTGCTCTGCAACTTCTGGTTCCGGAGGATCAGGCGAGTGCCATGCGTCTTTCCGGCTATGGAAGGGCAATGGCCGAGGCCGGTATTCCGATCGACCAATCGCTGATCGGTCATGGCATGTTCACGATGGAATCGAGCGCAGCCTGGTTCGATCGCTTGCTGGCTTGTTCAGATCCGCCGACAGGCCTGGCATGCGCCAACGAACTGGGCCTTCTAGGGGCGTTACACGCTCTTGGCAGAAGAGGTCTTGTGCCGGGGAGCGACGTCCACATTGTCACTCGTGACAGCACGCGGCTGGCACGCTTCCTGCCGGCGAAGATCGGAATTCATTCCGTGGATATGGCGGGTGTCGGACGCAAACTTGTCGAAGTCCTGGAGAACCGGATCATCAATCCGCTTGGGCCGATGGAGACAATCTTGCTCAAGGGTGAATTCGACCCTGGCGAATAGTCTGCCCGCAGACTTCAATCAACCGACCCAGGGACTGCGACAACCTCGCGCGGCTGCTTCGTGGCGCAACCGATAGCCGCAATCCCGCGACCGTCCCGTCGAGCGAAGCACGTACATTTCGACCGAAGGGAAAGGCCCGCTTTTGGACGCAAAGCGACTGGCGAGACAAGTCGAATAGACACCGCAACCCCTGATTGTATTAGACGCATTTTCTGTGGCGCCGAGCGATACCGCTTGGCTGTAATGCTCTGGACATCACTCGGCCGGGGCCGTGCCGACCTGACCGGCGACTTCCTGATCCAGCTCGGTGAGGAATTCCACGATGCGGGCCGCATTGTCGCCAAGGTCGTAGCGGCCGTAACGGGAGGCCGAACGCATGTCGACGATGACCGCAACGCCATCGTCGGTCACACGGATGGCGACGTCGGCGGGAAGGCTGAGGAGGAAGCTCCTAGCCAGGGCGTTGATCGTCACCTCGCTTTGCCCGATCGCGCGGGGAAACGGCGCCGTTAGCTGCCAATCCCGACGATCGAGCACGGTTTCGACTGCTTCCAGGACCCGATCGAAAGGCAGATTGTAGCTGCGTCCGGTGACAAGCGGATAGGTCTCGGTCTGCAGGCGCTGCTCGCCCGGGGTCGGTGGCGAAAGCGCGTTCATATCACCGGTCCGGGTGCTGGCGTCGAGCACCGGCGGATCGTCGAAATCCGTCGAGATGTCCCTGAGCGGCGGAGAAGTCGCTGCCCAGTAGGCGGCAATGCCAAAAGGAACAAGCACCAGCAGTGCCAGCAACGTGCCGACGGTGAGATCGCGACCGCCACGGTCGCCGAAATTCCAGAATCTCGAAAAGGCAAATCCGGCGAATAGAAGCGCAAAGGCGGCAAGCAGCGCGACAATGCCAAGCACCCAAAGGAAAGCCGGCGTTTCAACAAGCTCATATCGGTGGCCGACGAGAACGGTCAGCAGCAGGACCGCCGAAAAAGCACCTGTCCGCCGCGACCAGCCGGCCGCCTTCGACGTCTGTCGCTCGGGATTTTCCATTGTTTTCAGCACTGCTCCACCCCGAACGGGCGCTTTGAGCCGTTTAGCGGCGGCTTTAAGGCGAAAGACGTCATCTCCGTCAATCCGTCGGCAGGCGATAGTCCCTGAACTGATGGCGCAAGGTGGTCTTCTGGATCTTGCCGGTAGCGGTATGGGGGATTTCGCCGACGAAGGCGACATCATCCGGCATCCACCACTTCGCCACCTTGCCGTCCATGAAAGCGAGGATATCCATCTTGGTCGGCTCCCGGCCCGGCTTGCGGACGACGACAAGCAACGGCCGTTCGCCCCATTTCGAATGTTGGATGCCGATGGCCGCCGCCTCCGCCACGTCAGGATGACCGACCGCGATATTCTCGAGCTCGATGGTCGAAATCCATTCGCCGCCCGACTTGATGACGTCCTTGGCGCGATCGGTGATCTGCATATAGCCGCTCGGGTCGATATGGGCGACATCACCGGTATCGAACCAGCCTTCTTCATCGAACTGTTCGGATCCGATGCCGCCATAATAGGCGCGCGCGACAGCCGGTCCGCGGACCTTCAAGCGTCCGAATGTCTTGCCGTCCCATGGCTGCTCCTTGTTGTCATCGTCCGTCACCTTCATTTCGACGCCGAAAGGCGGATAGCCCTGCTTGCCCTGGACGTCGAGCCTGGCTTCGCCTTCAAGCCCGGCATAGCCCGGCTTCATGGTGCACAAGGTGCCGAGCGGCGACATTTCGGTCATGCCCCATGCATGGATGACCTCAACATCGTAATTGTCCTGGAACTTCGTCGTGATCGCGCGCGGGCAGGACGAGCCGCCGATGACGACCTTCTTCAGATAGGGAAGTTCCTTGCCAGTCTCCTCCAGATGCTGGAGCAGCATCAGCCACACTGTCGGCACGGCGGCGCTGAACGTCACCTTTTCGTTGTCGAGCAACTCGTAGATCGAGGCGCCGTCCATCTTGCAGCCAGGCATGACCAGCTTGGCGCCGATCATCGGCGCGCTCTGGCCAAGGCCCCAGGCGTTGGCGTGGAACATCGGCACGACCGGCAGTATGGTGTCGCGCGACGAGAGGCCCATCGCGTCGGGCATCGCCGCGATCATGGCGTGCAGCACGTTCGAGCGATGGCTGTAGAGGACGCCTTTCGGATCGCCTGTCGTGCCCGAGGTGTAGCACATGCCGGCGGCGGTATTTTCATCGAACGTCTTCCAGGTGAAGGCGCCGTCGGCTTCGTCAAGCCACTCCTCATAGGCAACGACGTTCGGCAGCGTCGTTTGCGGCATATGCGCCTTGTCGGTCAGCACGATCACCTTTCTCAGCGATTTGACCGCGCCGGCGATCTTTTCAAGCAGCGGCATGAATGTCAGATCGACGAAGATCGCCTTGTCCTCGGCATTGTTCATGATCCAGGCGATCTGCTCGGGAAACAGGCGCGGATTAAGCGTGTGATAGATCGCGCCGACACCCATGATGCCGTACCAGGCTTCGATGTGGCGCGCCGTATTCCAGGCCAATGTGGCGATGCGGTCGCCAAGGCCAAAGCCGTCACGCTCGAGCCGCTCGGCGACCTGCAAGGCGCGGCGATGAATTTCGGCGTAAGTGGTCCGGAAAATCGGACCCTCGATCGAACGCGATACGATCTCGCGTTCGCCGTGCTGCCTGGCTGCGTTGTCGATGAGCTTGTGGCAAAGCAGCGGCCATTCCTGCATCAGTCCGAGCATGCTTTTCCTCCCATTGGTTTTTCGTTCCATTGTGGGACGAACAAGCGGATTGTCCAGCCATGACCGGCCAGAAGCAGTACATTGATCGAAAAGACAGGGAAAACCGCCACAATCCGGCCATCGTCGGCGCTAACTTTGATTAATGGGCAGGGGTGTGATTGGCGAATGAAAGAGGTTCGCATGGAAGCGCAGCTCGACGACAAGACTCTCGAAGATACGCTCGCCGAAAGCCTGGCTGATCTGGTGCCGGACGCCAAAACCGTTTCCGAAGACGAATTCGTCGAAGTTGTCGGCGGCGCCCTTGAGGCGGTCGGCGGCACGCTGCTGTTCAAGATGTGCGTTCAGAACGAAGGCGAAGGCCAGCACGTTGCCGCGGCATGCGTCGGCGATGGCGGCAACCGCCAGTTCCTGCTTCTTACCTTGCCGACCGGCGGTGGTGCGCTCAAGGTCGAAACCGCGTCGAGAAGCACCAATCCGGTCGCCGGTATCGCCGCCGCCTATGCCGGGCTGATGGACGCGTTTCAGGCTGCCGCCTGATTGGTCATCGGCAGGGCCGATTTGACGAGAGGCCCGGCAACGCCAAAGGCGATGGTTTTCGAGCCCCGCATTCGACGGCGGCCTTGCGCGGCGCGCACGCCCGACACACCTTAAAGTGCTTCGCGTCAAAAGGAATTCACGCGACGCACTTTAAGTTCTTTGTTTTTATGCATGTCGTTATCCCAAAACCGCTGCGCACTTTTGGGCGACATGCATTAGGTCGTGCAAGGAGAACCCGTCATGGACCAGATCGCCAATCCGTCACCCGGCTTTCAACGCAACCGGGGTAAAGTGATTACTGTCGAGCCCTATATCGGAACTGTGACCGTACGGGCCGGCGACGCGGTCATTGCCTCGTCCACGAAGGCCAAGGTGTTGACCGAATCCCCCTACCCCCGGGTCCTCTACATTCCATTCGAAGACATCGATTTCGACCAGCTACGCAAGACGGAACTGTCGACCCACTGCCCTTACAAGGGCGATGCGAGCTATTGGAGCGTTCTGCCCGCCGCGGAATCAGGCAAGAATGCGATGTGGGCCTATGAGCAGCCTTTCGACGAAATGATCGAAATCCGCGATCACGGCGCGTTCTATCCCAACAAAGTGACGATCGAAGCCAAACCGGCCTGAGCAGGGACGGCTCGAAACCTGTCCTGCCGATCAGTCGGTGATGCGGTCATGGCCGAACGTCGTGCCCCTTACCTGCGGCCATTCTTTGCAGCCTGTACCGCCGCCTGCGCGGCAGCCAGCCTGGCGATCGGCACGCGGTAGGGCGAGCACGACACGTAGTCGAGGCCGACCTCCTCGCAGAAATGGATCGAGGCCGGGTCGCCGCCATGTTCGCCGCAAATGCCGAGCTTGATCTCCGGCCGCGTTGCCCTGCCTTTTTCGGCCGCCATCCGCACCAGTTCGCCGACGCCCTCGATGTCGAGCGACACGAACGGATCCTGCTCGATAATGCCCTTTTGGCGATAGGTCTCCAGGAACGAGGCTGCATCGTCGCGTGAGATGCCGAAGGTGGTCTGGGTCAGATCGTTGGTGCCGAAAGAGAAGAATTCGGCCGCCTCGGCGATGACATGGGCGCGGATCGCGGCACGCGGCAGTTCGATCATCGTGCCGGTAAGATAGGTGATCTCGACGCCGGTTTCCTCCATCACGCTCTTGGCGACGGCGTCGATCCGCGCCTTGACGTAGTCGAGTTCCTTCATCAGACCGACCAGCGGCACCATGATTTCCGGAACCACCAGCGCCCCGGCCTTTCTGCCGGCTTCGACGGCCGCCTCGAAAATGGCGCGCGCCTGCATCTCGGCGATTTCGGGATAGGAAACCGCAAGCCGGCAGCCGCGATGGCCAAGCATCGGGTTGAACTCGTGCAGGGCCTCGGTGCGCTGCCTGAGCTTGTCGGGCGACACGTTCATGGCGGCGGCGACTTCGGCCACCTCTTCCTCGGTCTTGGGCAGGAATTCGTGCAGTGGCGGATCGAGCAAGCGGATCGTCACCGGCAGGCCGGCCATGATCTCGAACAGTTCGAGGAAATCCGAGCGCTGCATGGGCAAGAGTTTTGCGAGCGCCGTTCGCCGGCCCTTTTCCGTGTCGGCCAGGATCATCTCGCGCATGGCAACGATACGGTCGCCCTCGAAGAACATGTGCTCGGTGCGGCAAAGCCCGATCCCTTCGGCGCCGAAGGAACGCGCCATGCGCGCGTCGAGCGGCGTTTCGGCATTGGTGCGCACCTTCATGCGGCGCACGGTATCGGCCCATTCCATGATGGCGGCGAAATCGCCCGAGAGCTCCGGCTGCAGCATCGGAACGGCGCCTTTCAGCACCTGGCCGTTACCGCCGTCGATGGTGATGATGTCGCCCTTGCGGAACGTCGATCCCATCGCCATCAGCGTGCCGGCTCTGTAGTCGACGCGCAGCGAGCCCGCGCCCGACACACAAGGCTTGCCCATGCCGCGCGCCACCACCGCGGCGTGGCTGGTCATGCCGCCACGCGTGGTCAGGATGCCTTCTGCAGCATGCATGCCGTGGATGTCCTCGGGACTGGTCTCGATGCGCACGAGAATCGCCTTGCGGCCTTGCGTCTTGAGTTCCTCGGCGTCATTGGAGGAAAAGACGATCTCGCCGGTGGCAGCGCCCGGAGATGCGGGCAGGCCGATGCCGATCACATCGCGCGCCGCCGTCGGATCGATGGTCGGATGCAGCAACTGGTCGAGCGAGGCCGGATCGATGCGGGCGACGGCCTCCTCCTTTGAAATGAGCTTGTCCCGCGCCATGTCGACGGCGATTTTGAGCGCCGCCTTGGCGGTACGCTTGCCGGACCTCGTCTGCAGCATCCACAATTTGCCGCGCTCGATGGTGAATTCGAGATCCTGCATATCGCGGTAGTGCTTTTCCAGACGGTCGGAGATAGTGACGAAAGACTGGAAGGCATCCGGCATCAGCTTCTGCAGCGAAGGCTTGTCGGAGCCAGCGGCGATGCGCGCCGCCTCGGTGATGTTTTGCGGCGTGCGGATGCCGGCTACGACATCCTCGCCCTGCGCATTCACCAGGAACTCGCCATAGAGCATCTTTTCGCCGGTCGACGGGTTGCGGGTGAAGGCGACACCGGTGGCCGAAGTCTCACCCATATTGCCGAAGACCATGGCCTGGACGTTGACCGCCGTGCCCCAGCTTTCGGGAATGTCGTGCAGGCGCCGATAGGTGATGGCGCGGTTGTTCATCCAACTCGAAAACACGGCGCCGATCGCGCCCCAGAGCTGCTCGTTCGGATCTTGTGGAAACGGCCTGCCGAGTTCCTCCTCGACCTTGGCCTTGTAGAGTGCGATCACGCCCTGCCATTCGATGGCAGTCAGTTCGGTATCGAGTTCATGGCCGAGCCCGCCTTTTTGGTCCTCGAGGATTTCCTCGAACACCTCATGGTCGAGGCCCATCACGACATCGGAATACATCTGGATGAAACGCCGGTAGCTGTCATAGGCAAAGCGGGCATCGCCTGAATCGGCGGCCAGCGCCTCGACCGTCTCGTCGTTCAGGCCGAGGTTGAGCACGGTGTCCATCATGCCGGGCATCGAGGCGCGGCCACCGGAACGCACCGACACCAAAAGCAGTTTCGAGGGATCGCCGAAACGGCGCCCGGTCAGCCGGCCGATGTGGTCAAGCGCAACCGCGACGTCCGCCTCCAGCGAGGCCGGGTAGGTGCGGCCGTTGGCGTAGTAGGCGTTGCAGACCTCGGTGGTGATGGTGAACCCTGGAGGCACGGGCAGGCCGAGGCTGCACATTTCGGCCAGATTGGCGCCCTTGCCGCCCAGGAGGTTTCTATCGCCGGCACGGCCTTCCGCAGCGCCGTCGCCAAAGGTGTAGACCCATTTGGTCATGCTTGCTCTCCGGTTGCAGGAGATTGAAAAGATTGACGAAGCCGAAGTTCCGCCGTGTCCCTATCCGAGCGATATGATGCTGCAGTGCGAAAGGCAAGCGTCGGCAAAGCCAGCCGGCTTCTACAATCGATTAAGAAAAAGCGATGCCAAAAAGACTTGCGGCTCCGATGGCCATTTAAGTAGAACATAACAGGAACTAAGGGGTAACGCCATGAGACTGACCGGAAAACTCGATTATCTGGAAATGCCGGCAACTGGTGGAACGCTGGATATGCTCAAGGCTTTCTACAGCGCCGCCTTTTCCTAAAGCGCGTCGCGTTCGACCGACCTCACGCGACTCGCTTTAGGTTGTTGTTTTATGCATGTCGTTATCGCAAAACCGCTGCACACTTTTGCGCGACATGCATTAGGCGTTCACCGACTACGGGCCGACCTATTCGGCGTTTTCAGAAGGTCTTGACGGAGGCTTCCAGGCTGATGCCGGCGAAGCGCCCGCCAAGCCGCTTCCCGTGCTTTACTCCGAGCACCTGGAAGAAACCCTGGGCGCCGTCGAAAATGCCGGCGGCACGATCGTCATGCCGATCTTCTCATTCCCTGGTGGCAGGCGGTTCCATTTCATCGATCCGGCCGGCAATGAAATGGCCGTCTGGGGTGAATAGCGACAGAGTTCCCCATCCAGGACGATGATGGACGGACCGAAACGCTGGCTACGGTCCAGTTTCGCATAGCGCTATTCTCGGCATTGAGCTTTCCGTCGGCTCGTCCTATAAGGCCGCGCGCGCAACGGGCATGTTCCCGTTGCTGGGGCGTAGCCAAGTGGTAAGGCATCGGTTTTTGGTACCGACAATCCCAGGTTCGAATCCTGGCGCCCCAGCCATCGCTCACGGGGTCCGTTCCGGACACATGTGTAGCAGCCGTTTAGTAATGCGACAGTTGAGCAACTTCGATGCGACAGCGCTCTCGCGGCACGCTACGCCGCTGCCAACTTGACAGCCTCGTCCCCAATGCCCATCAGACGATGTCAAAGCTTGCGGTGAACGCAGCAGCGAACAGATGGCTAGGCCCGAACGAATGACAACAATCTGCCAGAGCGCCGGGCCCCAAGGGCGCTGTTGGATCTCTGCAACGGAGCTCTAGTCATGCAGGGCATTGACGAGCTGCTTTGTGCTACCCTACGTCGCGAAAATCCGCCTTGGCCGGAATACGGCGACAATAATTTCGCAGCCCGCTTCATCGAGCGAAGTGCTTATCACGGGGTACAGGCGTTACTTCATCACTATATTGCGGATCGCGAACGCGTTGACCTGGGTTGGCCGAAAGTTATTTTGGATGCTTGTCGTCAGCAGGCCACCGCTCAAGCATTATGGGAGATGCGCCACCAGTACCTGCTGAATCAAGTACTAGAGCGGCTAGTGGCCATTGAGATCCACCCAATTCTGTTCAAAGGCACGGCCTTAGCCTACGATGTCTATCCGGCGCCTTTCCTGCGTACAAGAGGTGACACTGACCTCATTGTGCCGTCGGGCACCCGTGATCGGGTAGCCAAAGCATTAGAAACCCTGGGGTTTTGTGAACTGGGAACAAGGGCGGATGTCATTACCGGTCAGACGAGCTTTAGCTGGACAGACCCCGCCTCCAATCAGGAACACACCCTCGATGTGCATTGGCGGCTTGCCAATTCCACACTCCTGTCAAATCTGTTCTCGTATGAAGAATTGCGCTCCGGGGCCCGGCCACTGCCGAACCTAGGCGCGAGTGCCCACGCAGCTGATCCAGTGCACGCGCTCGTGCTCGCCTGCATGCATCGAGCGGTCCACACGCACGCTTTGTATTACGTCGATGACGTGGCCCACTATGGCGGCGATCGACTGATCTGGTTTTATGACATTCAGCTTCTGTTCTCGATGCTCTCGCCTTCGCAACGCAATGAATTTGTTGAACTTGCCGAGCGTAAAGGATTGCGGGCGACCTGCCTGGAGGGCATCGAGGCGACCCGAGCCCGTTTTCATACCGCTATACCCGAAGCCGTGTCTGGCGCGCTTTCCCGCCCTGGACCGACAGAAACCGCATCGAGCTATCTCAGCGGATCCAGGTCGTACCGAGTATGGATGGACTTTCAGGCCGCGAGAGGCGTGCGAAACAAGTCCGGTTTTCTGGCCGAACTCCTCTTCCCGCCGGCAACCCATATGCGGCAAAAATATCGCCAGGCAAACCTATCGTGGCTACCCTGGCTCTATTTACGCCGGGCCATAGCCGGGTTTTTGAAGCACTTACGCAGCCGGGATAGTTGAGTCTGTCTGCGGGGCGCGTGATTCCGAAAATCGTAAGAAATCCTACCGCGATTGAGGATGCAGCCTGCCTCTTGGTGTTCACTCCAGCAGATCACGTCGATCGATCTCTTGTGGAACTATGAACAGATTGTCGAAAGCTAACGAGACAAGCATGCTGCTGACATTAGCGGCACCTTATCGCCTGGCGTTGGCCATTGGCCTGGTATTGATGCTATGCGAAAGCGCTGCTTTATTGGTGATGCCTTGGCTTGGTGGCAAGCTTGCTGAAACGTTTCTCCAGGAACGCTCAGGCAGCAGCACGATCAATATCCAGGTACTTTTTCTAGGAGCATTGGCGCTGTTCGCGGTACAGGCCGTTTTAAAATTCAGCAATATATACCTGCTTGGCGGGACGACCACACGAATACTGGCGGACTTGAAAATCCGAGTTTACGACCATCTTCAGGCGTTGCCGCTTGCCTTCTCCCACCGGCGGCGCCACGGCGATACGCTCGCGTTACTTACTCATGATGTGTATGTCGTGAGCGATTACATCAGCGGCACTGCACTTGCTGCCTTACCGCTCTTCTTCACCGTCAGCGGGGCATTGGCTTTAATGTTCCGAATCGATTCCCTTCTCGCCATGTTCGCTGCAATCATTATTCCATTGCTCTATCTACTGCTTAAAATTTTCGGACGACGCATGCGGCCATTGGCTCTCCAACTTCAGGAGGAGCATGCCATTGCCATCGCCATTGCTGAGGAAAACCTCAGCATGCTTCCCGCCATCAAGACCTTCACGCGCGAACAGCAAGAATCGCAGCGTTATCGGAGCCAAATCGAGCGCGTCGTCAGCCTGAGTGCCAAGGAGCGCGCTATCCATGCCGCATTGGGGCCGGGGGTTCAGCTTGTAACGGCGACTGCGGTCGTTCTTATGCTTTGGTTGGCCCAAGGGCAAATTGGCGATGGGGCTCTCACCGTGCCTCAATTGGTGAGTTTTCTCCTCTACGCCCAGGTAATGGCGCGACCCATGGCCGGGCTCGCAGACGTCTATGGACAGACCCAGCGCGCGCGCGGAGCGCTGAGCCGGCTCGCAAGAGCCTTGGCCGAAGAGCCTGAGCCGAGCTGGCATGCGGGCAAGCAGATGGGAAAAATAAACGGCAACATCGAATTCCGCGGTGTCACGTTCAGTTACCCGGGGCGTGAGCCTGCGCTGAGGTGCCTCGATCTATCCGTCGCCGCGGGCGAGACAATAGCCATCATAGGTCCCAACGGCGCAGGAAAGAGCACGGTGGCGCATTTGCTTATGCGATTGCATGAGCCTTCCAAGGGAAGCATCTTTATCGACGGCGTGGATATTTCCACGGTTTCCTTGCATAGCCTGCGCAGCCAGATAGGGGTCGTGCCTCAGCACGTATTGCTGTTCAACGCCACCGTCCGCGACAACATCGCCTATGGTCGGCCTGAGCCCACACAGGATGAGGTTGAGGCAGCAGCACGGTGGGCCCGCGCGCATGATTTCATCATCCAATTGCCGCAGGGTTACCAGACGCCAATCGGCGATCGGGGCGTGCGGCTGTCCGGAGGGCAACAGCAGCGGTTGGCGTTGGCCCGGGCGCTGTTGAAAGATCCGCCGATTCTAATACTCGATGAAGCGACCGCTATGTTCGATCCAGAGGGAGAGCGCGAGTTCTTGCAGGCATGCGTGGATGTGCTGCGACAGAGGACGGTGCTTTTGATAACCCACCGATCGGCGAGCCTGGCGCTAGCTGATC
The DNA here is from genome assembly GCF_055811515.1 of Mesorhizobium sp. WSM4841. Classification (NCBI taxonomy): domain Bacteria; kingdom Pseudomonadati; phylum Pseudomonadota; class Alphaproteobacteria; order Hyphomicrobiales; family Phyllobacteriaceae; genus Mesorhizobium; species Mesorhizobium sp. WSM4841. Next base: position 194,905 of record NZ_JBVVQC010000001.1, read on the forward strand.
GGGTGTTCAAGCTGAATGATGGCATTATGACAAGCGCCGAGTAAGTCCACACGGCGCCTCACCGTCACGCAGGCTGGGTGCTTCGGAGAGAATCGTTCAGACGGCGCGGCCGACGGCGTGCCCGTAAGGGGACTCACGGTAATCGATGAGTTCGAACCCACCTTCCGCCAGTTCGGTGCGGATTTCAGCTTCGGTGAAAAAATGATCGAACGTACTGGCGAGCGTATCACCGTACTCCACAGGATCACGGCTGCGCCGCAGATAGCGTACTCGACGAGCGAAGGCGTAGATCCAATCGTGGCGTCGCGAGCGTTCGCGTCGGCAGAAAAAAGATAGCAGCAGAGGGGCTCCGGCTGCAGCGTGCCTGCGCAGGGCAGTCAAGAAGGCGACCCGGTTCCCACGGCCGGGGATGTGCATATAGCCGCCCCAGCCAATAACGACGCCGTCATACTGACCATCTACGTCGTCGGGCACGCGACCTGCGCCGGCAACGAAGACTTTGCCCGGAAGCTGTTCGCGCTCCATAAGTTGCCGATAGCATTCGGCCAACACCGGTGTACTATCAAAACCGTCCACACGATAACCCATGCGCGCCAAGGCGACCGGCTCGCGCCCGCCACCTGCCGCGCCGACGAGAATGGAACAGTTGCTGGGGTAGTAGTTTCCTACTACCCTCTCCTCCCATGGCAGTAAGCCCGATAGATTGTAGGCTTCGTCGCCGTATTTGCTCCAGCGGGCGTACTGAACACGCCCGACCTCATCCAGGTGCTGATTGTCTAGTAAACCCAGCCACAACCCTTGTTGGAGGACATCGAATCCGACTCCCAGGCGTCTAGACCAAGTGTCCCAGATAGAGTAACAATGAGTGCGAATCGGAGTAGACCGCACACTAGTTTTATGGACGCGTCGGATTTATCACGTTGTCGGCATTAGCCCCTGATTTCTGAGTGACCTGCGCCATGTGGCCCAGCGGGGTCAGTACAGGTTTCTCGTAAACGCGCTTAACTGGTACAGTACGCATAGATTCGGCTTCCATTTCGTTGCATTTCATGAGGTGCTTCTCCAAAGATGTGCACCACCGTCAAAATGTCCTAGTGGCATTAATTTACGATTACCCACTCCCACATTGGGACATTGAGCGCGAATCGGAGTAGATTAGTTCTAGCTAAGGTCTACTCGGATTGCTCGGTGATGCGTCCACAGTAGGTGCGGATTTCTGGGTCGCCTGCGGCACGTAGCCTAGCGGGTTAGTGTAGGTTGCTCGTAAACGCACTTAACTGGAACAGTACCCATAGAATCGGCATTCTTCTCGCTGCATTTCATGAGGTGCTTCTCCAAAGATGTGCACCCGCCCTCAAAATGTCCTAGTGGCATTGCCCAGGGTTTGCAACCAGATCTCCAAAAAAACTGGCTGCCACACGCTCCGCGCGCCTGCAAACCAGCCGGAATCGGCTGACAGCGGCTTGTCCCATTGTTTAGCTGCGCATTGCAACTTCACGTAGCGCTCCGAAGCCAACCGAGTCGTATCTGACACCATATTCAGCAGGGCAGGCCGGCTCGTGGTCAGCAAGCTTATGAAGTAGTCATCGAAAGCGGCTTTTGAAGCTCGACGTCGCACTTTCTCCGGCAAACGATGTCCCAGCGCGGCAACAAGAATGGCCTTGAATGAAGGCGCCAGTTGTAGCCGTGTCTCGAAAGGAACCGACAGAACGAATTCGGCAAGGTTCTGGTCGAGAAAAGGGTGGCGCAATTCAACGCCTGCATATGCGGACAGACATTCTTCCTGCTCGATCATGCGCAAAAACGCCGGCTCGGTGAGCCAGTTGCTGATCGAGTCGCGGGCAAGGTCAGCGTAGACGGGCCTCTCCCCGGCAAACGCATTTCGGTCCAGATAGGATTGATGCTTTTCCAACAGGCTGACGTTGATCCAGTCAAAGATTTCCCTGACGGGCTTTTCGCGCCCGCGCTGCAAAATCCGAATGAGCCTTGGACCTATGGACTGGCGGACGAGCCGCTTCAGGCAAGACCGCGTGGCTTTTTCGCGAATCACCCTGGGATCGTACAGGCAATACCGGATCGCGCTCAGGTAGCGACGCGAACGCCAGAGATCCAGTTCGTAGTCCGGATCCCAAACCAGATCGTCCCCCCCCTGTCCGGTTAGGACTACCTTGCAGTTGCGGTTGCGCAACAAGGCTGTGGCTTCCGAGCGTCGTTGCCAAAAGATTTCTGGGGTGGGAGCGTCAACCTTCTGCAGTTCCCCCAGCAGGCCGGGAGCGAAATTTTCACACGGCGCGACGGCATGGAGATGCTCGAAGCCGGTCTGTGCAGCAACGGCATCACTGTAGACGCTTTCATCACAGGCGAACTCGGGATAGGTCTGGGACATGGTGACGGGTCGTGGCGAAGACGGCGTCCGCGACTTAAAAATGTCGGCCGCAGCCAGCACGACCGCGGACGAGTCGTAGCCGCCGCTCAGTTCCATGGCCGCCAAGGCATCCACGTCCAGCCGTTGCCGCACGCCCTCCCGAAACAGGAAGTAGAACTGTTCGGCGCACTCACTAGGCGAGCCGCGGAAATCTTCAGGCGGTGCAGGGGCCGGCCAAAAACGCTCCTGATACAAGCGATCGTTGGCGGCGATGAGGAAATGTCCCGCTCGTAAGCGATTCACTCCAAGGAAGAATGTTTCCTCGAAGGCGCGGTGTATGCCGCGATAAAGGTAATCCGCTATTACCCCATCATGCGGCTCGGCGGTCACACCAGGAAGCCTCAGCAGTTGCTTAGGCTCCGAACCAAAGCGGATACCGTCAGAATCCGTGTGGTAGAAGAATGGCTTCACTCCGAAAGGGTCACGCGCCGCGAACAGCCGTCCTTTTCGTTCGTCCCAGACAGCGAAAGCAAAGTCACCACGGAGCTTGAGCACCGCCTGCTCGCCCCAGCGCTGGTAGGCGGCAAGCAATAATTCGGCGTCGGACGGGGTATCCCTGAACCAGGAGACGGAACCGAGAGCCCGCCAAAGTTCGGCATGATTGTACAAGCGCGCATCGGCCACCAGGCCGCAGGAGCCGTCCGGCAGCCAAATTGGCTGCGCCTTGTTGCGCTCGCGTTCGCTCAGAATGAACTGGGCATGCCCGAGAGCAATATTCTTCCGTGCCCCAGCAAAGAGCCCGTCGGGGCCGCGGTGTCGGATCACCTCCAGCATACCTTCAACCAAATCGCGGGGCGCCGGTCTCGAACCCCAGTGGGCGATGCCTGCTATGCCGGCCATCTTCAGGTTTCCGCTGGCTGTGAAACAGCTTGGAATGCTTGCTCGGCAATCATTTCCCTGACTGCGGCCACACTGGCATTGAGACGGGGCAGAGCGTCTGGCACCACCAGATCGTAAGAGGGAACAGTACGCGCGATGCTGGTATATGCCGCGAACTGTGTCGCCCATGCTGTCTTTATGCTGATCTCACCGAAACCGTGAACAAGCAGTCGCTTCAGGCAGTCCGCGCTGTTTAATAGTGTGCGGCGGGCGCTTTCCAAACTGTCTTGCCTGGAGAGGAAATACAGTCCCCGCAGCGGTAGCGTGTCATCTTGGCCGAGCGGTACAGCCACGAAGTCACCCTGCATTCGGCAAGGCAGCAGATCATCAGCCACCGCGCGCAGGTCAAATCTCTCGAGACAGGAGGAAAGAGTGGACTTGCCGGCGCCGCTCGCCCCGACAAATGCATAGACCCCCGCTGGGGTCGCCACCGCTGAAGCGTGAAGTGTAACTTTCCCCTGAAGTGCAGCCAAAAATGGGAGAACACGACGCATGCACGCGGCGCGGTCCGGCCATTGCTCCGAGCCTTCTTCGATTGCGGCCCAACGGCCATCCTCTGCAATATGCCCCCTCAGGCCCGTAGCGCGATGGAATGGAACCCCGATTCCTTTTCCCGCTGACGGGGCGGCGTTGGTGCGTCCCTGGCGGTAAAAAAGGATCTCCACATCCAGATCGTAGTAGCCACATTGCGCCAGACCAGGAACAGGCTGATTGCTGAACACTCGGGCGCCGGCCAAGAGGCCGACGAATGCGCAAGAATTTCCTGAATTCGGCGGAGCGCCCGCAGTCAATTTTGGCAATGCCGTTCACTGAAATTCTTGAGTGGAATGAAATCAGAACTCAATGGGTCACTCAGACCGGGAACACCTTCGAGCCAGGCGTGCGCCTCGACAGTTGCATCACCTTTCCGAACCCCGAATCGAAGGCTGGCGTGGCAACCGTGCCTAGCAAGGAGGGATTGCAAGGTTAAAGCGCGCTCCAAACACGTCATCGGTTTGACATGCCTGTTTGCCGTCGCATTCACCAACCAAGCCATGCGTTCGACCCGGCTGTGCGACAGCCTGGATTCTCCCGTCAAGGGGTTGGTCACGAAGAGACGTTTGCGAAAAGGCGTTCTGAGGAGGCCCGCAATCCATAGCATCCTCAGCCATGCCTCGGCCGCAATAAACCTTTCAGGCCATGATAGACGGGTTAGCTTCTGCACAATGTGCTCACGAGCCGTCTCGACCATCTACTGTTTCCAATAGTCCCTGCTCGACCAGCTCCTGGACAAATCCTTGAATATCCCGCTCAGCACTTTCTCGCGAGATCGCGTATTCCAGCGTGATCTCATAGGTCAACTCTTCTACCGTACTGGGTCGCTTCATTAAGATAGACAAAACCCTATCTCCTACAGAATTGACAGAGAAATATCCGCCCGACTCCAAGTTGAGCAACACCGATTCTTTTTCCAATCCCGTATAAAGTATAGGCTCACGGACTTTATAATACATCATCGTCACTATTAAATCTTCATGAAAACGTTTGAGAACCAGTTCCAGTTGGCCGATTTACGTTGAGGGTCCCGATTTTGCACCGGATTTCTAACGCCAACAGCTTCGCTGCAGCCACAGATCGCGATAACCAGATGGTAGCTTGCTGCCGTTCTTTTTTCTAGCCATCGACGCATGAAATATCACCTCGGCAGACGCATCACCTCTGGCAGTGTTGTGCTTCCGGTGTGGTTAACAATCCGTCGCCGGCGATCGGAATATCAAAGCATGGCCATCATGCAGCGAGGGGTTGTTTTCGCCGGCCGGCGAAAGTTCGAGCCGGATTGGTCCGTCCATCGCATATCAGTTCATCGGCCATACGATCATTAGCATCGGCACAGCAACACGGCCGCACCCTTTTCACCCGCGTCGGCAAGCTTGAGCTGCGGGTTCCGCAGGACCGGGCTGGCCGCTTCTCCACCGAGCTGTTCGAGCGTTACCAGCGTTCGGAGCGGGCCTTGGTGGCCACGCTTGCGGAGATGCATGTGCAAGGCGTGTCGACCAGCAAGCAGCTGGTCCAGCAGTTTCTCGATAACCAAGTGATGATTCTTTCCTTTTCATCATCATGGCCTCGCGCACAGAATTCCTGATAGTCCGCGGCGACGACTGCCTGCAGGAGCTGTCGATGCCGGCGCGATCTCGCCGAAGCCAAGTCCAAGGCCGATCTCGCTGCATGGCTTGCCAAAAGGTCGGCCGCTACCCAGGACTGACGACCGCCGCCGGCCTCATTTTGGTCAAATCGCCTCACTGGAGGCATGAGGAATGCAACATTTTGTCTAAATTTATCAAGATAGTTCAAACCAGAACCTAAAGTCCTGTGGGTACAACGCACTCCAGAACAATAATATTGGAGGCTACCACATGACGTTTTCTACTGCGCATCGGAACCGTTTTAGAAGAGTGGCGATTGCAGCGATCGGGCTTGCTGTTTCCGTGGCTCTCGGCGCAAACGCGCAAGCAGGCGAAATGCGTAAATCAAAGGAAGAGACACGGTCCGTCTACCTTGTCAAATATCGGGTCAACAACGATGTTCGCTACAACAAGAAACCGGTAGGCAAGGTCGTTAAGATATCAGCATCCCGGTACTTGAACAGCAACACCTATGTCTGCACTCCGAGCGGCTTTGGTCAGAAAGCGCGTTGCTACACTCGGAGGGTCTCGAATCAGCCAGGCGTTTAATGTTGGCCTGGTTTTGGCAGAAGCCGCCGCGCCTGAAGCCGCGGCGGCTCCGCTTTTTGCGCGGTTATCGAGAATTCGCCTTAAGATGCGAAACTTCTTTGCTTACCCGATTACCTTTGACCAGTTTGCGCGCCTCATCGTCCCGGCGAGCGGGATTGTGACGAAAGACATACCATTTCCCACCGATCAAAGGCTTCTGATAAACGACGCCATGTTTTTCACGGTGCAGGAAACATGTGATTGCACCGCTTCTTGCCAGACTCCCTTTCGCTACTTTGCTGGTCCAGAGAGCGCGCATGCAGAGCTTGCCCCCATTGGTCGCATACCAGTTTCCCTCCGCAAAGGACCATGCTGCCCGTTTGCGCGACCAAGCGGCGAACGGCTTCCTATTTGCAGAGAACAGCCCGCGAGCAGTTGTCTCCGCAGAATAGAACCCACCGCCGTTTTGCCATTTCCAGGTGCGGCCGGCATAGAGCTTTTCAACCGCTGAGGCCTTCATCGGCGTCGCGGCAGCGGCGCGTTTTTCTATAGCGTCGCCCGCCGGTTGTTTGGGAGCGGCGTAGGCATTGCCTGCAAGCAAGAACACAAACAGCACCGCACTTGAGATAATCGAACGGATCGAAAACATTTTACTTCCTCTCCACCAAGGCAATTCCAGTAAGACTGCGTAAGAGTCCTGCGTTGGAACCGCATAGAAATAAAGGGATGGAGCGGTTCGGCCATCTGGTGAAAGCCGAACCACTCTGTCGAACGACTTGGATCAGTCCAGCGGATGGTTGGCCACGCGCCAATCGGGCCGGCCGACATTTCTCGGCCATGGATAGACTTCACGATCGTTGAAGTAGACAACGGCTGTCATGTCCGGGAACTCGGCATGCGGCTTATTTGCTTCCGCGGCCCAGTCACGAGCATATTCGTCGTTACCTTCGTAGCCAAGCTCCGCAATGGCGATTGGTTTGCCGAAGCCCGTCACACGGTCATAACCCGGCTTTGTGCGCTCCACAAAAGTCGTATCACGACCGACCTCCAGCTTGTCATAGGGCTGATAGCCAAAGACGGACAGACCGATAATGTCGACATACTTGTCGCCAGGATAGAAGGCTTCCAGTCCTTCTTCTCCTTTCGGTGACCACATGTATTGGGCCGACGGAAGATGCTTGCGGCATATGTCGATGACATGCCTGTAGGCGTTCACATAACCTTCAGCATTCCAGAAAGCCCAAGTGAATTGCCCGTCATTATCTTCCATTTCCTGCGCCCAGCGGATAGTGACGGGGCTTTTCAGCTGCGCCGCCGCAGAGCAGACCGCTGACATATTGGCATCGTAGCGCCCGCCCAAAATCCCGGCGAGCAAATCCTCAGGACCTACACGCCAGTCCCGCGCCCAGGACCACGGCTCGACCGTGATCAACAGGGAACGTCCACGCTCACGCGCATAGGCATCTGCGGCGCTGAGCGTTGCCAGATCCACATCTTCCCAGGGAAGAAAAAGGTGTTCGATTTTTGAGTTGGAATCGTTGGTATAATCCGCGTGCGGATCGTAGGCGCCGGGGGTTACGGAGTCAGCCGTGATGATGGGACGCTTGTCCCGAAACTGATTGCGGCTGTCGACACTCGCTCCCGACACGCCGCTGGCTGCATAGACACCACCGGAAATGCATGCGCCGCAAAGCAAGGCTGCTGATAGTTTAAAGAGACTTTTCAAGGCCCCCTCCCTTTCTTACTGTTCAGATTGCTGTGCCGCACCAAGCGCGGCTTTGATGGCATCGAGTTGACGGGAAACCAGATCGGTGGACACCAGCTTGCTGGCCTCGTCGTCTTGGTGGACCTCGGCGTTACGGAACGCATACCACTCACCACCGGGCTCGCGCTTCTGATAGATCGTTCCATTATCGATGCGATGCGAAAAGCAGGTCTTGGCGGGAAATACACCCTGTTCGGAATGCCATGTCGCGTTGAGACACATCCAACCTGTCTCGGTGATGATCCAGCGGCCTTCCGCCCAGGATTTGCCCGTCTCACCGTCGGTCCATGCCGAAAATTGCCGGTCCGCGCCCACCATTCGTCCGGCTCCGCTGTCCCACTGCCAGCTCTTGTCTCTATAGAGATCGTAGATTTCGCCTGCTGTCATGCGACGTGCCCCTTCCGGCAGAACGGAAACCTGTGAGGAAGAGGCAAAGGCCGGTGCAGCAATGCAGGACACTGCCCAAGCGACTGCTGTCAGCATCCGGAAACCTGACAGCAATAGAGCCCTTTCAGATTTAGAAAGTGCCACCGGAACCTCCTGCCATCTCGAGATGAGTGGCGCCCGCCGTTTGTCCTCGATGGGCGTGTCCGGTCGCATTGGTGCGCCAACGTGGATTGAAGATGGTTTTGTGAACAGCGCGACCACCGACGCCTGCCCCGGCAATTGAGAAGCTGTCGTCGAACAGGGAAAAGCTTTTGGTTCCCCAGGCGAGCGCCTCGATGCCGTCGCGTCCACGCTCGACCGTGGCGAAGCTGGTAACCATCAAAAGGGCCATGAAGCTGCTTGCCAGCGCGGGGCGATAGGCGCGGCTTTTCATCCGTACGTCATTCTCCCGGCCATGCTGCAGCAAGATCATGAAGATCAGCAGCAAGTAAAAGCATGCATTGATGATGGCGAAGACGAAAAAGCCGCGCGTTTGATACGCATCCTGCACGAACACGACCGGCAGAATGGAGATCAGGACCACGAAGGCATACGGTGCCAGCACGCGGAACGGTAGCGGATCGACTTCGGAAGTGCCTTTTGGCGTGACGCGAAAATCAACGAAGGATCCGGTCATCCAGTCACGGAACGCGGCAAAGGTCCCAGCCAGAACCCACGGCCAGCGCGCCAGCAGAAACAGCATCGCTTCCCAACTGAAAATCTTGCCGTCGATAGGCCGAAATGTGCGACTCGACCGCCACCAGAACGCCAGAAGCAGGATCATAAGCGACTGCGGCATGAAATGGAGCAGAAACTCTGGGTAAGTGACGTTGATGAAATTATCGCCCTGGATCAGTACGATCACGGGCAACAGGAATGTCAGAGCAAGAAAGAAGGCGTAAAGGGGGTACCAGAACTGCGAAAACAGGAATTGAACCTTCAAACGCAGCGGCAAGTTCCCGATAAGTTTTGGTGAATATTGCAGGAGGATCGTCACCAGGCTCCGCGACCACTGGAACTCCTGCGTGACAAGATCGGCAAACGTCCGTGGGCCGTCGCCATGGGCGATGGCATCAAGCGCGTGAGCCCCTCGCCAGCCATGGGCATTCATGAAGAGCGTTGTGGAATGATCCTCGGCGAGTTCTGGCCCGAGCCCACCGATTTCCTTCAGCGCCGCTGTGCGCACCGCATAGTGCGATCCGATGCACACGGGCGCGAAGCCATTATTGTATCCGGCTTGCAGTGACCCATGCATGCTCGCTTCGATGTAGAGGCGGCCACGCGCGGACCAGCTTTCATGTGCATTGCGGTCGCAAATGCTGGGCGCGGACACATATCCGATTGTCGGATCGGCAAAAGGCCGCAATATGTTATATAGGTAGTCCGGTTCTGGTACATGATCGGCATCGAGCTGCGACACAAAATCATATCGGTCGTAGCCATAATGATCGTAGAAGAAAGCAAGGTTGCCTTCCTTGCACTGTGTGCGGCGAGGCCAGGACTGGCGATGGTAATCGGCGCGACTTTTGCGGGTGGAAACGAATACGCCATGTTCGCGGCACCATGCGAGCGTTGCGGGCGATGGATCCTCATCGGCCAGCCACGTATCGTGAGGCACGTTCTGGGCTAACATGGCCCGCAAGGTTTCGGCCACCACCTCAAAAGGCTCTGACGGAGCCTTGGTGACCACCATGGCCACGCGACTTCCTGCGGAAATACGCAGCGGTCCGTGCGGCCGGCGTGCATTGAAGAAAATGGTGATGAAGTAGACTGGCAAAAGCGTTATCCACGCCAGAAGCGCCGTCACCAGAATTGAGCCGACCATGTTGGTGTGGGTGGCTCCGAAAACCCACCATTGCCAAAAAAATGCGACGGCCATCGCCCACAAAACCGCACCCATAATGTACTCGATGCGCTTTCGGCCGGTGAAGACCGGCACCATCAAGGGTTCTTCCCTGTCAACGGACAGCGCGATGCGCGGCGTTCTCATGAGCGCACCTCGAGCCCGAAGAAAGGAGCCGCCGTGCGAATTATCGTATCGAGATCGGAATAGAGCGCCTGAAAGCCAAGTTTTTCGGCAGCGAGCGCCGGATCGGCATAAAGCACCGGAGGATCGCCCGCACGACGAGCGCGCATCTCGACCGGCACGTTACGACCTGTCAGCCGGCTGATCGCTTCGAGAATTTCCTTAATGGATGTACCACGCCCGCTGCCAAGATTGACGGCCAGATTGCCACCGCAGTTGATCAGATGTTCGAGCGCCAGCACATGCGCGCGCGCCAGATCCGCGACATGAATATAGTCGCGAATGCAGGTGCCGTCGGGCGTATCGTAATCCTGGCCATAGACTTCGAGAAAATCGATCCTGCCTGCAGCGGCCATCATGGCTCGCGGAATGAGATGTGTTTCTGGATCGTGGGTTTCGCCGATTTCCCCGTCGATATCCGCGCCGGACGCATTGAAATAACGCAGCGCCACGTAGCGCAGCGCATAGGCAGCCGAATAATCGGCAAGCATTTGCTCCGCGATGAGCTTCGTGCGTCCATAAGGATTGATCGGGCGCTGGCTCTCGCCTTCGCGGATCGGCAAGCGATCCGGAATGCCATAGGTGGCGCAGCTTGACGAGAAGATGATATTGCGCGTTCCGCTTCTCTGGCAGGCGTCCAGCAGCGATTGGGTCCCGTTGACGTTGTTCTGATAATATTTTGCCGGTTTCTCTACGGATTCGCCGACGTAGGCCGATGCAGCAAAATGGATCACCCCGATAGGGCGATACTCATCCATGACGTGGGTCAACCGCTCCGAGTCAAGGATGTTGCCTTCAACGAAGGCGCCCCATCGGACGGCTGACCGGTGACCCGTGGATAGATTGTCGTAGACAATCGGATCATAACTCTGCCTGGCCAAAAGCTTGGCTGTATGGCTGCCGATAAAGCCGGCGCCACCAACGACAAGTACGTTCTTGCCAGACATCAGGCGGCCTCCGCCAGCTTTCCGGAGGGCTTCCTCAACTGCCGTTCGAAATAAGCGATCGTCGACTTCAGCCCATCGGCCAACGCCACGGTCGGCTCCCATCCAAGTTCTCTCTGGGCCACTGTGATGTCGGGCCGACGCTGGCGCGGATCGTCCACGGGCAACGGGTGATAGACGACTTTGGAGCTCGAGCCGGTCATTCCCACGATCTGCTCGGCCAACTCACCGACTGTAAATTCGCCGGGATTGCCGATGTTGACAGGCGTGTGGATCGCCTGGGGGCTGTACATGAGCCGGTAGAAGCCTTCGATCAGATCGTCCACGTAACAGAAGGAACGGGTCTGCGACCCGTCGCCGTAAACGGTGATGTCCTCGCCCCTGAGCGCCTGCACGATGAAGTTGGAAACGACCCGGCCGTCATCCGGGCGCATGCGCGGACCATAGGTGTTGAAGATGCGCACGATACGGATGTCGACGCCGTATTGCTGATGAAAATCGTAGAACAGAGTCTCGGCAGAGCGCTTTCCTTCGTCATAACAAGAGCGCGGACCGAAAGAATTGACATTGCCCCAATAGCTTTCGGGCTGCGGATGCACATGGGGATCGCCGTAGACTTCCGAGGTGGAAGCCTGGAAAATCCGCGCCTGGTAATGTGCTGCCAGTTCCAGAAGATTGAGCGACCCGATCACGCTCGTCTTCATCGTATGGACCGGGTCGGCCTGATAGTGCGGCGGTGAAGCCGGGCAGGCGAGATTGTAGATCTCGTTGACCGGCAGATCGAGCCGTTCCACGATATCGTGGCGCACAAAGCTGAACGTGTCGTAGTTCAGGAGGTGGCGCAAATTCTCTAGCCGCCCCGTGGAAAAATTGTCTACGCAGATAACAGAATGGCCGTCTTGCAAAAGACGTTCGCACAGATGTGATCCGAGAAAGCCGGCCCCGCCTGCGACAAGTACCCTCCGTTGCAAGGAAAGATCAGATTGCAACTTTGCAGACTGAAATGCGATACTCACGGGAGCCCTCATTCATAAAAACCATCAGTGCCAAAAGGAAGACATGTAGGTGTCTAAATGCACTGAGACTTCAGGTTTTCTTCCTGTAGTGAATCTGATGATTTCCAATACCTCCCCGGTTCCTACGTTGCGATATCAGGGAATCCGGAAACTTTTCAAAGCGTCCATTTTTGCAGCTGAACCGCCGCAGACATTGTTTTTTGATGGAGACGGTGGGCTTCAAGCGATTCGATTGCCTGTGCCGAGATCGATGCTGCCAAAGGCTTTTATCTCGAAGCGAGCCAAGAATCCCATTCATGGTCGGTTCAGGATCGAGCCGCTAAGGGCTAGGCTTTGTTGACTTGGTGCGCGATATAATTTACTACTCTACAAACAGTGATCCTTAAATATATCTAATGATTTTGTTTATCTTATAAACAATATACCTCGGAGGCGACGTGAGGTTGGCATGCTGCAGATGGATTTCTGACGCTATCGTCGTTATATTACTGAATTCCATGACTGTCTGTGTAATCTTGGCTGCGGTTGCCGTGACCTTTCGTGATTTCGTGCCTTCCCGGATTCGGCTCACCTCAGTATTTCTGACCTTTATCGGAGGGATCGTTCTTTCCGTTCAGGGTAATGAAGGTGCCTTCTGGCCTGCCGCCATCGGCAATACCATCATTATCTATTCCTTTTGCCTCACCTGGATCGGCGCGCGCTATTTTTACGGCAAGAAGGAGGTTTGAGAGCGGCGCTTATCATTTCCATCGCAAGCTTCCCCTTCATGTCGTTTTTCCATACAAGCTGGCAGGGTCGGAATGTTGTCTATGCGGTCGGTCAGTTCCTCCCCATGGCGATGACGGTGGCATATCTCCTGAAGCAGCGCGACGTCGCGGCCTTCCGGGTCGTGGCTGGAGGCAGTGATGTCGGATAAGACGGTCCCACCTAACGACAGGGAGCCGACATCTGTCGAACGTCGCCGTTGGCCGCGCATGTCGCAGGATCCACTCGGTGAGGATGAGGTGGAGAAGGCCGTCCTGACGTCGTTGCGCTTTGAGACGGAAATCCTTCCACCAATCCAGCAGTTTGCTGCCTGGCGGGAGCATATGGCGGTATTGATGGATTCGCGTCTGCCGAACAATGTGGATCCCGAGGATGGATTTGTCGTCCAGCAGGCGGTGTGGAATCTGGGCGGCATGCTTTTGTTGCAACAAACCGTTCCGGCCTTCAGTTACGAACGCTCGCCAGACGCGGTGCGGTTCAGTCCAATTGACCATTGGCAGATCACCGTTCTCCGCGCCGGTCGCACCTGGACCGGAGTTGACGGACGTGTCGCGCAAAATGAACCGGGCATGATTGAAATCCGCTCGCTCGGGCATCCGTTTAGCGGGCGGGCGCTGGCAACGGAGTCGATCAGCCTGATCGTTCCCGTCGATCTGTTTGCCGATGGAGGTAGCTTGCCGGCGGCGAGCAACAACGTCGTTTTGGGTGGACACCGGGCCAAACTGCTGATCGATCTTATGTCAAGCGTTGAAGCCAATCTCGATCGCTTCACGCAAGACGACCTTCCTAGAATCAAGGACCGTTTGCGGAAAATGGTATTCGACGCGGTTACACCTTTGGTGGATCGTGATGACGGCAACGATCAGATCTCACAAATCGGATTGATGACGCGGGCGAGACGCTTCATTTCGAGCAATCTTGCCTCGCCCGACCTGACACCGGATGCTCTCGCCCGGGAACTGGCGACCTCGAGGACACGGCTCTATGAGCTTTTCGAAACGTCCGGCGGCGTTGCGAATTACATTCGTCGACGACGTCTATCCGCAGCTCATGCAATGTTAGCGGATCCTTCCGACACCCGAAAGGTCGCCGAAGTTGGTCTAGCAATCGGCTTCGATTCAGCGGCGAATTTCAGTCGAGCTTTCACGCAGCAGTTCGGGTATAGCCCGAGCAACATACGCAAGCAGTCGTCCGAAGACTACATGTACCCGGATAGGCAAACAGGTAAGAAACCAAAGGTCACATTCGAAAGCCTGCTGCAAACGCTCGGCCTCTTTTGAGGATGGCGAGGAGCATATATAATATGTACACTAAGGACGTTCGATGACGACTTCGGGCATCTAAGCAATCGACCAACCTTCTATCCCTATAATGGGAAAATTTTCGAATAAGCCGCACGTCGCCGATAGTATAAGAACGCCTCTTCCATAGTAAGCCTCGCGATGTAGCGGTCTTCCGGCTCGAACCCCCGAGAGCTGGCAAACGCGACAGCCCAAGTGGACCTCTCTGTCGTGAACCGCTGAGAGAATCTAGAGAGCTAATCCGTCAATCAAGCTTGTCCCATAGCGTGTTCAGATATCCTGATCTCTTTCACAAACGCTCGCAATTCGGCTGGAGGTGCGAGACAAAAAGTTCGAAAAGTATCCAGGAACCCCAGCCATCGCTCACAGGGTCCGTTCCGGACACATGTGTAGCAGCCGTTTAATAATGCGACAGTTGAGCACGTTAGTGATGCGACAGTTTTCGCCGGCCGGCGAAAGTTCGAGCTTCCATCGCATTTTAGTTCATTGGCCATACGATCATTAGCATCGGCACAGCAACAATGATGACGAGGAACGATAGCGGCAGTCCCAGACGTGGATAATCGCTGAAACGGTAGCCGCCCGGCCCCATGACGAGCGTGTTGCACTGGTGGCCGATCGGGGTGAGAAAATCGCAGCCGGCGCCAATGGCGACCGCCATCAGAAATGCTTCCGGCCTGTAGCCGAGATCGCCGGCAAACTCGGCGGCGATAGGCGCCATGACCAGAACGGTGGCGGCATTGTTGAGGAATGGCGTAACGGCCATGGCGGCGACAAGGATAAGCATCAGTGCGCCGGGCGCCGGAAGAATGGTCCCGAGTTTGGCAAGCTCGCCGGCAACTACTTCTGTTGCCCCTGTACTGCGCAGCGAATCGCTCACTGGAATGAGAACGGCGAGCATGACGAGGATTGGAGCATCCAGCGATTGGTAGACCTCCCGAACCGGGATGACCTTGAAAAGCACCATCCCGACCGCGGCTGCAAAGAAAGCAACGGAGACCGGTAGCAGCCCAAACGCAGTCGCCACCATGGCGAGAGCCAGGATCGTTACCGGCACGATACCCTTGCGGACGCTACCAAGCAGGATAGCCCTTTCTGCCAGCGGCAGGCAGCCGAGTTCACGCAGTATCTCGGGTATCGTCGCAGCATTGCCCTGCAACACGACGACGTCGCCAAGCCTTAGCTCGATTTTGGCCAGCCTGCGGTCGAGGCGCTCGCCGCGACGGCTGACGGCCAGGAGGTTGACGTTGAAGCGGTCGTAAAGGGCAAGGCGCTGGGCCGTCCAGCCGATCAAAGAGGAGCTTTCACCGATGACGGCTTCAATAGCCACCATCTCACTGGTGGTGTCGCCACCACCGACCCTATCGCCCGTGACGCTGAGTTTGCCCTGCGAGACAAGGCGATCCAGCGCCACTGGGTCGCCTTCGAGCAGCAGAATGTCGTTCACTTTGAGGACAGCATCGGGCAGTGGCGTCATCCGCATAGTCCGATTGCGCAGGATCGACGTCACAATAGCATCGCCGCCGGAAAGCTTAATGAGGTCTGCGACGGTTTTCCCGAGCACCGTGGAATCGCTGACAATTCGCGCCTCTGTCAGGTAATTCTTGATGTCGATGGCTTCATTCAGCGACCCGCCCAGCTTTTCGCGCACCGGTAACAGCCAATAGAAAAGCACCAGGAAGATCGTTCCGGCGGCGGCCAGCGCGGCTCCAACAGGTGTAAAGTCGAACATCGTGAAGGCGGCGCCGGTCAGTTCCTCCCGCACACGGGACACAACGATATTGGGAGATGTTCCCACCTGCGTCATGAGCCCACCGAGCAGTGACCCGAAGGCCATAGGCATCAGGAATATCGAGGGTGAAACGCTCGACCGACGGGCGAACTGGAAGGCGATCGGGATCATGATAGCGAGCGCACCGATATTCTTTACAAACGCAGACAGGATCGTAACCACGATCACCAGCAGCGCCAGTTGCGACCGAACACCCGATAGGTTCGGAACAAAGCGCTTGATGGTAACTTCCATGATGCCCGAGCGGGCTATGCCTGCGCTCACCAGCAGGGCACTGCCGACAATGATCACGATGTCGTCGCTGAACCCGCTGAAGGCGTCGTCAAAAGGCACGATGCCAACCGCGAGTGAAAGCAACAGTGCCGCAGCTGCGACCAGATCATATCGATACCGGCCCCATACGAGCGCCGCCATCATCACGAAGATAACGGCGAACGACAAAATTTGCGGCGTAGTCATGTCTTCGAATGCCCCGCCGCAAATGCGGCTGATCAGAACGGCCAAACCGACCTTTTGTTGCTTTCGCTGGTCACGACTTTGCTAGCACGGTTCCATCTTGCCAATAAGCCGTGCCGAGCGGTGTTCCTGGCTCATGGGGCCATGATCCTGGTAGCGTTGCATCAAGGTGCGCGATCGGTCAGTGCGCTTGCACCTTCCTCTGCGGCGCAATGTGCGCAGCAGTAGATGATGTCATCTTGTTCGACGCCATGTCCGATGATCCGGCATCCGCAATGCGGACAGAGCGGCGCAAGTTTCTGGATCGCGCATTCGAAGCTGTCGAACGTATAGGTTTCCTCAGCCAGCTTCACTTCGAAAGCCTTGTCGTAGTCATTCCCGCATTGATCGCATCTGGCCATAGTCCTTTTCCTTCTTCTTCATTGGCTCAAGCTCGACCAACCCGCCGCATGGCGATAGGTTCCCGTCAGGATCGTAGAGTCTTGCTAAGCAGGTGACGAGCCCGAGCAGCGTCACGCGCGCCGTTCGATCAAGCGGATCACCTCCTCGATGTCCCGCGGCGCGATGTCGAGTTCCTTCAGGCCCGGCGCGCCGATTGCTGCCACGTTGTCGTGCCGCATAAGATCGACCTGGTTGCGCGTTAGGGGCGCGGCCGGAAGGAGTTCCGCGACGCCAGCCAAAGCGTCCCACGCCGCAAACGGCACCGGCATCAGCCTGATGTGGGTACCGAGTTGTCGGGCGACCTCCCGCAGCAGTTCCTTGTAGGTGTAGATTCGCGGGCCACCGAATTCGAATATGGATGAGCCCTTGTGGTTTCGCCCGTCGATCAGCCGGCTGACTGCGTCTGCGACGTCTTCCACATAGACCGGCTGAAGCCGTGTGCCGCCATCGCCGAACAGCGGATAGACCGGCAGAAGGCGTATCAGCCTGACAATCGTCGTGAGGAAAACGTCGTCAGGTCCTGTCATGACGGCGGGACGCACAATGATGGCGCCGGGAAATGCGCTCGCCACCGCCTCTTCTCCGCGCCCACGTGCCCTAATATAATTCGAATCCGATTGAGGATCGGAGCCGATCCCCGAAATCTGGACGAACCGGTCGACCTCGCCAGCGCGCGACGCGGCGGCAAGATCAGCTGCGGCTTCGACGTGTACGCGCTCAAACGTCTGGGCGCCCTGCTCGACATAGAGACCGACGGCATTCACGATCGCCTGTGATCCGGCAATGGCCGAGCCGATCGAGGACGCATCCAATATGTCCGCCTCGACGGCTTCGGGCATCCTTGACGTCGAGGAAAAAACCTGGCCCACACGAGCCGGGTGGCGGGATGCGGCGCGGACCCTGAAACCGCTTTCCAGGAGCCGCTTCACGATCCGGCGCCCGAGAAAGCCTGTCCCGCCGAACACAGTGACGATCCGTTCTGCGTTGAGATCGTCAGTATCCATCTGCCTCGCCATCCCTTCTTCGCGTGCCCGCCGAGCGCCTGCCGCGAGGATTGCCCCTCGCCGGCGTATGAACCAGCCCCTTCGAACATCGGGACGGTTGGAGAACAACGCAGGAACGCTTTTTGTTCCAGTCAGCGCCGGGTTGATCGGGGGACCGCCGATGTCGCTATAGAGGGCGAGTGTTTGACGCTGAGTTGCTTTATCCGTGCTATCAAAAACTGGCCGAGGCACTGCAGCGTCGAAATTGACAAATCATCACTTGCAAATCCGTCGCCGCTGTCTTTTGCTCGCGCGACAGTTGTCCATGACTGTTGAATGGTTGGCGAACGGATGAACAAAATCGATCGGCGACGGCCGGAGTCCGAAATGGACGCCACCGTAAATGCCGCGCGGCTTGGAACGCGGTTGCGCCTCGCCCGGCAGACACGGGGCATGACGCTGAAGGCGCTGGCGACAGCTGCGAACTGCTCTGAAAGCCTTTTATCCAAGATCGAGAACGGCAAGGCTTCGCCATCCCTGCCCATGCTTCACCGCCTGGTCGAAGTTCTGGAGACCAATATCGGCTGGATGTTCGAACAGGTCGACGACGACGAGGCGATCGTGTTCCGCGCAGGCGCGCGGCCACTGATCTCGCTCGACGCGCTGAGGCGCGGCGAAGGCATTTCGCTTGAGCGCATTATTCCGTATTCGCCCGGTCACCTGCTGCAGTGCAATATCCATCATATCGAGGCGGACGGCGAGAGCGAAGGTCCCATCCAGCATGTCGGCGAAGAAGTCGGCTATGTGCTCGCCGGCCGTATTAAGCTGATCGTCGATGGCAAGAGCCATGATCTCGCCACCGGAGATGCGTTCGTGTTCAGGTCGGAGCTGCCGCACCATTACCGCAACATCGGCAAGGAGAGAGCCAGCATTTTCTGGGTCAACACGCCAGCGACCTTCTGACGGGCGCTCAGAGATCAAATTCGTTGACAAATATTCAAGTCTCTTGAATGTTTGCCTCGTGCCTGTAGCACCAATGGGTCCAGCCGAACAGGTTTGGCCCGCAAGCAAGGGGAACCGTAAATGCGTCCGTTCACACTTCTCTTCCGTTGCGCCGCCCTCATCGCCATTTGCTCGACAGCGATGGGATCGGCGTTCGCCGATACGTTCGCTCTCGTCAACATCAACCAGCAGGCCCTGTTCTTCAACCAGATCAATGAGGGCGCGCAGAAGGCAGCCGACGCCGCAGGCGCCAAGCTGGTCATCTTCAATGCCAACAATGTGCCGAGCGCGCAAAATGACGCGATCGAGAACTACATCACACAGAAAGTCGACGGCATCATTCTGGTCGCCATCGACGTAAACGGCGTCAAGCCTGCAATCACCGCCGCGAAGGCGGCCGGCATCCCCGTGATCGCCATCGACGCGCAGATTCCCGACGGCGACAACGTTGCGTTCATTGGCGTCGACAACGCCAAGGCCGGCGAGGATATCGGCAAATTCTACGCCGACTATGTGAAGTCGGAGATGGGCGGCACTGCCAAGATCGGTATCGTCGGCGCGCTCAATTCGTTCATTCAGAACCAGCGGCTCGACGGCTTCAAGAAGGCGGTCACTGACAGCGGCCTGGCGATCACCTTCCTCGACACGGTCGACGGCCAGAATGTTCAGGAGACCGCGATGAGCGCTTCGGAGAATTTGATGACCGCCAATCCGGACATGACGACGCTATACGCGACCGGCGAGCCGGCTCTGCTCGGCGCTGTTTCGGCCGTAACCAGCCAAGGCCGCACCGGCGACGTCAAGGTGTTCGGCTGGGACCTGACCAAGCAGGTCATTCAGGGCATTGACGATGGTTGGGTGGTTGCGGTCGTCCAGCAGGATCCGGCCGGTGAAGGCAAGGCCGCTGTCGAAGCATTGACCAAGCTCAAGAAGGGCGAAACGGTCGAGCCGATCATCAATATTCCGGTGACGATCGTGACCAAGGACAACGTCGACAAATTTCGCGCGATGTTCCAGTAAACTCCGTCGATGACCGATCCGCGGCGCCGCTTGAGGCTACGCCGCGGACGCTTGGCAAAGCCCGTGGATCGAAGATGAGCAGTAGCGAGACCTATCGGGTGCGGATGAGCGGCATCTCAAAGCGCTACAACGCCATTCAGACGCTTGATGACGTGTCGCTGGTGCTGAAGCCGGGCGAGGTCCTGGGGCTTGTCGGCGACAATGGCGCGGGAAAGTCGACGTTGAGCAAGGTGCTGTCGGGGGCGGTGGTTCCCGATGCCGGCACGATCGAGATCGATGGCATGCCGGTGACCTTCAGCTCGCCAGCGGAGGCGCGTGCAGCGCGCGTCGAGATGGTCTATCAGGATCTGTCGCTCTGCGACACGGTCGACGTCGCCGGCAATCTCTTTCTCGGCCGCGAGCCGCGCCGCCGCATCGCCGGCATTTCCTTTCTCGACAAGAAGCGCATGCACGAGCAAACGCGCCAGATGCTCGACCGACTCGGCATCGTTATCGCCGACACGCGGCTCAAGGTCGAAAATCTGTCCGGCGGACAGCGACAGTCGATCGCGATCGGCCGCGCCGCCTCGTTCGAGCCGTCCGTGCTGATTATGGATGAGCCGACGGCAGCGCTTGCCGTCGCCGAGGTCGAGGCTGTGCTGGACCTGATCCGCGCCGTGAGCGCCCGCGGCGTCAGCGTCATTCTGATCACCCACCGCCTTCAGGATCTGTTCCTCGTATGCGACCGCATCCAGGTCATGTACGAAGGACGCAACGTCGCCGAGCGGCTGATCGGCGAAACCAATATCGAAGATGTCGTCAACCTGATCGTGGGCCGCAAGTTCAACGCTCGTTCGGCCACCAGCGCCTATCGCGATGGAGCGCCGGCATGAGCGACCTGACCCACTCCGCTCAGTCTCAAAGGGTCCGCGAAGGCACGTGGCGAGATGCGGTGCTTGCCAATGGCAGTGTCGTGTCGATCGCGCTGTTCTTTCTTATCGTTAGCGTCATCTTTTCGGTGGCGACGGACGCCTTTCTGACGTCGCCCAATCTGCTGAACATCCTGCGTCAGTCGGCACCGCTGCTGATCGTCGCCGCAGCGATGACTTTCGTCATCACCACCGGCGGCATCGACCTTTCGGTCGGCTCCGTGCTGGCGCTGGTGGCAACCTTGTCGGCGACATTGCTGCAGCTGGGCCTGCCATGGCCGCTGGTCATCCTCGCCATGCTTGCGCTGGGCGCCTTGCTCGGCGCGGTTCAGGGTTACTTCGTCGCTTATGAGGGCATCCCGGCCTTCATCGTCACGCTTGCCGGGCTTTCGGTGATCCGTGGCGTGGCGCTGCTGATCACCGGCGGCTACTCGATCCCCATCGAGCCGGGAAGCCCTTTCACGGTGCTGGGCCGCGCCTGGTTGCTTGGCGTGCCGGCGCCGGCGCTGATCGCGCTGGCGATCCTCGCGATCGCCTATATCGCCTTCAACGAGACGCCGTTCGGCCGCTACGTGACCGGCATCGGCGCCAACGCCGAAGCGGTTAGACGCGCCGGCGTCAACACACGGCTGACGACACTTTTCGTCTACGTGATTTCCGCCGCCGCGGCATCACTTGCGGGGATCATCATTGCGGCCCGGCTCGGATCCGGATCGTCGAATGCCGGGCAAGGGTTTGAGCTCGAAGTAATCGCTGCCGTCGTGCTTGGCGGCACCAGCCTGTTCGGCGGCCGCGGAACGATCATCGGCACGGTGCTCGGCGCGCTTACCGTGGCCGTCATCGGCAACGGCCTGATCCTGGCGCATCTGTCGCCTTTCCTGACGCCGATCGTCACCGGAACGATCATCCTGATCGCCATCTGGCTGAACTTCCGCCTGTTCCGCGGCGCCGTACGGAGCCGTTGAGCCTATGAGCGATCTCTTCGATGACGCAGCTCCCAGGCAGCGGCTGGCGATCGGGGTCGATACCGGCCATGTGATGACCGTGCTCGGCCCCGTTCCGGTCGAAGAAATGGGCATTACGCTGATGCACGAGCACATCTTGCTCGACGGCGCGCGCAGCTGGAAATGTCCCTGTCATCCCGACGACATGGCGCTCGCCGAGCAGCCGGTGAACATCGAGATCATCGGCGAATTGCGCATGAACCCTTACGTCAACCGCGACAATGTTTCGCTCGACGACAGTGACCTGGCGCTGTCTGAGCTGCAACGCTATCGCGCGCTGGGCGGCCACACCGTCGTCGACGCGACCAATATCGGCATCGGCCGCGAGCCGGAAAAGCTCGCGCGCATCAGCCGCATGTCCGGCCTGAAGATTGTCATGGGCACCGGCTTCTATCTGGAGCACACCCATCCCGAATGGCTGAAGACGATGGATGTCGACGCAGTGACCGAGTTCATCGTCAACGACGTCGGCGGCGGCGAGACGCAGCCGCCGATCATGGCCGGCCTGATCGGCGAGGTCGGCGTCAGCAAGGATTTTACCGCCGAGGAGCGAAAGTCATTGCAAGCTTCGGCGCGGGCCTCGCGCATCACCGGCGTGCCGCTGTCGATCCACCTGCCCGGCTGGGAGCGGCTGGCGCACGACGTGCTCGATATCGTGGAGGCCGAGGGCGCCGATCTTCGCCACACGGTGCTCTGCCACATGAACCCCAGCCACAGCGATCTCGACTATCAGACAAGCCTCGCCCGGCGCGGCGCGTTCCTCGAATACGATATGATCGGCATGGACTATTATTATGCTGATCAGGACGCGCAATCGCCCTCCGATGAAGAGAATGCGCGAGCGATCGCGGCACTTGTCGAGGCCGGCTTCGGCGACCGCCTGCTGCTGTCGCAGGATGTGTTCCTCAAGATCATGCTGACCCGCTTCGGCGGTTTCGGCTACGGCTACATCCTCAAGCACTTCATACCGCGCCTGAAACGGCATGGCGTCGAGCAGCCAGCCATCGACCGCATGCTGATCGCCAATCCGAAGGCCGTATTCGCGCGGCAGAACTAAGCGGCCCAAATTACGGCTGAGACTTACGACGGAGTTCAAATGTCCAAGAAAAAGATCCTGCTTGCCGGTGAATCCTGGGTGTCGACCGCCACCCATATCAAGGGTTTCGACCAGTTTCCGACGGTCACCTACCACACCGGCGCCGACGAATTGCTGACGGCGCTGAAGTCGACCGACTTCGACGTGACCTTCATGCCGGCGCATGAGGCACAGCGCAGCTTTCCGCAAACAATGGAGCCGCTTTCGGCCTATGACGCGGTGGTGCTCTCCGACATCGGCGCCAACACGCTGCTTCTGCATCCCGACACCTGGGTTCACTCCAAGCCGACGCCGAACCGTCTGCGTCTGCTGCGCGATTATGTGCGCGACGGCGGCGGGCTTTTGATGTTCGGCGGCTACTATAGCTTCCAGGGCATCAATGGCGGCGCGCGCTACCGCAAGACCCCGGTCGAGGAGGTGCTGCCGGTGAGCTGCCTCGCGTTCGACGACCGCGTCGAGGTGCCGGAAGGGTTTTCGCCTGTCCTGAAAGGCTCCTCGGACCATCCGATCCTGAAGGGTCTCGGTTCGGATTGGCCAATCCTGCTCGGCTTCAACGAGGTGACGCCGAAAGACGGGGCGGAAGTTCTGGCAACCGTGTCGTCGGACTACGGATCGCTGCCACTGCTCGTCACCGGCCACTATGGCAAGGGCCGCACCGTGGCCTGGACGTCCGATGTCGGGCCGCATTGGCTGCCACCGGAGTTCATCGCCTGGAAAGGCTACAAAACCCTGTTCGAACAGATGCTGAGCTGGGCGACCGGTGAGAGCTGAGCGATGCATGTCCATGTCGTCGGCAATGCCTGCGTCGACACGACGTTTCGCGTCGTCCGCTTCCCTGCCGCCGGCGAGACTTTGAACGCCAGCAGCTACGCCGACGGCCTCGGCGGCAAGGGCGCAAACCAGGCGGTTGCCGCCGCGCGCACGGGTGCTGCGGTGACGTTTTGGACGGCGCTCGGCAAGGACCGCGCAGGCACATGGATCAGGAGCCGCCTCGACAGGGAGTTGTCTGACCTCGAGGCGATTGAATTCGACCTGCCAAGCGACCGCTCGACCATCGTCATTGAGGCCGGCGGCGAGAATTTCATCGTCAGCGGCGTCGCCTGCAGCGAGGCGTTCGATCCGATCGCGCAAACCGCACTTGCGCGCCGGATTGCGTTTAACGACATCGTTGTCTGCCAAGGAAACCTGCGAGGCGACGCGATAAATGCCTGCCTGCTGGCAGCACAGGAAAATGGTGCGCGTACCGTCCTGAACGCCAGCCCTATCGATGCGGCGGCTCTGCCTGACTTGCGTCTGGCGCAGGTGTTGGTGGTGAATCAATCCGAGGCGAAAGAACTGACCGGCCAGGGTGATATGGCAGCCGCAGCCGGCGCGCTGGCGGCCAAAGGCGCCGGGACAGTCGTGATCACACTTGGCGCTGAAGGTTGTCTCTTCCTTGGCCCTGACCGGGGGGGATCGCTTCGTTTGCCGGCGCCACGTGTCGAGGCGCTCGACACCAGCGGCGCCGGCGATGTCTTTTGCGGCTGTCTCGCCGGCGGGCTTGCCAAGGGCGTGCCGGTTATCTCAGCGCTGAAGTTCGCGCTCGCCGCCGCGGCGATTGCGGTGACTCGCCCGGGCACATTGATATCCTGTCCTTCCGCGTCTGAAATGGCGGCGCTCATCGATCAAACGGAGCTCTCATGACCCAACTCGGCCAATCAGGCGGCGACGCGCTCGTAGAACTTTTCGGCCGCACCAAGGTGGTGATCGGCGTCGTCCACCTTGCGCCGCTTCCCGGCGCGCCGCGCTATGACGGCGAGGCGGTCGAGGCGATCTATCAGCGGGGTCTGGATGATGCGAGATCCTATCTCGATGGCGGATGCGACGGCGTGATCGTCGAGAATCATGGCGACATCCCCTTTGCCAAACCTGACGATATCGGACCGGAGACGGCGGCCTATATGGCGGTCGTTTCCGACCGTATCCGCCGCGAACTCGGCAAGCCGGTCGGCATCAATGTGCTCGCTAACGCCGCCATCCCTGCCGTTGCGATCGCCAGTGCCGCTGGCGCGGGCTTCATCCGCGTCAATCAGTGGGCGAACGCCTATGTCGCCAACGAGGGTTTTGTCGAGGGGGAGTCGGGCCGCGCGGCACGCTATCGCGCCAGGCTGCGCGCCAACGGCATCCGTGTTTTCGCCGATGCTCATGTCAAGCATGGCGCACATGCGATCGTTGCCGACCGCCCGGTGGAGGAACAGGTCAAGGATCTGGTTTTCTTCGATGCCGACGCCATCATCGCGACCGGTCAGCGCACCGGGCACGCTGCGGATCTGAGCTATATCAGCATGATCAAAGAGGCTGCCGGCCTACCGACGCTGGTCGGCAGCGGCGTGACGCCCGATAATGCAAACGATATCCTTGGCATCGTCGACGGGATCATCATCGCCAGTGCGCTGAAGCATGACGGCGTCTGGTGGAACCAGGTCGATCCTGCCCGAGTAAAGACCTTCATGGCCGGGCTGAGGCGATGATAGAGCGGCGATTGGAGCGAAGTCGCGCCCCTCAGGCCGCAAACGCGGAGACCCGCAGGCGACGACACTCAGGCCGCAGTCACCTTGTCGTTGGTCCTGCAGCCCATTCGGACCGGTACCAGTCGACAAATCTCTTCAGCCCATCTTCGATCGAAACACTCGGCTTGAAGCCGAAATCGCGCCCCAGCGCAGTCATGTCGGCATAGGTCCGCTCGACGTCGCTGCTCTGCATCGGCTCGCTGTGGCGGATCGCCTTTACACCGAGCAGTCTTTCCAGAGTGTCGATGAAATCGCCCAGCCGCACCGGCCGGTTGTTGCCGACATTGTAAACCCTGCTCGGCGGAACTTCAGCCGATGGCGGCTTGTCGAGCACGGCAACGACTGCCCTCACCACATCGTCGACATACGTGAAATCCCGCCACATCTCGCCATTGTTGAACACCCGGATCGGCTTGCCTTCGAGCATCGCCTTGGTGAATATCCAATAGGCCATGTCGGGCCGGCCCCAGGGACCGTAGACGGTGAAAAATCGCAAGCCGGTCTGCGGTACCCCGAAGAGATGGGCGTAGGTATGGCTCATCAATTCATCAGACTTCTTGGTGGCAGCGTAGAGCGAGACGGGCCGGTCGACCTGATCGGTCTCGCTGAACGGCACCTTGCGGTTGCCGCCATAGACCGAACTCGACGAGGCATAGACCAGATGCTCTAATGCGGGCTGCGTGCGACAGAATTCGAGCATCTCGAGATGGCCGACGACATTGGAACGGACATAGAGCCTCGGATTGTCGAGTGAATGGCGCACACCCGCCTGCGCGGCGAGATGGACAATCCTGGTTATGCCTTGGCCGGCCAAAGCGTTAGCGAGCGCCCCCTCTTCGGCGATCTCGATCTGATGAAATGAAAAGTCCTTGTGGGGCTGAAGGCGGGCGAGACGCCCCTTTTTAAGCGCCAGGTCGTAATAGTCGTTCATATTGTCGACACCGACGACTGCTTCCCCCCTGTTCAAGAGGTGGTGGCAAACATGGCTGCCAATGAATCCGGCGGCTCCAGTGACAAGTACAGGCAACAAGGTTCTCCATGCATATGCTGGCACACGACCGTGAAATCGAGATCGATTTCGGAAAGGATCATGCGGAATATCTAAACGCTACATGCGGACGGACGGCACCGACCTAGTCCAATTCGGTCTATAGCCGAAAGCCCCTACAGGCGCTACCAACAAGCCATACTGTCGAAGCTTCAGCTCGCCTCGCGCAGGGCCTCGGCCGCCTGCAGGTCGACCGACACGAGCTGGCTCACGCCCTGCTCGGCCATGGTGACCCCGAACAGCCGGTTCATGCGCGCCATGGTGATCGGGTTGTGCGTGATGATCACGAAGCGCGTCTCGGTGGTGGCGGCCATTTCGTCCATCAGATTGCAGAAACGCTCGACATTGTGATCGTCGAGCGGTGCGTCGACTTCGTCGAGCACGCAGATCGGCGCGGGATTGGTCAGGAACACGGCGAAGATCAGCGACATCGCCGTCAGGGCCTGCTCGCCGCCGGAAAGCAGCGTCATCGTCTGCGGCTTCTTGCCAGGCGGCCGCGCAAGGATTTCGAGGCCAGCCTCGAGCGGGTCGTCGGACTCGATCAGTTGCAGTTCCGCCGTGCCGCCACCGAACAGATGCGAAAACAGCCGCTGGAAATGGCCATTGACCACGTCGAAGGCAGCCAGAAGCCGTTCGCGGCCTTCGCGGTTCAGGCTCTGGATTGCCTGCCGCAGCTTGCGGATGGCCTCGATGATGTCCTCGCGTTCGGAAACGATGGTCTCCAGCCGGTCCGACAGATCCTTCTGCTCTTCCTCGGCGCGCAGATTGACGGCGCCCAGCCGTTCGCGCTCGATCTTCAGCCGGTCGAGCTGCCGCTCGATCTCGGCCATCTCCGGCATCGGGCTGTCTGCCTCCAGGCCGGTGTGGCGGATGACCAGATGCGGCGGCGCGTTCAGCGTTTCCTGGATGCGCGCCTCGACCTCGAGCCGTCTTTCGTCGGCAGCGGTCAGCCGCTCTTCGGCGCGGACGCGGGTTTCGCGCGCCTCGGCCAGCGACTGGATCGCTGATGTCGCGGCCTTATCCAGTTCGGACTGCTTGTTCTCCGCTTCCTGCAACCGGTCGCCCGCCGCCTGGCGCAGGCTTTCGGCCTCGGCAAGCTGCGACAGCAAGGCGCGCCGCTTGGCGTCGATCTCGTCGGGTGCGTCGGCCAGCCTCTCGCGTTCGGCCTCGGCCTCCGCCTTGCGTTCGCCGAGCGCTGCGATCTGCGTCGAGGCGTTTTCGGCGCGCTCCAGCCAGTTGCGGCGTTCCGCGCCGATGGCGTCGAGGCGGCGCGTTCGCGCCTCGGCTTCCCGCCTCAAGCCTTCATGGACGGCGCGGGCATCGGCAAGGGTGGCGCGGTCGCGAGCGACGTTGGCGGCCGACTGTTCGAGCTGCAACTGCAGATCACCGAGATCGGGAGCGCTTTGCAGCAGCATCTCCGCCTCGATGAAAGCCGCGGCCGTCTCTTCATGGCTGTCGACGATGCGCGCGCGGGCTTCGTCAAGTGCGGCGCGTCGGCTCGACAGCTCGCCGCCGGCCTTCTCGGCCTCCGCCAGCACGTTGCGGGCGGCGTCCAACCCATGCTGGGCATCACGCCCGGCTTGACGAGCGTTGCGCTCGGCCTCGCTCGCCTGGGCAAGCGCCTGCTCGGCATGGGCAAGGGCTTCTTCGGCCTGGCGCAGGATGCGGGTCGCGTGGACCGCCTCAGCATCGAGCTCGGCCAGTCGGTTTTTCTGCGCCAGCCGCTGCGCTGCCGCGGTCGGCGCGTCGGCGCTGGCGGTGAATCCGTCCCAGCGCCACAGCGCCCCTTCGCGGCTGACCAGCCGCTGCCCGGGTGAAAGCTGCGACTGCAGCCGTCTTCCGTCAGCAGCGTCGACGATGCCGATCTGCGCCAATCGGCGGGCCAGTTGCGCCGGCGCGCGGACCACAATGGCAAGGCTCTTGATGCCTTCGGGCAAAGCGGCGTCGCCGGGCTGAACCTCGCTTTGGCCCCAATGCACCGGCGCGCTGCGGTCGAGCGGCACGTCGAGATCCTCGCCAAGAGCCGCGCCCAGCGCCGTCTCATAGCCGCGCTCGACGCTGATCTGCTCCAGGACGGAGGGGAAGAGGTCGCCGCTCGCGGCATTCAGGATCTTGGCCAGCGTGCGGGCCTCGGTTTCGATCCGCGCCAGCTCGGCCTTTGCATCCTGAACCGGCGGGCGGGCGGCACTTTCCGCAGCGCGCGCCTCGGCGACGGCCTGTTCGGCGGCGATCGCCGCGGCTTCGGTCTCCTCGAGCAGAGCCAGCGCCTGTTCGACCAGAAGCTGCTTCTCGGCGGGATCGGGCAGGCCGGCGACCCTGGAGGCGATGTCGGACAACTCCCGGTCGACATCGGCGAGCTGGCGGGCGAAACGGTCGCGGCGCTCAGCGGTGTCGCGCAGCGTTCGTTCGATCTGGTTGCGGGACGCGGCGGCCTCCGCCCGTTCGGCGGTCAGCCCGGCGAGTTTGGCTTCACTGGCGGCAAGCGTCGACGCCGCCTGTTCGACCGCCGCGCGGGTGCTGGCCTCGCGCTCGGCGGCGCCGGCGTTCTCGGTGTTGAGCGCGGCTTCTTCGGCGGCGAGGCGTTCAAGAATATCCGCATTGTCGCGGACCATCCGCTCCTCGCGGACGATGTCGCCGTCGAGCTGCTGGAGGCGGCGGTCGAGTTCCAGTTGGCGGGCGCGGATGCGGCCCGCTTCTTCCTCGATCTGCGTCTTGGCGATCGACAGGCGCTGGAAGGCGGCAGCGGCGGCGGCTTCCGCGTCACGCAGCTCCGGCAACCGGTGGGCGCCGATCCCTTGCTCCCTGGCGGCAGCCATCTGGGCGGCGGCGCGATCGCCGACAAGTGCCGTGGCAATCGCCAGCGCCGAGCGCGCCTCGCCTTCCTGTGTCTTGGCCAGCGTCCAGCGCAGATGCAGCAGCGTCGCTTCAGCCTTGCGAATATCGGCCGACAGGTTCTTGAAGCGCGAGGCCTGGCGGGCCTGGCGCTTCAGGCTTTCGATCTGGCTTTCCAGCTCGCCGACGACGTCGTCCAGCCGTTCCAGATTTTGTTCTGCCGCCTTCAGCCGCAGTTCGGCCTCGTGGCGACGTGTGTGCAGACCCGAAATTCCGGCCGCCTCTTCCAGCAGCGCGCGGCGCGCCTGCGGCTTGGCCTGGATCAGCTCGCCGATGCGGCCCTGCCCGACCATCGAGGGCGAGCGCGCGCCGGTCGATTGGTCTGCGAAAAGCAGCTGTACGTCCTTGGCGCGGGCTTCCTTGCCGTTGATGCGGTAGAGCGAACCCGCCTCGCGCTCGATGCGGCGCGAAACCTGCAGTTCGTCCGCGTCGTTGAAGGCCGAGGGCGCGCTACGGTCGCTGTTGTCGAGGAAAAGCGTGACTTCAGCGGTGTTGCGGGCCGGACGCGTTCCAGAACCCGAAAAGATGACGTCGTCCATGCCGGACGCGCGCATGTTCTTGTACGAGCTTTCGCCCATCACCCAGCGCAGCGCCTCGACAAGGTTCGACTTGCCGCAGCCGTTCGGCCCGACGATGCCGGTCAGGCCGCGTTCGATGACGAACTCACCGGGTTCGACGAAGGACTTGAAACCGAGCAGACGGAGGCGCGAAAACTTCATTCGCGCCGCCCCATAAGCGGGTTCCGCAAAAGTGTTCCGCGGTGTTGCGAACAGAACCCGCGGCACAACAAAAAGTCGCGCACGCCGAAGCGCAGCCGCTTCGGCGCTGGCGAAACGTCAGAGCAGAGGGTCGATAATGGCCGAGATTTCCTCAATCGACAGCGCCCCCTTGTAGGTCTTTCCGTTGATAAAGAAGGTCGGCGTCGAGTCGACCTTGAATTCATCGGCGCCGCGCTTTTGGACCGATCTCACATCGTCCAGAAGTTTCTGGTCCGTCAAGCAGGCCTCGAAGGACTCCTGTGTAAAACCGGCCATCTTGGAGATTTGCAGCAGGGCGTCCTTGGTATTGGCGACACCTGCCCAGTTCGCCTGCTGCCTGAAGAGAACGTCCACCATCGGGAAATAATTGTCTTTGGAGCAGCGCGCCAACATGAAACCAGCCTCGGCGCTCGGGTCGAACGGAAATTCGCGCAGGATAAGGCGGGCCTTGCCGGTATCGATATATTTCGTCTTCAGCTCCGGGAGGGTGGTTTCGTGGAAATGCGCGCAATGCGGGCAGGTCATCGAGGCATATTCGACGATGGTGACCTTCGCGTCGTCCTTGCCCAGTTGCTCGTCGGGCAGTGCGCCGGGTTTCAGCAAGGCCGCCATGTCCACCGTGCCCTGGGCCTCAGGCGCCTTGGCCGCGGCCGGAGTGGCCGGCTTCATCGGATCGGCGGGGGCCGCAGGTTTCACATCCTCCGCCACGGCTTTCTCACCCGAGTCGCTGCAGGCGGCGAGCAGAGCCACCGCCGGAATGGCGGCCAGCGACGACAGGAGGTTTCTGCGGGACAAAAGACGGGTCATACGAATCACCTGACAATGGTTGGATTTTGCAATGCAAAGGCTAGAAAAGGCGAGAGTTGGCGCGAATTAAGGCATCGCCGTCCCCATTCCAATCGCCAAATCTTGTGTACGCGATCACGAAAGCGCGAGATTATACCTTCTTTTGACCGAGAATGGTGGCGCCGAGCCGCTCCAGCGAAGCGCGCAGCCCGTCATCCTCGATCATTCCGACAGTGCCTGACAACTTCACCTTCTCGGCCGCGGTCAGCGGCCGAAAGCTTGGTTTAGGCCGCCCTTTGTCCGCCGTCACCGGCTTTTGCACGATTCTGATCCGGCCGATAGCGTTGAAGCCGAGGAAGGAATTGACCCTGTTGATGATCTCGCCGGTCTCGTGCTGCAGATGGAGGGCGGCCATCCCTTCGCAGGCGATGACCAGCACCGCCGGCTCGAACGGATCATCTTCATGCATGCGGCGCGGCCACTGGATCTTTTCAGGGCGCGAACGGCTGGCAAGCCGCGGCCCGGCAATCTCCTCCCATGACTGGACGAGCCCGATCGACATGCCGGCCCGCTTGCGCAACACCGGATCGAGAATCTGGGTTGCGAGATCACTCACCGGAACGGGATTGCCGAAGGGCCTTTTCCCTGCCATGTGCGTTCTCCAGTCACGACCTTCACCACGCATCGGTTAGGCCAAGTCCTCGATCAATGGCACTGCACGACCAGACCCGCAAGACCGCATCCGGAGTTGGCGGCAAAGCCGCGTCTGGGGACAGCATCAAAGCTGCATCCGGAGACAGCGGCAGAGCCGCGTCTGGAGACAGCGACCACATCGCGTCCCGCCTGCTTGGCTGGTACGACGCGCATCACCGCGACTTGCCGTGGCGCATTGCGCCGCGCGAATCGGCACGCGGCATACGGCCCGATCCCTACCGCGTCTGGCTTTCCGAAGTCATGCTGCAGCAGACCACGGTCGAAGCGGTAAAATCCTATTTCCGGGCCTTTGTCGAGAAATGGCCTGATGTCGAGGCTTTGGCTGCCTCACCGACCGAAGATGTGATGAAGGCCTGGGCCGGGCTCGGCTATTATTCCCGCGCCCGCAATCTCAAGGCCTGCGCCGATCTCGTCGCACGGCAAGGTGGCAGGTTTCCGGATACGCAAGCTGGCTTGAGAGAACTGCCCGGCATCGGCGCCTACACGGCGGCAGCGATCGCGGCGATCGCCTTCGACCAGCCCGCCGCGGTCGTCGACGGCAACGTCGAGCGGGTCGTTTCCCGGCTGTTTTCGATCGTCACGCCGCTGAGCGAAGCCAAGGGGGACATACGCACCTATGTCGAGCGCATGGTTCCAGCAACCAGACCTGGCGATTTCGCCCAGGCAATGATGGATCTCGGCGCGACGATCTGCACGCCACGGCGACCGCGTTGCATGCTGTGCCCGCTG
Source organism: Mesorhizobium sp. WSM4841 (assembly GCF_055811515.1). Taxonomy (NCBI): domain Bacteria; kingdom Pseudomonadati; phylum Pseudomonadota; class Alphaproteobacteria; order Hyphomicrobiales; family Phyllobacteriaceae; genus Mesorhizobium; species Mesorhizobium sp. WSM4841. The sequence continues at coordinate 227,320 of NZ_JBVVQC010000001.1, forward strand.
CGGGAGGATTGCAGCGCCACTGTTTCAAGCGATCCCGAGCGCTTCCCTGTCCGCCTGCCGAAGGGTGAGAAACCATTGCGGCGCGGGGCTGCCTTCGTTGCCGTGCGTGACGACGGCGCCGTTCTTTTGCGCAAACGTGCGGATAAAGGCCTGCTCGGCGGCATGACCGAAGTACCGACGACCGGCTGGACCGCACGGATCGACGGCGCCACCACGGACGCGGCGGCGCCCTTCCCCGGCAACTGGAGGCCAGCCGGCCGGATTGGCCATGTCTTCACCCATTTCGCGCTCGAACTCGACGTCTTCAAAACGATGACCGATGGCGCCGCCCCTGCGGGGCATTTCTGGTCGCTGGCCCATGAAATTTCCGGCGAAGCGCTGCCTACTGTCATGAAAAAGGTAATCGAAGCGGCGATACCGGGCGCGACGAAGAAGCAGCGCGCACATTGAATCGCCCACATCGCCTCACATTGAATTGCGTTGACGAGGACAAGAATGACCGAAATCCGCCACATCGTTTTCGACATCGGCAGAGTGCTGATTCACTACGATCCGAACTTGCCTTTCAGCCGATTGATCCCCGACGCCGAAGAGCGGAAATGGTTCTTTGACAATGTCTGCACGCATGACTGGAACATCGAGCAGGACCGGGGCCGGACCTGGGAAGAGGCCGAGGCGCTGCTGATCGCCGAACACCCGGACCACGCCGAAAACATCCGCAACTTCCGCCGCCTCTGGCACGAGATGGTGCCGCACGCCTATGACGACAGCGTCCAGATCATGGACAAGCTGATCGAGAGCGGCCACGACGTCACCATGCTGACCAATTTCGCCGCCGACACGCTTGCCGAAGCCCGGCAGCGTTTCGACTTTCTCAACCGACCGCGCGGTGTGACCATTTCGGGCGAGATCGGCATGATCAAGCCGGATCGCGGCATTTACGACCATCACGTCGCCGCGTTCGGCCTCGAGCCCGCGGCCACGCTGTTCATCGACGACAGCCAGAAGAATGTCGACGGCGCCAAGGCGGCCGGCTGGCAGTCGGTGCTGTTCACTGACGCAAAGACTCTCGAGGCGGACCTCGATCGCCTGGGGATCAGAGTGTGATCACTGCGACGGGCCTGACCGATAACCCGCTTCAACACGGCGGATTGCAAAAGGATCCGTAGTCAGGCCCAGGACAATCGGGTGAGTTAACAGGTGGCAAAGCGCGCAACGGCTGAATCTGTGTTTGTCCTCTCAAGCTGATGGACAAGACGGCATGTGATGGTGGTGCAGTCGCTGAGACGGCGCTCCACGGCGCTGCTATCGGATCGCGTCGTCGGGCGCTACTTGACGTGAGAACCGTAGATGCGGTCGAACTCACCGGTCGCCTTGGCAAGATGCAGCCACTGGTCGACATAGGCCTTGAAGACGACGGCACCCTCAGGAATCATATAACCCATTTCGCCATATTGGAGCGGCTTCTCGGGATTGATCGCGCAAAGGCCAGGGTGGAGTTTCTGCTGCAACTCGGTTTCGACCGATTCGGCGATCATAATATCGGCTTTGCCGTCAAGAATTTGCTGGAAGATCGTGACATTGTCCGGGTAGATCTCGATTTTGGCGTCACTGAGTTTTTCACGCACGAATTTCTCGTTGGTCCCGCCGGGATTAACAATCACAGTCACATCCGGCTTGTCGATGTCGGCAATCGACTGGAATTTCGCCTCGTCCTCGCAGCGCGCAATCGGCGCCTTGCCGTTGACGAGATAGGGTTCGCTGAAGAACACCTGCTTCTGGCGTTCCAGGGTCACCGAAATGCCGCCCATCGCGATGTCACACTTGCCGGTTGTAAAATCGGCCAGCAATTTTTTCCAGGTAGTCGCCACGAATTCCGCCTCGACCCCTAGTGAACTTGCCAGAGATTTTGCGAGATCGATATCGATGCCCTGGTAATTGTTCGCGGTCTTGTCATGAAAGGTGAAGGGCTTGTAGTCGCCGGTCGTACAAACGCGCAGCTTGCCGTCCTCGATAATCGCATCAAGCTGGTTTTCTGCGCCGGTGTTCTGCGCAATCGCCGGAGGGGCCAACAACGCCATGACGAGGGCGGCGGCGACAAACGGCGAGGCAAGAGCTTTCATGGAATTGGTCTCCGTTGGATAAGGGAATCAAGCATTCGAGAAACGGTGGGCAAAGGTTAATAACTCTTCCTGGGGAATCGCTCACCGTGATCCCTCCGACGGGGCGGCTTTTCGTTGTGACGGCTTGTGGGTCAGCAGCAGAATGTGTATATTTAGTCCAATCTGTACACATCGAGCATCACCATGCGAACCAACATCGAACTCGACGATGAATTGATCGCGGAGGCCATGGCCGCCTCCGGCCTCAAGACCAAGAAAGCGACGATTGAGGCGGCGCTGCGCACTCTGGTGCGCCGGCACAGGCAGGATATGGCTATCGCCGCCCTTGCTGGCGCCGGCTGGGAGGGCGATCTTGACGCCATGCGGGAAGGCCGTTCGCCCGATCGGCATCGATGATCGTCGTCGACAGTTCCGTGTGGATCGCCCATCTCCGCAATACGGACAGCGTCTCGGTCGCCAAACTCAGGCATCTCGATGACACTCAGGAGATTCTGATCGGAGACTTGATCCTGCTGGAAGTGCTACAAGGCGCGCTCAACGAACCGCATGCCCAACTGATTGAGCGGAACCTCCGACAATTCGCCATTGTGCCGATGCTGGATCCGGCGACGTCAGTCGAAGCTGCCCGAAACTATCGCATGCTCCGGCAGCAGGGCATCACCATCCGCAAGACAATCGATATGATTATCGGCACATTCTGCATCCTGGGCGGACACGCGCTGTTGCATGATGACCGAGACTTCGACCCGATGGTTCGCTACCTCGGTCTGCGACTCGCATGATCGTGAGATTCCAACCGGCGACGCTGGTCTTCCCTCCACAGGCGTGTGCGCGGCATCAAGGTGTAACCCGGTGAAAAGACAGGCCAAGATGCCTGACAGCCCGTTCATCGATCTTTACAGCGATACGAAACCAAACCGATCGAGGCGATGCGACGAGCAGAAGGACGAAGACTCGACGGCGACATTGGCGGGGCGCGTCGCGGCACTTCTCGTCGAGAAAGCGCGACCCTGCTTCCTTCGGGAACGATGTGCAACGAGACCGCTATAGCGGTTATCGTCAGGCCCCTGCCCGCTCCATGCCGAGACGGGCGATGCGGCGAAGCTCGTCGATCGGGGTCAGGCCCCCGCTGCGCTCATAGTGCCAGAAGGTCCAGCCGTTGCAGGCATCCAGCCCCTGCACTTCCGCGCCGATCTTGTGGATCGATCCGGCGCTGTCGCCGACGGCCACGGTGCCGTCGGCGCGCACCCTGGCCGCCCAGCGCTTCTTGGCGTCGTAGAGCGTGGCGCCCGGCAGCATCAGCCCGGTGTCGATGAGGCTGACGAAAGCAACGCGCGGCTCGGCGCGCTTGCCGGTAAGCACGGTAAGAGCAGCGCCGTCCAGCGGCCGAACTGCATCGATGCGCTCGTTGGCGGCGTCGATATAGGCCTGCTCGCGCTCGATGCCGACGAAATGGCGGCCGAGGCGCTTGGCCACGGCGCCGGTGGTGCCGGAACCGAAGAAGGGATCGAGCACGATATCTCCGGGCTTCGTCGAGGCCATCATGATGCGGGCGAGCAGCGCTTCGGGCTTCTGCGTCGGATGCAGCTTGTCGCCATTTTCGTTCTTCAGGCGCTCGCCGCCGGTGCAGATCGGAAACAGCCAGTCGGAACGCATCTGGATGTCGTCATTCGACGCCTTCAGCGCTTCATAGTTGAAGGTGTAGCCCTTGCCCTTTTGGTCGCGCGAGGCCCAGATCATCGTCTCATGGGCGTTCTGAAAGCGGCGGCCGCGGAAATTCGGCATCGGATTGGTCTTGCGCCAGACGACATCGTTGAGGATCCAGAACCCCAGATCCTGCATCTTGGCGCCGACCCTGAAAATGTTGTGGTAGGAGCCGATGACCCAGATGGTGCCGTTGGGCTTCAGCACGCGGCGCGCCGCCAGCAGCCAGGCCCGGGTGAAGGCGTCGTAGACCTCAAAACTCGCGAACTGGTCCCAGTCGTCGTCGACGGCATCGACCTTGGACTGGTCGGGCCGGTGCAGATCGCCGTCGAGTTGCAGATTGTAGGGCGGATCGGCAAAGATCACGTCGATGGATTTTTCCGGCAGCCGGTCGAGCGCGGCGACACAATCGCCCTTCAGGATCGTATCCAGCCATTCAGATTGCTGGGGAGCGTGGGAAAGCTCGTCGAGAAGACGCACGGCAGACATTGTTACACCCAAAGCACGCGTTACTGTTTACTCCCTGTTATGGTTACCGATCAGCGTAAATATTCGGTGAAGGCCTGGTTCGGACCCCAGGTAATTTGCGAAGATCGGCCTGTTGGTGTATGCCGCGCCGCCTGAACCGTCCCAGCCGCCTCCCTCCCGCTTTCCGGATCGCCATGCCTCAGCCAGACCTTGTCATCTTCGATTGCGACGGCGTGCTCGTCGATTCCGAAATCATCGCCGCGCGCATCGAAGCCGAGCTTTTGACGTCGGCCGGTTACGAGATATCGGCCGAGGAGGTTTCCGAAACCTATGCCGGGCTGACCTTCAAGGACATCATGATGCGGGTCGAGGAAAAATCCCGCGTCCCGTTCCAGGCCTCGCTGATCGATCGTGCCGAAGACCTGGTCGACCGCCGGCTGCGCAGCGACGTGCGCGCCGTCGACGGGGTGCACGAAGCGGTCGCCGCGGTGACTGCGCCGCGCTGCATCTGCTCGAATTCGCGCACCGAGCGGATCGAGTTCATGCTGGAGAAGGTTCATCTGCTGCCGTTTTTCAGCGGCCGGATTTTTTCCTCTCTGGAAACACCGAGCGGAAAATCCAAGCCGGCCCCAGACGTGTTTCTCTTTGCCGCGGCAAAGCTCCAGGCCGATCCGGCGAACACCTTCGTCATCGAGGATTCCGTGCATGGCGTGACCGGCGCCAGGACAGCCGGCATGCGTGTGATCGGCTTCACCGGAGCGGCGCATAGCTATCCCGGGCATGCCGACGCGCTGACCGAGGCCGGCGCCGAAACGGTCATCCGCCGCTGGGCGGAACTGAAAAGCGTGATCGCCGCCCTGTCGGAGTGGTCGGCGGATGCGTGAGACAGGCGTCCAAATGGACGCGCAGCTCCAAAGCCGCGGCTATTCGGCCGCGGCAATCTTCTTGTCGGTCTTCTTCGGCGGGCCTTCGTCATAGCCGGCGAACGCCTGATAATCCTTCGCGGTCGGCTCGGGAACGACAACGTTCGAATCGGTGAAGACGAACTGGGTGGCACTGGAGGGATTGGTAACCTGGACCTGATGTTGGTGAAGCTGCGAGTAAAGGACCTCGGTGCCGTGCATCACAGCGATACGGATCGGCATGGTGATGGTGCCCGGGCTGAACATCGGTCCCGGAACGACCTTGCCGGCGACGGCGATCTTCATCGTCAGCGAGCCGTTGGCACGGTTGCAGTCGCGGGTCACGTCGGTGATCGAAGCCTGGTAGATGATCTTCGCGGAATCGTCCTGCTGATCGCTGCTCACTTCAAGCGCAGCAGCTTCGGCGTCCTGAGCGGCGGCTTTTTTCTTAGGCTTTTGGTTGCCTTTGGCATAGGTATTGAAGAAGGCGGTGCCGTCGCGCAGCGTCACTTTCGGACAATAGGCCAGCAACTGGCTGGCGAGAATCTTGGGGTCCGGCGGTGGTGGCGGTGTCGTGTCCTTCTTTCCGAAGCCCAGCATGCTACTGCCGCCTGATTGGCAGCCGGCGGCGGTAAGCATAAAGCCGGTGAGCGCCAGACCCGCGACGAAACGACCGTTGGATGAATGAAACGCCATGAACTGCACTTCCCTCTCGCAAAGCGGGTGACGTATATCAACCGCGCGGCAAAAATGCGACTGAGCAACTACGGAAATTAACCACTTTGCCGCGGACGGACCGCCCGGCAGCAATGGAACATGACGATGCAATATGTGAGTACCCGCGGGGAAGCGCCCGTGCTTGGATTTTCCGACGCGGTGCTCGCGGGCTTGGCGCGCGATGGCGGTCTTTATGTGCCTGATATCTGGCCGCAGTTTTCGGCGGCAGAGATCCGCGCCATGCGCGGCCTTGCCTATCCCGACCTCGCCATCCGCGTGCTGTCGCCGTTTCTCGGCGGCGAGATCGCGATGCCGGTGTTCGAACGCCTGGTGCGCGAAGCTTATGCGACGTTCCGTCACGAGGCGGTCTGCCCGCTGGTGCAGACCGGCTCGAACATGTTCGTTCTGGAACTCTTCCATGGCCCCACACTTGCCTTCAAGGACGTGGCCATGCAGCTTCTCGCCCGGCTGATGGACCATGTGCTTGCCGAACGCGGCCAGCGCGCCACCATTGTCGGCGCCACGTCCGGCGATACCGGCGGGGCCGCCATCGATGCCTTCGCCGGGCGCAATCGCACCGACATCTTCGTCCTTTTCCCGCACGGCCGGGTCTCGCCGGTGCAGCAGCGGCAAATGACGACGTCCATCGCCGCAAATGTCCATGCACTGGCGGTCGAAGGCAATTTCGATGACTGCCAGGGCCTGGTGAAGGACATGTTCAACGATCACGGTTTTCGCGACCGGGTGTCGCTGTCCGGGGTCAATTCGATCAACTGGGCCCGCATCATGGCCCAGATCGTCTATTACTTCTCGTCGGCGCTGTCGCTCGGCGCGCCCGACCGGCCGGTCTCCTTCACGGTGCCGACCGGCAATTTCGGCGACATCTTCGCCGGCTACGCCGCCAAGAAGATGGGGCTGCCGATCGAGCGGCTGGTCATCGCGACCAACGACAACGACATTCTGGCGCGCACGCTGTCGAGCGGCGAATACCGCACGAAAGGCGTCTTTTCGACCACGTCGCCGTCGATGGACATCCAGGTCTCTTCGAATTTCGAGCGCTTGCTGTTCGAGGCGGCCGGCCGCGACGCCTCGACCGTGCGGCGCTACATGAACGGTCTCAAGCAGTCCGGAGCCTTCATCATCGAAGCCGGCGAGATTGCCAGGGTCCGCTCCGAATTCGATGCCGGTCGTTCGACCATGGACGAAGTCGCCGCTACGATCCGCTCGACGCTCGCAGCCAGCGAGTATCTGCTCGACCCGCACACGGCCGCGGCCATGCATGTTGCGGTTGCGAAGGCCACCAGTGCCGTCCCGATGGTCGTGCTGGGCACCGCCCATCCGGCAAAGTTCCCGGCCGCCGTCGAAGCCGCCAGCGGCGTGTCGCCTGCCCTGCCCGCATGGCTAGGCGGGTTGATGACATCAGAGGAAAAATACACGGTACTTCCATCCGACCTGAAAATGGTGGAAGATTATGTTAGCCGCCACACGCGGGCGGCAAGTTAGGGAGTATTTGCTTTATGGGTGTTGAGGTAAGCCGTCTGTCGAACGGCCTGACAGTCGCCACCGAAACCCTTCCAAGCCTCGAATCCGTCGCTCTTGGTGCCTGGGTCAAATCAGGGGCCCGCAACGAGCGTAGCGAAGAGCACGGAATGGCCCACTTGCTTGAACATATGGCGTTCAAGGGAACCAGAAGGCGAAGCGCCTTCGAGATCGCCTCGGAAATCGAGGATGTCGGCGGCGAGATCAATGCCGCCACCAGTGTCGAGACCACCTCCTATTATGCCAGGGTGCTGAGCGACGATGTGCCCCTGGCCGTCGATATCCTCTCCGACATCCTGCAGGAATCCGAGTTCGACCCGCAGGAGCTGGAGCGCGAGCAGCATGTGATCCTGCAGGAGATCGGCGCCGCTCACGATACGCCCGACGATATCGTCTTCGACCGCTTCACCGAGACGGCTTTCCGCCACCAGACGATCGGCCGCTCCATCCTCGGCACGCCGGAAACCGTCAAATCCTTCACCTCGAAGCAATTGCACAAATTCATCGAACGGCAATATGGCGCCGAGCGCATGGTGGTCGTCGCCGCCGGCGACATCAAGCACGACAATTTCGTGCGCGAGGTCGAGAAGCATCTCGGCGGTTTCCGCAGCAAGTCCGACAACACGATGCCGCAGTTTGCGCAATATGTCGGCGGCGATTTCCGCGAGGACCGCGACCTGATGGACGCGCAGATCGTGCTGGGGTTCGAGGGCCGCGCCTATCATGTACGCGACTTCTACGCCTCGCAGGTCCTGTCGATGATCCTTGGCGGCGGCATGTCGTCGCGTCTTTTCCAGGAGGTCCGCGAAAAGCGCGGGCTTTGCTATTCGGTCTATGCCTTCCACTGGGGCTTTTCCGACACCGGCATATTCGGCGTCCATGCCGCGACCGGGCAGAGCGACATCGCCGAACTGGTGCCGGTGGTTATCGACGAGTTGCAGAAGGCCGGCGAGAGCATCCTGCAGGAGGAACTCGACCGGGCACGCGCCCAGTACCGCGCAGGCCTGATCATGTCCGCCGAGAGCCCGGCCAGCCGTGCCTCGCAGATCGCCCGGCAAATGCTTCTGTTCGGCCGGCCGATCGCAAAGGAAGAGCTGATGGAACGGCTGTCGGCGCTGACGGTCGAGCGGCTGACGGACCTGTCGTCACGGCTGTTTTCGACCAAGCCGACGCTGACTGCCGTCGGACCGGTGGGTACGCTCGCTCCCTATGAGGCGGTCCTCGAATCGCTATCGGGCACGCAGACCACGGCCCGAAAGCTCGCCGGCTAAGTCCATCAAAGCGTCATGTTCGCGCTCCCTTTCTTTCGCCGTGACCTGCCGGCACTGAAGGGTGACCGGGTCACGCTGCGCGTGCCGCTGACCAATGACTATCGTGAATGGTCGGTGCTGCGCGGGGAAAGCCGCTCCTTCCTGGAGCCGTGGGAGCCGCGGTGGAACCCCGACGAGCTCGACCGCACGGCCTGGCGGCATCGCCTCAGCCGCTATCGCGAAGACTATGCGCAGGGAACGGCCATAGCCTTCTTCATCTTCGAGAAAGGCAACGGCAAGCTTGTCGGTGGAATCACCCTCGGCAACATCCGCCACGGCGTCGCACAAAGCGGTCATATCGGCTACTGGATCGGCGAGCGCTACGGCGGCCGTGGCCTGATGACCGACGCGGTCAAGGTGGTGACGCGCTTCGCCTTCGATACGCTGAGGTTGCACCGGATCGAAGCGGCCTGTATTCCCGACAACGCCCGGTCGATCCGCGTGCTTGAAAAAGCCGGATTCCGGCGCGAAGGACTTCTGCGATCCTATCTCAGGATCAATGGCATCTGGCAGGACCACTACCTCTACGCCCGGATCGAAGACGATCCGCCGGGCGCGGGAACGAAGGACTGATTTTTGACGAATTTCCTGCGAATCGGGTCGTTGTTCGCCTTTGTGCTGACGGCAATCGTCGTGCTCTGCGCGGCGTCCTCGGCCTTCGCCGTCGAGCCGATCAAGATCGCCCGCGACGACGTGGCGCTCGATCTTTCGGGCGCCGTCGAAATCTACCGCAACCAGGGCGAGAACTTTCAGGTGTCGACCGCTCCGGGCCCGGACGGCATCGTGCGGCGCATCGAGGTCGAGGCCAATGATGCGCGCTCGACCGGCGACTGGGCAGTGTTCGCGCTTGCCAACACCACCGATCAGCAGCTCGACAGGCTGATCGTCGCACCTCATTTCCGGCTGGTGAATTCCGGCATCTTCTGGCCGGATCTCGGCTCGACCCGCATTGCCGCGATCACACCCAGCGAGGGCTTCGCGCTCGACCGCCAGACCAGCCCCGACGCCGATGTGTTTCGGGTGACGCTGAACCCCGGAACGGTGATCACCTTCATTGCCGAACTTGCCTCGCCCAAACTGCCGCAGGTCTATCTATGGGATCCGGAATCCTACAAGGACTCGGTCAACTCCTACACGCTGTTTCGCGGTATCGTCATCGGCATCGCCGGCCTTCTGGCGCTGTTCCTGACCATCCTTTTCGTCGTCAAGGGGACCTCGATGTTCCCGGCAACCGCAGCACTCGCCTGGGCGGTGCTCGCCTATATCTGCATTGATTTCGGCTTTCTCAACAAGGTTTTGGAAATATCGCCCGGCAACGAGCAGATGTGGCGAGCCGGAACGGAGGTGGCGCTTGCGGCGACCTTCGTGGTGTTCCTGTTCGCCTATCTCAACCTCAACCGATGGCACGGCCATTTCAGCTACGGCGCGCTGGTCTGGATTCTGGGGCTGGTACTGATCGCAGGCGTTGCAATCGTCGATCCGGCGGTCGCCGCCGGCATCGCCAGGCTGTCCTTCGCCGCCACCGCGCTGACCGGCCTCGGCCTGATCATCTTCCTCGGCATACGCGGCTACGACCGTGCCATCATGCTGGTGCCCAGTTGGGTCATGGTCCTGTTGTGGCTATGCGGGTCGTGGATGGCGATCACCGGCATGCTCGACAACGACATCGCCCAGCCGGCATTGGGCGGCGGGCTGATCCTCATCATCCTACTGATCGGCTTCACCGTCATGCAGCACGCCTTTGCCGGCGGCGCGCTGCATCAGGGCCTGTTCTCCGATCTCGAACGGCAGGCGCTGGCCGTCGCCGGATCGGGCGACACGGTTTGGGACTGGGACGTGATGCGCGACCGCGTCGTCACCAAGCCGGATGTCAGCATCCAGCTTGGCCTTGCGCCCGACAGCCTGGGCGGCGCCGCCCGCAACTGGCTGCCGGTGCTGCATGCCGATGATCGCGACACGTTCCGCACAACGCTCGACGTGGTGCTCGAACACCGGCGCGGCCGGGTGTCGCAGAATTTCCGCCTGCGCGGTGCCGATGGGCACTATCACTGGTTTTCGCTCCGCGCCCGGCCGGTGATCGGATCGGACGGCGAGGTCATCCGGTGCGTCGGCACCATGGTCGACGTGACGGAGCAGAAAAAGTCCGAGGAGAGGCTGCTGCACGATGCCGTGCACGACAATCTGACCGGCCTGCCGAACCGGGAATTGCTGATGAACCGGCTGGAGGCGATCATCTCGATCGCGCGCACCGAAGAGAAGGTGCGTCCGACCGTCTTCGTCATCGACATCGACCGGTTCAAGCAGGTTAATGACGGGCTCGGCATCTCGGCCGGCGATACCATCCTGCTGACCATTGCGCGCCGGCTGCACCGGCTGCTCAAGCCGAAGGATTCGCTGTCACGCTTTGCTGGCGACCAGTTCGCACTGATGCTGCTTTCCGAACAGGACCCGGCCCGCATCGCAGCAGTTGCCGACGCCATCAAGCATGCGATCAACAATCCGATCACCTTTGCCAAGCGCGAGATCGTGCTGACCGCCTCGATCGGGCTGGTCACCTGGACCTCGGCGCAGAGTTCGGCCGAGGACATGGTCAAGGATGCCGAGCTTGCCATGCACCAGGCCAAGCGTTTCGGCGGCGACAGGATCGAGCCGTTCCGCCCCGCCTTCCGCACCGTCGGCACCGACCGGCTGCAGTTCGAGTCCGACCTGCGCCGCGCCATCGATCGGCGCGAATTCACACTCGCTTACCAGCCCATCGTGCGGCTCGAAGACGGCAGCGTTGCCGGCTTCGAGGCGCTTTTGCGCTGGGACCATCCGCGCCGCGGCATGATCCCGCCGGGCGATTTCATCCCGGTCGCCGAGAGCTGCGGCCTGATCGTGCAGCTTGGCTTGTTCGCCATGCAACAGGCCGCCGAAGATCTGGCCGGATGGCAAAAGCAGATCGGCGACGCGCCGCTGTCGGTTTCGGTCAACCTGTCCAGCCGCCAGCTCATCCGCCGCGATCTGGTCAGCGACGTCCGCTCGGTAATCGCGCGGGCCAATCTGAAGCCGCGCTGCTTCCGGCTCGAACTCACCGAATCGCTGGTGATGGACAATCCCGAGCAGACGGCCCATGTGCTGAACAAGCTGAAGAAGCTTGGTATCGGCCTGTCGCTGGACGATTTCGGCACCGGCTACTCATCGCTGGCCTATCTGACGCGCTTCCCCTTCGACACGATCAAGATCGACAAGAGCTTCGTCGACGACGCGACACCGAAACGCGCGGTGCTGCTCAAATCCATGGTCAACATGGCGCATGAACTCGGCCTTTCGGTCGTGGCGGAGGGCATTTCGGATGAAAGCGACGCGCTCGAACTGCGCCAGATGGGCTGCGAGTATGTGCAGAGCTTCATGTTCGGCGCGCCGATGCCCGGCGATCAGGTGCTGAAGACGCTGAAGGAACAGTATCCGCTGACTCGGGCTTGATTTCGTGCAAGTCGTTGTCCCAAAATTGCTGCGCACTTTGGGTGACATGCTAGGGGTCCGCCTCCGGGCGCTCGGAGGTTGCGAGTAACCCGTTTTGGTCACGCGGTATCGAAAACTAATTTGCTACCCGCGGCGCGGCTCCATCAATGTTGGAAAGCCTGAATTAACGTCGGCGATAGAGATAGTTCTCGGAAAGGCCGAGGCGACGGCACGATTGAACGGCCGGGGATGAAGGGAGGACGATGCTCTCGCAGATTGCAGCCGTCGTCTTCACAAAAGCACGCTCCCACGGCTTCAACGTCCAGCGGTCGCCGAGTGCCAAGCGTGTGCGCACCCAGCGGGGTAGGATCTCGACTGCCGCCTTCAGAAATGGCCGCTGAAGCGGTCGAGCCACTCCCGGCAAGGCGGGAACGTCTTCCATGATCTGCAGGAATTCCAAGACGATCGGCGACGGGACGAGTCTTTGCCGCATCACGTCGAACAGCGCGTAAAGCTCGGCCTGCGACGTGGGCGCCCCGGCCGCACCATAGAGAAGCGCGACGGGGCGAGCCTCAGCAGACATTGCGTCCCGTTCGAAAAAATACAGACGATGCACATAGACGTGATACGCCTCCATGAAACCAAACCCGGCCGTCGCTTGCACCCAGTCCAGCAACTCCGGGTCGGTGGCGTGGTATGGCTCACCTTCGCTGGTTCGACCCGAAACGCGCCCATGCATCCTGACCACACCTTCAATCATGGCCTTAGCCTTGGTTCGAGGGCCATAGACCGTAACCAAGGCAGCGAGGCCGGTACGCTGTAATCGTCGGAGCGCCTGCGAGCGGAATGTGCTGTGCTGCCAAATGGCGTCGCGAACTCGCGGCTCTGCCAATTCGAGCAGCACCGCCGTAACCCCGCCGATGAACAGCGCAACAGGGTTCTTGAAAATACGCCAGGATACCGAGTTGGGCGCTAACAGCGCCGGCTCGCCTTCCGGGGTCGAGAAGTCCATCTGCGATCCGAGCCGCTGGCGCATGAACGACTGCGCAAGAGTATCCACGCGGCGCTCAAGCGGGCGAGGCAGAGGAATGACGCCCGAGTTGCCAAACATGGTGCGCCTCCGACTCCTGCGAACAGCAAGCGTTAGACCTGTGGGCTAGCGGATACAGCAAGAACGTCCTGGTCTTTCCGTCGTTCCAAATGATCAGCCTGGCGCGCTGCGCATGACCCGCAAGAACACCGGGCCCGGATGATCACGAGCCCGGTCGTGCTGGCCTTATGGGGTAAGATCGAGCGCCGGTACGATCCTGTGATAGGGCAGCCCCGCATCGTCGTTTAGACGCTTCACGTCGGTATCGGAGGCAGCGTCAAACAGGCACATGCAGCGGCCGTCCTCCGGTGCGAAGGTCGAGCGCAGATAGCTGATGTCGGTGCCGTTGGAGGTCATCTCGGCGGCTTTGCTGATCGCCGCCTTCTGCGCACCTCCCAGAGCTTCCATGCTGATGCCCTTGAGGTCGCGTTCCACCATGTAGACAGTCATTTCCAGATCTCCTCCTGTGAACAGTGACCACAGGAGTTGAATGCAGCGGCGGTCGAAAGAGAACGACATTTTTTCTATCGATCGATAGCCGACAGTTATCGATGAAAGGATTACAATGTGGTTTCGTGGAACCGCCTCGGGAGGGCTCGCCATGGAGATGTTTCAGGTCCGCTACGTGCTTGCCGCCGCGAAGATGCTGAACTTCACCAAGGCCGCCACCGATTGCAACGTGTCTCAGCCGGCGCTCACCAAAGCGGTCAAGACGCTCGAGGATGAGCTTGGCGCGCCCTTGTTCCACCGCGAGGGAAAGCGCGTCCTCCTGAGTGAGTTCGGGCGCTCCATTCTGCCGCATCTTCAGCAGATCATGCAGGAGGCCCACGCAACCAGGACGCTTGCCGACAATTTCAGGCTGCTCAACCAGGTGCCGATCCGCCTCGGCGTCATGTCGACCATCGGCCATGTGAAACTCGCCCGGTTCCTCGCAAAGTTCCAGCGCGACTATCACGGCGTCGAGCTTGAAGTTAGCGAGGCGAGCGTTCAGGAACTGAAAAACAGGCTTGAGCAAGGCGATCTCGATCTTGCCGTTCTCAATCCGCTGGAGGGATTGGGAGCGGCGTTCCGCGTCCATGATCTCTACAGTGAGCGTTACGTCGTCGTATTCGCGCCGGATCACCGGCTTGCGAGCCTCAATGCAATCAAGTTGGTCGATCTCTCTCAAGAATCCTATGTCGATCGTCTGTCCTGCGAAATGCGGGACTTGGTAATGGGTGTGTGCCGGGAAAGAAACGTCAGCCTTTATGCCCGCTTTCGTTCCGAGCGCGAGGATTGGATCCAATCAATGGTGCTGGCGCGGATCGGCTTCGCCTTCATGCCTGAATATTCGGTGACATCGCCTGAACTTTTGCAGCGTCCGCTGATCGAACCAGCGGTGGCACGCACGGTGTCCCTGGCTAGCGTTCCGGGCCGGCCCTATAGCCCGGCGACGGCGGCAATGGTCCGAGCTGCCCAGACGTTCGATTGGCCAGGCTAGGCGTTTATTGCTGAGGCTTGAGCTACTGCTGGTTTGAGATGCGTCTGCGCCGCCCTGGTGTTCCTCCGGCCGGTACCGACCGTATTCAGGACCTGCCGACACTCGATCGCTGCGCATTTTGGGCGATGTGGCTGTATGAGACGCCTAAAGGCGGTGAGATGGACATGGCTTTGCTCGCGGTGGAAGAGATGCCTCCAAGCTCTGCCTCAAGCTTCTGGATAGCGCGGGTCAGCGCCGGCTGGGTCACGCAGCAGCGACGCTGCCAGGAAGTAGCGGATTTCGTGCATCTGCATGGATTCGCCCTTTCCCGATGACAGCCATGCATCGGCGCGACAAAATATTAGCATTTTCTTTTTCTTCGGAACGACTGCAACTTTCTTGCTTCGTTGGAATCGCGCTCGCCCAAGGAGCGCGGGTGAAGGCTCACAATGGCCGGATGGAAATTTGAGGGAGGACAATCATGACCTTGCCCAGCTACGCAATGAACCAGGCAAGTTTCCCGGAGATGTACGAGCGGTGGCTCGTCGGCCCTCTCTTCCGTCCATGGGCCGAGATGGCTCTTGACGAGCTGGAATTGTCTTCGGGCGATCGCGTACTCGATATCGCTTGCGGAACAGGAATAGTGGCGCGCGTTGCAAGAGAGCGGCTCGATGAAGCCGGATACATCGTCGGCGTCGACATCAGCCCCGACATGCTTGCCGTGGCGCGGGCTGTAGAACCAGCCATCGACTGGCGTCAGGGCAATGCCAGCGAGCTGCCTCTGCGTAACGGTGAGATGTTCGACGTGGTCGTCTGCCAGCAAGGACTGCAGTTCTTTCCTGACAAACCCGCGGCGGCGGCGCAGATGCGTCGCGCGCTGGCGAAGGGTGGCAGGCTGGCGATCGCCACGTGGCGCCCAGACGACGAAATCCCGTTCTTTCGCGAATTGCGCCGCGTCGCGGAGCGCCATCTGGGCGCCATCGCCGATCAACGGTACAGCTTCGGGGAAGCGGCTCCACTTGAGGCGCTGCTGCGAGACGCCGGCTTCCACGAGGTCCGATCGAGGATTGTTTCGCGCACCATCCATCTCGGGGAAGGCGCACCTTTCCTGCATTTGAATACGATGGCGCTGGTCGGGATGAGTTCCTTAGCCAAGGAAATGGGCGATCAGGAACGCAAGCGCGTCGTGGAGGCGATCGTGAGCGAGAGTGCGCCCGTGCTGCAGCCATACACCATTGGGTCGGGACTGGCCTTCGAGCTCAGCACCAATCTGGCGACAGCCAAAGGCTAAATGACTCTCACCAACGGAGAACTCGTTCGATCGAGTATTGCGCCGAGAATGGCTGCTCATGCACAATCTTCCGTTCGAGAACCGAAGGGATTGCCCCGCTGCGGTCGAGCGCAGACCACCTCAGGGAAATTTCTGCCCGCAATCGAGAGGCTTCACAAGCAACGCATCGGCTACGCAGCCCTCGATTAAAATCAGCTTGCTTTACATTTCGAATTATTTTGCCGCACTGTGGCCATTGTGCCGCCATTATCCATGACTAGCTAAATGAAGCACTGACCGTTCTTCTTGTCTTTTTCGACGTTGACGGCTCAACGTTGGAAATAGATCTGCCCCAGAATATCTGGGCGGCTAGACAAGGAACGGAGGGGGACCTGGCGTCACTCCAAAGGACAATTGAATTCTTTGCTTGCGGAGGCGTCCTCCTTTCGGGCGGACGGCCTTTGTCGAAAAGGATCGCGGGGCTTGGCCTGGCGGCGACAGTGGCAGCCATGCCATGGCCGGTCTATTCGGGAGTTTTGGTCAACGGAGTGACCGAAGCCGCAGTTGCCACTGCTGTTCCGTACTCCGCTTTGAGTTTCCCCTCGGCCGCGTCCGAGTTCGACATCATCGATCCGGGCACCATATCGACCTCCCGACGCAAGGGAGAAGGCACACTGGCCGACGCGTTGAAGGGCACCGTCTCCATCCTTTCCGAAGGCGCGGAACAGATCGTCATCGGGATGTCGGTGCACGAGTTCGGCGAATACAAGGTGTCGCAGTACATTGCCACCGAGATTCTGCGTGCCGCCAAGGACACCCAATTTCCAGCCGACACCCTTTTCGCGATCGCCGAGAAGGAATCCTCCTTCGACATCAACAACCGCCCGCCTAAAGGGTCGGCACTTGGTCTTATGCAGTTCCTCGACCAGACATGGCTCGAGGCGGTGAAGAAGTACGGTGCAGAGTTCGGCCTGGGCGACGAAGCGGAACTGATCCGGATCCGCCCCGAGGGCAAGCGCGAACACCATTTCGTCGACGACAAGGCCGAAGAAGAGCGCATCCTTGAATTCAGGCGCGATCCCTATCTGTCGGCAGCACTGGCGGCCAAGAACCTTCTCGCGGCCAAGGAACGCATCGAAGCCCGTCTCGAGAAGGCTATGGACGAAAGGGATCTTTACCTCCCCCATTTCCTTGGCACAAACGGGGCAGCAACACTCCTGTCGAATGCCGAAGAGAAGCCCAATGCCACGGCCAGCAAAATCTTCCCCAAGGCGGCGCGCTTCAATACTGCCATCTTCAAGGCCGAGGGAAATCAGCTCACCGTCGGCCAGTTTCACCAGCGCATGCGCTCCTTCCTGGAAGCCCGCATCGGCAAATACAGCGATGTCGAAACCCGCGTGAAACAGGCTGACCTGTCCTGGACAGCCGGTATCGAGAATCTCGTCTACGATTTGGGCAAACGGCTGGCGATGACACTGCAGCGGTAGCCAGCCAGGTATCGGGTTTTCACCACTAAAGCGCGTCGCGTTTGATCGGCCTCACGCGACGCGCTTTAGGTTGTTGTTTTATGCATATCGTTATCGCAAAACCGCTGCACACTTTTGCGCGACATGCATTAGGCGTGCCCGGCCGCCAGGCTGAGATGCGCGAGGTCGATGCCGATCGAAGCGAGAATCCGGTCGTATTTGCGCTCGATGTCGGTATCGAACAGAAGCTCCGCATTTGCCGGGCAGGTCAGCCAACCGTTCTCGGCGATTTCGCTTTCCAGCTGACCGGCGCCCCAGCCCGAATAGCCGAGCGCCATCAGCGCGTGCCGGGGCCCACGGCCCGACGAAATGGCGCGCAATATGTCGACGGTCGCGGTCAGGCAAATGTCGTCGGAGACGGCCAGCGACGATTCCACCCGGTAGTCGCCCGAATGCAGGACGAAGCCGCGGCTGCGGTCCACCGGTCCGCCGTTGCGCACGACGAAGTCGCGGGCCTGCGCGGGCAAGCGGATCGCCTCCTGTTCGTTCATGATGCCGAGTTGCACGAGCAGATCCGGAAACAGCATCTGCTGCGTCTGGTTGATGACCAGGCCCATCGCGCCTTCGTCGCTGTGCGCGCAAATGTAGATGACGGAACGCGTGAAGCGGTCGTCCTTCATGCCGGGCATGGCAATCAGGAACTGGTCGTCGAGAAAGCCGCGTCCCGCAGCCATCTTCTTGTGGCGCAACAAGTCCATGAGGGGAGCGTAACGCGTTTCTGGAGCGCCGAAAAGATGCGCCGCGCGCGATTTGGTCGCAGATGTGCATCTAAGGTCACGCAAGCTGTGCCCGAGGTCACGCAAAAGCTGTGCCCGAGGTCACGCAAATATGATAGCAGCGACCCCATGAAGTCATTGCGCAGCCATGAAAGGACGCTCAAATCACCGCCATGCAAAGCTTGAAAGTCCTGCTGCTCAGCGCCGCTGTCGGATGTGGAACCGGCCTTCCCGCCGCAGCCTCCTCGTCGATCTGGTACAATAGCGAAGGCGGCAAAGTGCGGCTTGTGACCAGCGGCAAGCCCGACGAAGCCGGGCGCATCCATGGCGTCCTCGATATTGCGCTCAAGCCTGGCTGGAAAACCTACTGGCGCGATCCGGGCGACGCGGGCGTGCCGCCGCAAATCGATATCTCGGCCAGCACCAACATTGTCAACGCGACGTTTTCGTTTCCACCGCCCCAGCGCCACGACGACGGCTACGGCAAATGGGCCGGCTATGACCATCCGGTTTCGCTGCCGGTGACCTTCACGCTGTCGGCGCCGAACGAGCCGGCCGTCATCGATGCCGATATCTTTCTCGGCATTTGCGAGACGATCTGCATCCCGGTGCAGACGAAGCTGACCATCGATCCGGGCTCCGATCCGGACAATGTCGAAGATGCCGCATTGGTGAAGGCGGCCCTTGCAACCCTGCCTGCTCCCGCAGGACCCGATTTCGGCATCAATATCCTGCCGGGCGACCGCGAGACACTGATTGTCGAGGCGAGCTTTCCGGGCAATCCCGAAGCAGCGGATTTCTTCGTCGCCGGTGAGCGGGATTACATGTTCGGCGTGCCGGCCCGCAGCGAAAAGGAAGGCAAGCTGGTGTTTACCGTGCCTATCCTCGACAGGCCGACGACGACGCCGACGGATGGCGGACTTTACTACACGCTGACAACTGCGGCCGGAGCGGTCGAAGGCCTGCTGCCGTTCCCTTGATCCCGAGCAAAGGATGTTCAGGTCGAACATCCTTTTGTGTTCCCGGCTCCCCGATGTTGCGGGAAACAGCTGAGTTCGCTATCGCAAGAACACTTCCATTCCATCTCTCAAGCGAGGACCATGATGACGATTGCCATTGGCGATAACCTGCCCGATGCGACCTTCAAGACGATGACTGCCGACGGCGCAAAAGCGATCACGACGGCCGAGATTTTCTCGGGAAAGAAGGTGGTGCTGTTCGCCGTTCCCGGCGCTTTCACGCCGACCTGCTCCAACAATCATCTGCCCGGCTATCTGGATAATTACGACGCCATCCTGGCGCGCGGCGTCGACACCATCGCCGTCGTTGCCGTCAACGATGTTCACGTGATGGGCGCCTGGGCTCGCTTCAGCGGCGGTGAAGGCAAGCTCTTTTATCTTGCCGACGGCAATGGCGATTTCGTCAAGTCGATCGGCCTTGACGCCGATCTTTCCAGCGGCGGCATGGGGCTGCGCTCGAAGCGGTTTTCGATGATCGTCGACGACGGCAAGGTCACCGCGCTCAATGTCGAGACAAAGCCCGGCGTCGACGAATCCGGGGCGGCTCATATTCTCGGACAGCTTTAGATTTTCGGCTTGGGCTCTTAAAGCGCGTCGCGCTTTTAAGTCTTTGTTTTTCGTTATCCCAAAACCGTTGCGCACGCTCGGGTCAAGCGCGAGGGCAAGCTTTTGGGCGACATGCATTAGGGATTGTTTGCTTGGGGGACCTCAATGATGTTTGACATCTTCTGGCGCGCTGTGGCGATCGGCATCGGCGCCACGGCGCTCATGGACCTCTGGGCGATTTTTCTGAACACCGTGTTTGCTCAGCCGCGGCCGAACTGGCGACTGGTCGGTCGCTGGGTCTGGCATCTGAAGCGCGGCAAGGTGTTCCACGACGACATCGGCGAGGCAGCACCCTACGCGCATGAATCGGCGCTGGGCTGGGCCTTCCACTATTTTGTCGGCATCGTCTACGGCGTCGTTCTGGCCGTTTTGGCAGGAGCGGCGTGGCTGGCCGCGCCGACCTTCCTGCCGGCGTTCATCCTCGGAATCGTCACCGTGGGCGCCGGCTGGTTCCTGCTGGCGCCCGGCATGGGTGCCGGCTGGGCCGCATCAAAGCGCCCCAACCCTATGCAGATCCGCGCCCTCAACCTCGTGTCGCATACTGTGTTCGCGCTCGGACTTTTCGGCACGGCGCTGCTGATCCGTTAGCCAAATTAATCGTCGCGGTGCTGCGCCAGCCTGTCGATCGGCCGCCATCCGTGGACAACGCGACGCGCGCGGATATCGTACGCGAAATAGTTCCCGCCGCCCGCTGGCTGATCCGCCTCGCGGCTGATCTCCCGCTCGCCGAGAGAAACCAGCAGAAGCGTTCCGACACCTCCGTGGCCCACGAAAGCAACGTCGGCGGCGTCATCTGTGCCGAGCACAGTGTCTACCTCGCTCAGAATACGATGCTGAGCATCGATAGCCCGCTCCCATCCGCGAATGCTGCTGTATGGATTGGCGAAGAATTGGTCCGCGACCGCTTCGAACTCCGCAGGCGGTAGGAAACCGGTTGCCGATCGGTCATTCTCATGCATCCGTTCCCTCACCTCGACCTCAAGGCGGAGATGCCTTCCGAGTATCTCGGCGGTTTCCATCGCCTTGCGTTCACCCGATGACACGATACGCCGGATCGACCGAACCCACGGCTGATCGAGCATTGCAGACGTTCTCGCTCGCCCGATGTCGGATAGCCCCCACTCTGGCACTGGAACATTGGCATCGATCCGAACCTGAGGATGCGTGATGTAGTATGCGATCGGCATGATAGGGTCTTCCTGCCAGAGAGCGGACCCGCAGCGGGAATTCAATAACTCTGGGTCGAGCGCCGTGGCTTTGCGACCGCCGGCTGCTTCGACTGCGGGCCTGGCTTCGGCGTCGCGGTCTTGACGGGGCCTTTCTTGAACGGCGCCATGCCACGCCGCGCCAGCTCGTCGGCACGCTCGTTCTCCGGATGGCCGGCGTGGCCCTTGACCCAATGCCAGATGACCTGATGACGGTTGCGCGCCTCGTCGAGGGCCTGCCACAGCTCGGCATTCTTCACCGGTTGCCTGGCAGCGGTCTTCCAGCCGTTGCGCTTCCAGCCGTCGATCCAGCTGAAAATACCGTCCTTGACGTAGTTGCTGTCGGTATAAAGATCGACGGCGCAGGGTTCTTTCAGCGCATTGAGCGCCGAGATGGCGGCCAAAAGTTCCATGCGGTTGTTGGTGGTAGCAGCCTCGCCGCCCGACAGTTCTTTCGTGACGCCGTTGAAGCGCAGGACCGCCCCCCAGCCGCCAGGCCCCGGATTGCCCGAACAGGCACCATCGGTGAAGATTTCAACGCGCTTTGTCATGTCAGTCCATACTCGGAAGGAGATTTGATCGCCCGGTGGAAACGCATCCGCCTGATATATTCGGTCGGGTCGCGTTTTATGACCAGCCCGCCGTTGGCAACGGTCAGCCAGTCGTAAAGCCGGGTCAGCATGAAGCGCAGCGCCGAGCCGCGCGCCAGTATCGGCAGCGCAGCTTTCTCCTCGCCGCTCAAGGGCCGCACGCTTTGGTAGCCGGCAAGCAGCGCCGTGCCCTTGGTCAGGTTGAAGGAAAAATCCTTCTCGAAGCACCAGGCGTTGAGGCAGGTCGCGACATCATAGGCGTAGAGATCGTTGCAGGCGAAATAGAAGTCGATCAGGCCGGACAGTTTTTCGCCGAGGAAGAAGACATTGTCGGGGAAAAGATCGGCGTGGATGATGCCTTCCGGCAGGTCCTTGGGCCAGTTCCGCTCGAAATCGGCGAAGTCGGCATCGACCTCGGCCGCCAGTCCCGGCTCGACCTCGTCGGCGCGAGGGCGAGCGGCGCTCCACAGCTTGCGCCAGCCATCGATGGCAAGAGCATTCGGACGGGTCATCGGAAAGTCGGCGCCGGCAAGATGCAGTGCCGCCAGCGCCTTGCCGACCTCGCCGCAATGCGCTGATGTCGGCCGCCGCAGCGAAAGACCTTCGAGGAAAGTGATGATGACCGCCGGCCGGCCGGCAAGTGTTCCGATGACGTCGCCATCATGCGCCGTCACCGGAAGCGGGCAGGAAATGCCCTTCCTGGCGAGATGGCCCATGAGGCCGAGGAAGAACGGCAGGTCGGCCTTGTCGACGCGCTTTTCGTAGAGCGTCAGGATGTAGGAGCCGCTGGTCGTGTGCAGCAGGAAATTCGAGTTCTCGGTGCCTTCGGCGATGCCCTTGTAGGATAGGAGATCGCCAACCGGATAGGCCTTCAGGAACGCGCCGAGCTCGCCTTCGTTGACGTCGGTGTAGACCGCCATGGGCTCTTCACGCGGCTCCGTTGACGAAGGCCATGTCGGCCGCCGTCAGTTCGACGTCGCGCAGGACCCGCATCACCGGAAAATCCTCCGTTTCCGTCGCCGTCACCGCCAGCTCGATCGTCACGTCGAAGCGCTGCCGGAAGGCGTCGATGATCTCGTCGACGATGATTTCCGGCGCCGACGCGCCGGCCGACAGACCGAGCGTCGAGATTCCGGCAATGTCGGTCCACGGAATTTCGGAGGCGCGCTGTACGAGAAGCGACATCGAGGCGCCGGCGCGTTCGGCCACTTCGACAAGACGCCGCGAATTGGAGGAGTTGGGGGCGCCGACAATCAGGAAGAGATCGGAGCCCGCGGCGGTCTCCTTGACCGCTTCCTGACGGTTGGTGGTGGCGTAGCAGATCGATTCCGCGGCCGCCGCATGCAGATCGGGAAAACGATCCTTAAGCACCCGGATGATGCCGGCGGTGTCCTCGACCGACAGCGTCGTCTGGGTGACGAAACCGAGCGCCTGCGGGTCGGCGGGCACCAGATTCGCCGCGTCGGCTTCGGTCTCGATCAAGGTGACGGCGCCGTCCGGCAACTGCCCCATCGTGCCGATCACTTCCGGGTGGCCGGCATGGCCGATCAGAAGCACATGGCGGCCGAGCCGCTGATGACGCATCGCCTGCTTGTGGACCTTCGACACCAGCGGGCAGGTGGCGTCGAGATAGAAGAGATTGCGCGCCTGGGCGTCCGCCGGCACCGACTTCGGCACGCCATGCGCCGAAAAGACGACCGGGCTCTGGCGATGTTCCGCCGGTATCTCGGAGAGTTCCTCGATGAACACCGCACCGAGGCTTTGCAGCCCCTCGACGACGTAGCGATTGTGTACGATCTCGTGGCGGACATAGACCGGCGCGCCGTATTTCTTCAGCGCCAGCACGACGATCTGGATGGCGCGATCGACGCCGGCGCAGAAGCCCCGCGGTTGGCAGAGCCTGACGGTCAGCGGTGGCTTTGTGGTCGTGTGAAGCATGATTCCCGGCCGGTTGGTCGTAACGTGAGCTCAAGTCTTGAACTCAAGGCGCGAAATGAGGTGCGCACCCCTGCCCTGTCAAGGGCGCCGGTGCCGATCATTCTTCTTTCGCCGGGCGGCGAAGCGTGAAGATGAGGACGCCGGCAAGGGCAGCGGCAAGGCCGTACCAGGTTACGGCGTATTGCAAATGGCTGTTCGGCAGGTCGATGATTGTAACGCCGCCGACCGGCAGCCCACCCGGGTTCGGCGTGGCGTCCGCGTCGAGGAAGAATGGCACCAACCCCGCGCCGGCCGGCAGACCGGCGCTGGCCGCCATGGCATCGCGATCCTTCCAGTAGAAGATGTTCTTTTGCGGATCATTGTCGGGAAGCATCATCGAGGGCTTTGCCGGCAGCGGATTGCGGGCGAGCCCCGTCACCGTCACCTGGCCCGCACCCTGGCTTTGCGGGCGCTTGGCCGCGTCCTTGAGATCGTAGGGCACGAAGCCGCGATTGATCAGGACGAAGCGGCCGTCCTCCAGATGCAGCGGTGTGAAGATATCGAAACCGGACTGGCCTTCCCAGGTCGCGAAGAAATGCCGCTCGCCTTGATGCAGGAAAGTGCCTGATGCCGTCACCGGCGTGTAATCCACATCGCCGGTTGCGGCGAACCGCTTTTCGACCTCGGCCAAAGGCACAGGTGCGGAATGCGTGCGCTGGCCGATGGTCTGGAGAAGACCCTCTTTCCAGTACAGGCGCTGGACCTGCCAGGTGCCGAGCGCCAGCAGGATGAAGAACAGCACGAGGCCGAGGCCAAGCAGCAATGCCGTCTTCGGCCGCGAACGGCCTGCGATCGAGGCGGATGTCGTGCTCATTCGCCGAGGTCCAGCCTGCCCTCCGCCGCCTTGTTGCGGTATTGCAGCGTCAGGAGCACACCCTTGATCAGCCTGAGCGCGCCCAGGCAAAGCACAAGCGTCAGCGGTATCCACAGCAGGAAATGCAGCCAGAGCGGCGGATTCAGCGTCACCTCCATCCACAGCGCCAGCCCGACGACGATGAAGCCGATGATCAGGATGACGAACACCGCCGGACCGTCGCCGGCATCGGCGTAGGAATAGTCGAGGCCGCAATTGGCGCAGCGTTTGCCGACGGTGAGGAAGCCGGAAAACAGCTGTCCCTCGCCGCAACGCGGGCAGCGGCCGTGAAGGCCGGCCGAGATCGGATCGATTGGTGGCCAGATCGCCTTGTCGTCGCTCATTGCGATACCTTAGTGCCCTTCGCCCCAAAAGATAAGGCGGCCACGTCGCCGCAGCCGCCCACGCAATTCCTCAAGAAGATTTCAGTGACCTTCGATCACCGCGCCGCTCGAGGCCCAGACATAGATCGACGCGAACAGGAAAAGCCAGACCACGTCGACGAAGTGCCAGTACCAGGCGGCCGCCTCGAAGCCGAAATGGTGCTTGGGCGTGAAATCGCCCTTCATCGCGCGAACCAGGCAGACCAGCAGGAAGATGGTGCCGATGATGACATGGAAGCCGTGGAAGCCGGTCGCCATGAAGAAGGTGGCGCCGTAAATCGAATCCCTGAAGCCGAACGGCGCATGCATATATTCGTAAGCCTGCACCATGGTGAACAGCATGCCGAGACCGACCGTCAGCACCAGGCCGTTGATCAGCCCCTTGCGATCGCCATGAAGCAGCGCGTGGTGCGCCCAGGTCACAGTGGTGGCCGACAGAAGCAGGATGACGGTGTTGTAGAGCGGCAGGTGGAAGGGGTCGAGGACCTCAAGGCCCTTCGGCGGCCAGACACCGCCGGTGAAAGCGGCGCGGGCGTATTGCTGTGCTTCGCCGGGAAACAGGCTGGCGTCGAAGAAAGCCCAGAACCAGGCGGCGAAGAACATCACCTCGGAAGCGATGAACATGATCATGCCGTAGCGCAGATGCAGCGACACGACACGCGTGTGGTGGCCTTCGTGAGCTTCCTTGATGGTGTCCGACCACCAGGCGTACATGGTGTAGAGGACGATCAAAAGGCCGATGAAGAACAGCCACGGATTGGCGATGTTGAAGCCGAAAATGGGGAAATCGCCGCCCTTGAGATACTGCATGTAACAGACGCCGCCGATCGCGGTGACCAGGGCGCCGATCGAGCCTAGGAACGGCCACGGGCTTGGGTCGACGAGATGGTAGTCATGTTGTGGTTTTGCGTGCGCGTCTGCCATATCAACCCCCGAGGCTTCGTTCGGTATGTGAAACTTTGTTGCTTGTGCCTTCGGCCGGCACTGATGACGTCACCGGCTTGTTTTTCTCGTTCTTCTCGACCGGGAACATCGTGTAGGACAGGGTAATCGTCTTCAGGTCCTTCAGTTCCGGCGCATTGACGATGTCGGGATCTACATAGAACACAACCGGCATGTCCAGCGTCTCTCCAGGCTTCAACGTCGTGTCGGTAAAGCAGAAACACTCGACCTTGTTGAAGTAGGATCCTGCAAGTTCCGGCTGCACGTTGAAGGTGGCGCGGCCGGTGGTGGCGCGGACGAATTTGTTGGTCGCGCTATAATGCGCCTGCGCCGTCTCGCCTATCTTGATGGTGACCGAGCGGGCGACCGGCTGGAACTGCCAGGGCACACCGACTGTGTTGGCGTCGAAACGGATGGTGATATCGCGGTCGAGCACCCGGTCGGCATATTGCTGCGTTGCGCGTTTTACGGTGCCGCCGTAACCGGTCGCCTGGCAGAACATCGCGTAGAGCGGCACCGCGGCATAGGCCATGCCAATCATGCCGCCGAAAAAGGCGATGCAGACGCCGGCGACGACGCGGTTGGTGTTCTTCTTTTGAGGATGGGTCACTGTTTGGCGGTTCATCTTGAGCCTCACATCGTTCCGGTGAGGTTGTGACCGAATTTCACGACGGTCGCGATATAGAAGATGACGACAAGCACCGCCAGCGCCAGGCCGATGGCTACCGAGCGGTTGCGCCGGGCCTTCTGCTGGCGCTCCGTCAGCGTGACGAGTTCAAGCTTCTTGTCGGCCATGGTCATGCTCCACCCATGGCAAGCACGCGCCCGACAACGCAGTCGGCAAGGTAGACGGCGAAAATGGCAAAGAGGTAAAGCAGCGAGTAGCCGAACAATGCCTTGGCCGGCTTCATCACATGGTCGTCGTCCGCCATCTGCAGCACCTTCCACGCGTACCAGACGAAGCCGGCACCAAGCAGCACCGCAAAGACACCATAAGCGGGGGTGGTGAAACCGAGCGTCCATGGCAGCACGCCAACCGGTGCAAGGATCAGCGCGTAGGCAAAGATCTGGCGTCGGGTCGAAGCCTGGCCCGCGACATTCGGCATCATCGGGATGCCGGCCCTGGCATAGTCCTCGGACTTGAAGAGGGCGAGCGCCCAGAAATGCGGCGGCGTCCACAGGAAGATGATCAGGAACAGGACGATACTTTCCAGGCTAACTGTTCCGGTCACTGCGCCCCAGCCGATCACCGGCGGAATGGCGCCGGCAGCACCGCCGATGACAATGTTCTGTGGCGTCCAGCGCTTCAGCCACATCGTGTAGACGACGGCATAAAAGAAGATGGTGAAGGCCAGCAGCGTCGCCGACAGCCAGTTGACCAGCACGCCGAGCGTCATCACCGACAGCACCGACAGCACCAGGCCGAAACTCAGCGCCTCGCCGGGCCGGATGCGGCCGGCCGGCACCGGACGGCCGGCGGTCCTGGTCATCACCGCATCGATATCGGCGTCATACCACATGTTGAGCGCGCCGGAGGCCCCTGCACCAATGGCAATGGCCAGGATAGCGATCACCGCCAGAAGCGGATTGATGGTCACAGGTGCCGCGACCAGGCCGACAAAGGCGGTGAACACCACCAGCGACATGACGCGCGGCTTCAACAGGGCGAAGAAATCGCCCGCCGTCGCTTCCGACACGCGAAAGCCCGGTTCGTCAGTCAAGGTGTCGTCGACAAGGGCCATGCGTACTTAAAGTCCATCATTCCGTTGGCCAAAACCGCCGGCGAACCGGCGGTTCCGTATTTCCCCCAGGCAGAAGCCTATTTGATCTTCGGCAGCTGTTCCCACTGGTGGAAGGGCGGCGGCGAAGGCAGCTGCCATTCGAGCGTCGTTGCACCCTCGCCCCATGGGTTGGCGCCGGCAACCCGCTTCTTCTGGAACGCCTCGAACACGCCATAGAGGAAGATGACCACGCCGACGGCCGAAATGTACGAGCCGTAGGACGACACCATGTTCCAGCCGGCAAACGCATCCGGATAATCGATGTAGCGGCGCGGCATGCCGGAGAGGCCGAGGAAATGCTGCGGGAAGAAGACGAGGTTGACGCCGACGAAGGTGACCCAGAAGTGGGTGTTGGCGATGACAGGCGAATACATGTAGCCGGTCATCTTCGGGAACCAGTAGTACCAGCCGGCGAAGATGGCAAAGACCGCGCCCAGCGACAGCACATAGTGGAAATGCGCGACCACGTAATAGGTGTCGTGCAGCGGGCGGTCGAGACCGGCGTTGGCAAGCTGGACGCCGGTAACGCCGCCGACGGTGAACAGGAAGATGAAGCCGATCGCCCAAAGCATCGGGGTCTTGAGCGAAATCGACCCGCCCCACATGGTGGCGATCCACGAGAATATCTTCACGCCCGTCGGCACGGCGATAACCATCGTGGCGAAGACGAAATAGCGCTGCGTGTCGAGCGACAGGCCGGTCGTGTACATGTGGTGCGCCCAGACGATGAAGCCGACCGCACCGATCGCGACCATGGCATAGGCCATGCCGAGATAGCCGAAGATGGGCTTCCTCGAGAAGGTTGAGACGATGTGGCTGACGATGCCGAAGCCCGGCAGGATCAGGATGTAGACTTCCGGGTGCCCGAAGAACCAGAACAGGTGCTGGAACAGGATCGGGTCGCCGCCGCCGTCCGGCGCGAAGAAGGTGGTGCCGAAGTTGCGATCGGTCAAAAGCATGGTGATGCCGCCGGCCAGAACCGGAAGCGACAACAGCAGCAGGAAAGCGGTGATCAGCACCGACCAGGCGAACAGCGGCATCTTGTGCAGCGTCATGCCAGGCGCGCGCATGTTGAAAATGGTGGTGATGAAATTGATGGCGCCGAGGATCGACGAGGCGCCGGCGATGTGCAGCGACAGGATCGCAAGATCCATCGCCGGTCCCGGCTGGCCCGATGTCGATAGCGGCGGATAGATCGTCCAGCCGCCGCCGACGCCGTAGGCGCCAGGCGCGCTCGGCATGAAGGCCGAGATGATCAGCAGGATGAAAGCCGGTGGCAGCAACCAGAACGAGACGTTGTTCATGCGCGGGAAAGCCATGTCGGGCGCGCCGATCATGATCGGCACCATCCAGTTGGCGAAGCCACCGATCAGCGCCGGCATGACCATGAAGAAGATCATGATCAGCGCATGCGCGGTGGTGAAGGCGTTGTACATGCTCTTGCCGCCGTCGAGCGCAGCGTCGGCGTTCAAGCCGTAGACCATCTGCGCCAGGCCGGTGAAAATCTGGATCCCCGGCTCCTGCAGTTCCATGCGCATGACGACCGAAAGGGCACCGCCGACGCAGCCGGCCATGATCGCGAAGATCAGATAGAGCGTACCGATATCCTTGTGGTTGGTCGAATACACCCACCGGACCCAGCCATGATACGGCTTGTGGTCGTGGTCGTGAGCTGCAGCGTCTGCCATGTTCGGCTCCGTTCCCTGATCTTTTCTGGTCGCGGCATCAGTTGCCGGCGGCCGCTACCTTGTCTTTGCCGTCGACCTCGGCCATCAGCGCCTTGTTGGCGCCGGGAAGGTCGGTGCCGGCTGCCGCCAGCCAGGTCTTGTACTGGGCGTCGGAGACGACGCGGATCGCGATCGGCATGAATGCGTGGTCCTTGCCGCAGAGCTCCGAACACTGGCCGTAATAGAGGCCTTCCTTTTCCGCCTTGAACCAGACCTCGTTGATGCGGCCCGGAACCGCGTCGGTCTTGATGCCGAAGGACGGCATGGCAAAGGCGTGGATCACGTCCGCCGCCGTCACCAGCACCCGGGTCATGGTGTTGACCGGCACCACCATCTCGTTGTCGACGGCGAGCAGGCGCGGATAAGCGCCGCGGTCCTCCTTACCGGCCGCCGCTCGGTCAGAATCCGCCAGGATCGCTGAGTTGAAGGAAAGCGTGTTTTCGGTCTGGTATTCGTAGTCCCAGTTCCACTGGTTTCCCGTCGCCTTGACGGTCAACTTGGCTTCCTCCGGCGGTGTGTATTGCGCGGTCAAAAGCTGGAACGAGGGGATGGCGAGCATGAGCAGGACGACGACCGGCCCAACCGTCCAGATCACCTCGATCAGCGTGTTGTGGCTGGTGCGCGACGGGATCGGGTTGACGCTCGCGCGAAACTTCAGGATGCAATAGCCGATGAGAAAGAGCACGAAGAGGGTGATCGGCACGATGAACCACAGCGTATAGTGCTCGAACCAGGCGATCTGCCGCATCATGTCGGTGGCGGCGGGCTGGAAGCTCACCTCCCACGGCGCAGGCTGGGCCGCATGGGCGGACGCGCCGGCGAACAGTGTGGCGGCAGCCCAAGCGCTTGTCAGGAATTTGGCGCCTGCTAGGAATTTTCTCATTGCCGTCATTATCTCCCAGTTCCTCGCGATCGGACCGCAAGAATATCGAACAACGCCGGGACGGGAATCCCGGACAGTCCCGAGGCTGGTTCAAACCATACTCTATTTGCCTCTGCAAGAAATGAGCGGAGGAAACCGTGCGGCATTTTTGCGCGCAAGCGCGGCTGCGCATTTTGGCGGCGGCCGCGGCGGTGGCGGATCGCGGAAGTCCGAGCGGCGGAGTGTCCTGGCAAAATGCGCCGGGCTGTCGCAATTCGGGCGAATTTGACACGGAAAAGCGCACAATTGCCTTGGTCGAGGCAGGCCGGCAGTGGTCTCATCCTTTACTTGCCCTTGGCGCGGCTTAAAGTGCCGTGATTCGCAATGGAGCCGTCATGAACTCTTGGCTTTGGAGACTTGGGCTTTCGAGACTTGGGCTTTGGAGAAGCTTGGCGAAGGTCATTCTTCTCGCTGCCGTGTCTGGCGTTGGCCTATCTGGTGTTGGCTTGTCTGGCATCGGCCAGGCCAATGCTGCGCAGCCAAGCGGCAAGGTGCGGTCGACGCATGGCGCATGGTCGGTCATCTGCGACACGCCGGCCGGAGCCACATCAGAACAATGCGTGATGATGCAGAACGTCGTCGCCGAGGACCGTCCCGAGATGGGGCTTTCCGTCGTCGTGCTGCGCACCGCCGACAACAAGGCCGAAATACTGCGCGTTCTGGCGCCGCTCGGAGTGCTGCTGCCCAACGGACTCGGTCTCAATGTCGACGGCAAGGACATCGGCCGGGCCTATTTCGTGCGCTGCTTCCAGGACGGCTGCTATGCCGAGGTCATTCTCGAAAAGCCGCTGCTCGACACGCTGAAAACCGGAACGTCGGCCACCTTCATCGTCTTCCAGACGCCGGAGGAAGGCATCGGCATTCCGGTCGAGCTCAAGGGTTTCGCCGACGGTTTCGCCGCGCTGCCTTGAGACTGCACGTTTGACCTTGAAACTGCTCGATCCGAACGACTTCGAGATCTTCAAGCGAATTCGCCTGGAGGCTTTGCGCGCTGCACCCGAGGCCTTCGCCAGCAGCGCGGCGGAATGGGAGAATCTCCCCGACGAGGAATGGCGGCGGCGCCTGACGAACGACCCGGTCGTCGTCAGCTTTCGCGGCGAGGAGCCTGTCGGCATAATGGGCCTGAAGCGGCAGCGGGCCAGCAAGATGGCGCACCGGGCGACCGTCATCATGGTCTATTTGCGCGACAGCGAGCGAGGCGGCGGATACGCCGTCGGGATGCTCAACCTGCTGCTCGATCACGCCCGAGCATTGGGGCATAAGGCAGGTCGAGTTGGCTGTAAGCGCCGAAAATCTAGCGGCCATCCGGTTTTATCAACGAGAAGGTTTTCACGAAATAGGCTGCATACCTGCCGGCTTTCTTCATGAAGGCCGGGAGATCGACGAAATCGTGAAGGCACGCCGTTTGACTTAGGATCGCAGTTCCATCGTGAAGATTGCCGAACGGCGCCCTGGCGCCTACATGCAGTAAATTGCTTATTGAAGGGCCCGCGCCATGAACAGCCTCATCGGCCAATTCGACATTTCCGACGATCGCATCAAGCAGATCGTCGCCGAGACCATCAACGGCGCCGACGACGGCGAGCTGTTCCTCGAATACAGCGAGAGCGAAGCGCTGATGTTCGACAATGGCCGGCTGAAGACCGCCAATTTCAACACAGACCAAGGCTTTGGCCTGCGCGCGGTCGCCGGCGAAGCGAGTGGCTATGCGCATTCCAGCGATCTTTCGGAAGCGTCGCTGCTGCGCGCGGCCGATGCCGTCTCGACGGTCAAGAGCGGCTATTCCGGCACGCTTGCTGCGGCTCCCGCCCGCACCAACCGCCATCTCTATGGCGACGAGAACCCGATCCCCTCGCCCTCCTTCGAGGCCAAGGCCAAGCTCCTTCAGCAAATCGATGCGTGGCTGCGAGCCGAGGATCCGCGCGTGCGGCAGGTGACGGCGTCACTCGCCGCCTCCTGGCAGCATGTCGAGATCGTGCGTGCCGACGGCCAGATGGTGCGCGACATCCGCCCGCTGGTCAGGATCAATGTGTCGGTGGTGGTCGGCAATGGCGACCGCCAGGAGAGCGGCTCCTACGGCATGGGCGGTCGCAAAGGGTTTGGCGAATTCCTGGTCGAGGAGAGTTGGAAGCACGCCGCCAAGGAAGCGCTGCGGCAAGCGCTGGTCAACCTCGAGGCCATCCCGGCCCCGGCCGGCACCTTCGACATCGTCCTGTCCAGCGGCTGGCCGGGCGTCATGCTGCACGAGGCCGTCGGCCACGGGCTGGAAGGCGACTTCAACCGCAAGAAGACATCAGCCTTCGCCGGGCTGATGGGCCAGCAGGTGGCCGCTAAGGGCGTCACCGTCGTCGACGACGGCACCATGGCCGAGCGGCGTGGCTCGCTAACAGTCGATGACGAAGGCACGCCGTCGGCCCGCAACGTGCTGATCGATGACGGCAAGCTTGTCGGCTACATGCAAGACCGCCAGAACGCCCGGCTGATGGGCATGAACGCGACCGGCAACGGACGGCGCGAAGGCTATGCGCACCAGCCGATGCCGCGTATGACCAACACCTACATGACTTCAGGCGATATGGAGCCGGACGAAATCATCGCCTCGGTCAAGAACGGCGTCTATGCCGTCTCCTTCGGCGGCGGTCAGGTCGACATCACCTCGGGCAAATTCGTGTTCGGCTGCACGGAGGCCTACATGATCGAGAACGGCAAGGTGACGCAGCCGATCAAGGGCGCCATGCTGATCGGCAATGGACCGGATGCCATGCATCGGGTTTCGATGATCGGCAACGACATGAAGCTCGACACCGGTATCGGCATGTGCGGCAAGGCCGGCCAAGGCGTGCCGGTCGGCGTCGGCCAGCCGCATCTCAGGATGAACCAGATGACGGTCGGTGGCACAAGGGTTTGATAGAAGCTGCCGGCTGGTTTTGTGGTCGCGAATACCATCCCGGCCGCCACTGCTGCTCCATCTCGTCAAATGCGTAGCTTGCGCCTTGAATTTGGCGCGACCTCCTATTATCTTACGTTTGTCTTACATCTGGCGTACGTGCTGTGGCTGCTACGGAAAAGCTCATAACCACCGTCTCGACCAAGGGACAGGTCATTTTGCCCAGCGCAATCCGGAAACGGAGGGAATGGGACGCCGGCACGCGTCTTCTGGTCGAAGACACTCCGGAGGGCGTGCTACTGAAGCCTGCGCCAGTCTTCGCCGAGACACGGCCAGAAGACGTGTTTGGATCCCTGCCCCATAGAGGCAGGCCGAAGACGTTGGAAGAAATGGATGCGGGTGTGCTGGCCGAAGCGCGGCGGCGCCATGCTCGCGATTGATACCAATCTTATCGTCCGCTACCTGACAGGCGATCACCCGGCACAGTCTCCCCGCGCCGGGGCGCTGATCGATAGCCAGCCGGTCTTTGTCGCCATTACAGTGATCCTGGAGGTCGAGTGGGTGTTGCGCAGCACCTATGGTTTTGCGCCGCTCGAAATCGCCCGTACGCTACGGGCGTTTAGTGGGCTTCCCACGGTGGAGGTGGAAGACGGAGCGGTCGTGTCGTCCGCGCTCGACCTCTCGGAAAGAGGATTAGATTTCGCTGATGCGCTGCATCTGGGCAAGTCCGCTCACTGCGCCGGCTTCGCGACTTTTGACCGTAAGTTCGTCAAGGCCGCAAGGGCGGCCGGATATGAGGGCGTGCAAGAAGCCTAGCCGTCTCCCGACCAGGTTCGAACTGCCTAAAGCGCGTGGCATTTGACCGGGCTCATGCGACGCGCTTTAGGTTGTTGTTTTGTCGTTATCGCAAAACCGCTGCACACTTTTGCGCGACATGCATTAAAGCCATGAAGCCGGCGTTTTCGGCAGGCGATGGTCGGGATCGATGACCTTCAGACGGGGTGCGTTGCTCTCGTTCCATCGCCAGAGGGCGACGCATGTTCCGCCGGGCGACATGAAGGACGGGTAGATCACGCCATGCTGCCCATCG
The DNA here is from genome assembly GCF_055811515.1 of Mesorhizobium sp. WSM4841. Classification (NCBI taxonomy): domain Bacteria; kingdom Pseudomonadati; phylum Pseudomonadota; class Alphaproteobacteria; order Hyphomicrobiales; family Phyllobacteriaceae; genus Mesorhizobium; species Mesorhizobium sp. WSM4841. The sequence continues at coordinate 261,570 of NZ_JBVVQC010000001.1, forward strand.
GCAATCAGGCGATCTCTCAGCGTGTGCGTCTCAGGCACAAGGCCTTGATCAATGATGTCGCGCCACTCACATCGGTGAATGTCTGCCGTGACGCCGAGCTTGATCAGCACATCAGCGTCCGTCAGGTCGGCCAGCCGCGCGCCTGAAAGTTCGAGCTGCGCAATCAGCGCCGGATGCTGGACAAAGCCCTGATTGTACTCCGCCCAAGCAGTGGACAATTCCCGCGCGGCATAGATCGTCGGGGTCCCCACCGGATTCCAGCGACCGCCAAAGCGGGCCGCTCCTTCGCCGGAAAGCGGCAGATGCGCCCAACGCGGCACGAAGGAACGCCATAGGCTCAGTCTGCTTTCAGGCATAGATGCCGGAGCGGACTGCCTCCAGATAGGCAAGCACCTTGTCCGTTTTGCCCTCTCGAACAAGATCGTAGGCGGTCTTTCCCGCCCAGCCGGGGATTGGCTGATGCTTGAACCAGATCGCCGCACGCTGTTCATCGCCGGCCATCTCGCCTGCCATCGCCAGGATACGGACAATCGGACTCAATGCGGCGTCGACCTTGCGCGCGCCGGTCTTGGCGGCAAGCGTGTTGCGCGCGACGCCGATCAGGCCCGCCAGTTCGGTCAGATTGACGCCCAGCAGTTCAGCCACCCGTCTTGCCGAAAGAAATGGCGTCCGTTCCTCGCCAAAGCGCGATGCTCTGATATCGAGGGCTGCGGTATTCATAACAGGATCCTAGCACATTTTGAACAGAATACGATCAAAGTATGCTCATTTTACGCGAAATTCAAGCTCAACAAATGGATACCTCTTACCGCCTTCTCCTCGGCTTCTCCAATAACGCGACGGCCTCGACATGCGGCGACCACAGGAACTGGTCGATCGGCGCTACGCTTTTCAGGGCATAGCCGCCGTCGATCAGGATGCGCAGGTCCCGCGCCAGCGTCACCGGATTGCAGGAAACCGCGGCGACCAGCGGCACGTCGGAACGGGCAATCTGCTTCGACTGGTCCTCGGCGCCGGCGCGGGGCGGATCGAACACAATGCCATCGAAGGCATTCAACTCCTTGAATGTGAGCGGCCGCCGAAACAGGTCGCGGCGTTCGCTGGTCACGCGCTTCAGACCGCTGGCGAAACGGAACGCCCGGTCGAGCGCCGAAAGCGCTGCCGCGTCACCCTCCACCGCATGGACTTCCGACTTGGCGGCGAGACGTAGCGCAAAGCTGCCGCAGCCGGCGAAGAGATCGGCGACCTTTTTGGCGCGCGCTAGGTGCCGGCCGACGATGTCCGCCATCGTCTGCTCGGCGGCCTCGGTGGCCTGCAGGAAGGCGCCCGGCGGCACCGCGACAGCGACGCCACCGAACGTGACAACCGGCTTTTTGGGCTCGATGATAATCTCGCCATCGACCGAAAGCCTTGCCAATCCCTGAGCGATGACGAAATTGGAGGCGACGCGGCGCTGGTTTTCGCCAAGCTTGCCGGACTCGTGAACCGCGATATCGAGGCCGGAAGCGGTCGCCGTGACCGTCATGCGGAACGATTTCGTCGTTGCGCAAACCAATTCGGTGAGTGCTGTCAGACGGTCGAGCTTTGCGACGATCTCGGGCAGCGAGATCGGGCATTCCTCGATTGAAATTATTTCGGACGACAGCGCGCGAACGAAGCCGAGCAGCATGCCGGCCTCGCTCCGTCGGGCGGTGAACACGACGCGCCGACGCGTCTGCGGCGCGCACGGCACCAGCGCGTCAATGTCGCAAGTGATACCCTTGCTGTTGAGCGCATGCGCAACCTTGTCGCGCTTCCACCGATGATAAGCTTCGGCCTCGAGATGCTGGATGGCGCAGCCGCCGCATTCGGTGAAATGCCGACAGGCAGGGTCGATGCGAAGCGGCGAAGCCTCCAGCACCGACATCAGCGTGGCACGGTCCTTTTCGCGCGCGGCGGTGACGGTTTCACCGGGCAGCGTGAACGGAATGAAAAGCTCGCCGGTTTCGGTCTCGGCGACGCCGTCGGCCTGGGAGCCCAGCCTTGTGATCGTGAAGCGCGCGTTCATCGGCCTCCGATCCCCCTGTTCTCGACTCCGGCGTCTTTGATCCCGGCGAGCAGGAACTCGCGGTTGCCGTCGCCGCCTTCGATCGGTGACAGATGCAGTCCCAGCGAGCGCCAGCCCGGGACGCCGTCGAGCCAATCCTGCAGCAGGCCGGCAACCCGCGCGGCATCGTATGGGTCTTTCAGCAAGCCGCCCTTGCCGATCGCCTCGCGGCCCGCCTCGAATTGCGGCTTGACCAGAAATATTGCTCTGGCGCCGCTCCTGGCAATGGCGAGCGCCGGCGGCAGCGCCAGCTTCAACGAGATGAAGCTGACATCGGAGACGATAAAATCCGGAATGCGATCGGCAAGATCGGCGGCGGAAAGATCACGGGCGTTCAATCCCTCGATCACCGTCACACGCGGATCGCCAGCGATATCCTGATGTATCTGGCCATGCCCGACATCGATCGCCGTGACATGTGCCGCGCCGCGTTCGAGCAAGACCTGAGTGAAGCCTCCGGTCGAGGCGCCGACGTCGAGCGCTTCGCTGCCGGCTGGATCGAGACCGAAATGATCGAGCCCGACGATCAGCTTCAGCGCAGCACGCGACACGTAACCCTGCGCCGGATCATCGACGGCTATGAGGCAATCAGCCAGGACGGTCTGGCCGGGCTTGCGGGCGATGACGCCGTCAACCGTCACAGTACCGCGCTCGATCGCGTCGCGGGCGCGAGAGCGGCTGGGGAACAGGCCGCGCGCGACGAGAAGTTCGTCGAGCCGCTGGCGTGTGCTGGCTGGCAAAGGGGAGTTCATCGGCCTTCATGGCGAAAGCCCGTCACGAAGGCAAGGATATTGGGGAAGACAACGAACATCTTGCGAAAGCGGCGAGCGCATCAGGCCGCGCCACAATCTGTTGGAATATCGCACCAGGTCCGGCACAATGTTGGGAACGATATGCTCGTGTTGCTGCCAGAACGTGAGGAGGACGGATGCTGACCGGAACCTGCCATTGTGGCGCGGCCCACTGGACGTTGGAGGGCGATCCCGGCTCGATCACAGCCTGCAATTGCACGCTTTGCCGCCGCTATGGCGCGCTGTGGGCTTACAATTATGTTGACGAACGCATCCGTCTGCGGGACCGACAAGTGCTTATACGCGCTCCGGAAAGGATGACCCGTCGCTCGAGATTCTGTTCTGTCCGACATGCGCCTGCGTTCTGGCCTGGCGTGGTTTGCGCTCCAGTGCCGCCGGTCGCACTCGAATCGCCGTCAATGTGAGGCTTGCGCCGCCTGACGCCGTCGCCGACCTGCCAATCGACCATTTCGATGGTCTCCATAAGTTCGAGGACCTGCCGCGCGATGGTCGCTGCGTGCGCGATATGTGGTTCTAATGCATGTCGCGCAGAAGTGCGCAGCGGTTTTGCGACAACGACATGCGTAAAAACAAGAACTTAAAGCGCGTCGCATGAATCCGTTCAAATGCGACGCGCTTTAGCGGAAATCTGACACTCAGTACCGGTGCGGAAGGGCGGAAGATGACCCCTTGGCGGTGGTTCGTTCGCGACCGGCCGAATTCACGCCCATGACCCTGAGCTGACCTTCATCAGCCCATTTCGCTGCCCGATGGCCGACGTTCACCCCAACCAGCGTTCCTGACCCAAAGCCGACCAGAGCAGGACTAGGCTCCGAAGCGATACTCTATTATCATGGAAACAGTTGCCCAGCGCCGGAAACCTCCATGGAGCGCAGGCTTGCGGCGATACTTGCCGCTGACATCGTTGGCTACAGCCGCCTTATGGAAGCCGATGAGGCGGATACCCTCGCGCGCCTGAAGAGCACCCGCGAGAACCTGATCGATCCGAAGATCGCCGCTCATAAGGGGCGCATCGTGAAGCTCATGGGCGACGGCGCGCTGATAGAATTCTCCAGCGTGGTCGACGCGGTCGGTTGCGCCGTCGAAATCCAGCGGACGATGGCGGAGTGCAACGCCGAACTGCCGAAGGAAAAACAGCTCGAATTCCGCATTGGCGTAAACCTTGGTGATGTGATTGTCGAAGGACAGGACATCTATGGCGACGGCGTGAATGTCGCGGCGAGACTGGAAGGATTGGCCGAACCCGGGGGCGTCCTGATTTCAGGAACGGCATTTGATCAGGTCGAGAGAAAGCTGGATTTTGAGTTCGAATTTTTGGGTGAACAAAAGCTCAAGAACATCGAAAAACCTGTTCGTCTGTATCGGGTAGGCCCGCGGGCACGCGCCGCGTCCGGAACAGTTCCAGCAAAACGCAAACGTCATATCGAATGGCGCCGGCTGACAGTCGCGGCGACGGCGCTGATCCTGATCGCCGGAGGTGTAGCGCTTTGGAAGGTGGTCGGGGACGGTTCAGGACCGCCGGTCGAGGTGGCCTCCAGGGAAAGAATGGCGTTGCCGCTGCCCGATAAGCCGTCAGTCGCTGTATTGCCATTCACCAACATCTCGAGCGACGCCGGCCAGGAGCACTTCGCCGACGGCATGACCGATGACTTGATCACCGACCTTTCCAAGGTTTCCGGCCTCTTCGTGATCGCGCGAAACTCGACATTCGTTTACCGCGGCAAGCCGGTAAAAATCAGCCAGGTCGCCGAAGAACTTGGCGTGCGTTACGTTCTCGAGGGGAGCGTACGGCGAGCCGGCGAGCAGGTGCGAGTCAACGCCCAGCTCATCGATGCCCTCACCGGCGGGCATGTGTGGGCGGACAGGTTCGATGGAAACGTCGCCGATATTTTTGCGGTCCAGGACGTTTTTGTCGCAAAGATCGTCGAAGCGTTGAAGGTCAACCTCACCACCACCGAAAAAACGGAAATTGCCCGCGCCAAGCCGGACAACATTGCAGCCAAGGAAGCTTTCGAAAAGGGTTGGAGCCTTTATCTCCGTTACAACGCAAAGGATACAGCTGCCGCCATCACGTCCTTGAAAAAAGCAACCGAACTTGATCCCGAATATGGGCGAGCTTATGCCGCCCTGGCGCTGGCCTACTTCCGCGTCGTTGACTCACTCTGGGGTAAAGAACTCGGTAGGGACGAACCATATTTCTGGTGGGGAGCTCACGATTACGTAGAGTTGGCCAAGAAATATCCAACGTCACTGTCTTATACGGTCGAGGCATTGCGGGACGGTTATCAAGGCCTGGCCAAAGATGCACGCAGGAATGCCGGTCGAGCGATTGCATTGGATCCCAACGACCCCGAGGCACACATCGCAACGGCTTGGGCGCTGACGATCTCAGGCGAACCTGCCGACGCGCTGAATTTCGTCGCGACCGCCATGCGGCTTAACCCGAGCTATCCAAGCCACTACGTTCTCGCTCGTGGATTGGCGCTCTTTGCAATGGGCGATCTGAAACAAGCGGCTGAGGTGTTCGGAGAAGGCGTCAGGCGAAACCCAGACGCAACTGCGCTCTTTCTACCTCTCAGTTCCGTGCTGGCGCAGCTCGGTCGCCGGGAAGAAGCGAGGCAAATGCTGATGAAGTTCCGGCCCGGCATAGGCCAGAAAGGCCTCGAAAACATTCCCGACACCTTACACCACTCGTTCAAATGGGATTATGAACACGCAAATGTCGGGGAGCGCCTGAATGATGGTGTCCGTATCGCTGCGCTGCCGCTGGACGTCACCGTTACGAGCCTGGAAGCAGAGCTTGGCGCCGGCGATCCCTTTTCCCAGCTATATGCAGCAAAACGACTGGGCTGGTTTGGACCAGCGGCATTACAAGCCGTTCCGGCTCTGGTTGAAGCGCTTAAGGTTGAGTATCTCCGCCGGGAGGCCATCGAGGCGCTGGGAAAGATCGGACCTCCGGCACAAGCTGCGATACCTGCGCTTGTCGCACTCCAGAATGAAGCTCTGGTTGGCATTTACGCAAAGGACGCGCTGTCCAAAATCAGAGGCAATTGATGGACCCTGGACGCGCGTCAGGGATTTCCGCTTGTGGCCCAACTCGGACCTGCTGCGATGTCCGCTCCGGAGCCGCTGTTGGGGGACAAGGAGACATCAAACGCGTCCAGTCCGCCATCCCAATTGTCGAGTAGACGGCCTAGGCGAACCACCAGCGTTCGGCGATCTTCGACCCGTCCATCGGCCAGTTCGACGCCAACTCGCCATGGGCGAGAGCCTTGGTGTGGGCATCGACATAGGAGTTGAAGACGAGGTTGATGAGCCCGCCGTCGTCATGCAGCAATTGCTGCATTTCGGCATACATGCCGGCGCGCTTGGTATCGTCGGTCTCCGAGCGGGCGGCGACGAGCAGCTCATTAAAGCGCGGATTTTTCCAGAACGTTTCGTTCCACACCGCTTCCGCCGCATAGCCGGTGGTGAACATCCAGTCGCACGTCGGCCGGCCGGCCCAGTAAGAGGCGTAGAACGGCTTCTGGAGCCAGACATTGTCCCAATAGCCGTCGTTGGGCTCCCGGATCACATTCAGGTTGAGGCCGGCGGCGCGGGCATGCTCCTGCCAGAGGAAAGCGGAGTCGGTAGCACCCGTGAACCCGGCATCCGCGACCGACAGGTCGAACTGGGTGTTCTCGGCCCCCGCCTTCTTGAGCAGGCTCTTGACCATGTCGGGGTCGTAGACGTGCTTCGGCTGCGGATCAGTCGCGAACTTGACGGTCGGCGCGATCGGATTGTCGTTGCCGATGGCGCCGTGGCCAAGAAACACCTTCCGCACGATCTCGTCACGATTGAGCGAGTACTTCAACGCATTGCGCACATCGGGATTGTCGAAGGGCGCCTTCTGGACGTTCATGACATAGACGTAGTGGCCGTAGCCCGTCGTCTCTGAGATCACGAGATCGGGGTTCTGCTTCAAAATGTCGAGCGTTTTCAGATCGCAGCGATCCATGTAATGGACTTCGCCGGTGTTGAGCGCGTTGGTGCGCGCCGTTACATCATTGATCGCCAGGTATTCGACACGGTCGAACCAGCCCTTGTCGGATTTGAAGTAGTTCGGGTTCTTATTAAAGGTGGCGATGACGCCCGGCTCGAACTTTTCGAGCATATAGGGGCCGGTGCGGGTGCCCGACTCCCAGTCGACGCCGCCCTCTTTCGCCGGCATGACCAGGATGTCCGACATGATGTAGGGGAAGTCGGCATTGCCGCCGTCGAGTTCGAACACCACCGTCAAGGCACCGTCGGCGACGACATTCCTGACCGTAGCCAAGAGCGATTTCATCATCGATTTCGTGCCCTCCATGGTGTGATGCCTGACCGAGGCCACGACATCATCAGCGGTAACCGTCTTGCCATTGTGAAAGGTGGCGCCTTTCCTCAGTTTGAACACCCACTTCTTGGCGCCGTCTGACGGCTCAAAGCTCTCGGCGAGGTCGGGGACCACGTTGCCCTTGGAATCGATCTCGGTCAGGCTGTTCGACAAGGTTCCCCCTAGCGCGGTGCCGGTGAACCGGTTGACGTAGGTACTCGGGTCCAGTGAATCGGTGGCGGCGGCATCGCTGATGCCGATCTTCAAGGTGCCGCCCTTCTTGGGCTCGGCGCGCGCGACCCTGACGAACATTGCATTGGCGGCCGTGGCGGTAAGGCCGGAGGCGAGCGCCAGCTGAACAAAGTCACGACGCGAAACCCTGCCTTTGGCGGCAAGCGTGGCGGCCAACTTCAGTTTCGTTTCAAATTCCGTCACAGATGCTCACCCTCGAACGGAAGATCATGCGAGACCCTCGGCGGCCCGAGAGACTTAGGACGATAGCACAACAGGCATTCCCGAGCTAACGAGGACCTCCGGCAGCGCACGGTCGGACTCGTGTCCTCTCGCTTGCTCCCGCGCGGACTTGGGCCTCGCCCGGGGCGGATGGATCGGTCGATATTCAGTTCGTTGGCTGCGACGGAAAGATTGCCAACTGTATTTCGATTACACCAGGCTGGAGTTACTGGGTCCGCCTCTATCACCCGCGCACGCAAATTTTAGATCGCACATGGGTATTCCCGGAGCCGAAGCTGATGAATTGATATGAGGATGTCGAATGTCCGCTCTTTCAAAGCTGCCCTGGAATCGCTTTCGCTAATGTCCGTTTCTGGCTGGTCGCTCATTTCCAGTCGACAATCGAACGGCACGAAACCACCCAGTTCTGCTCTTCACACGCGGTAGCAAGCATCAGGATTTCACTCTGCTTCTAGAAGATTGGCCGCGAGACCGGTGCCAAGAGACACCGTAGGCGAATGCCAAATGACAACGCAAACAGTCGGTTACGACCGCCGGTCGGCAAACTGATGCAAGCCGTTGAGATTTTGATTCAGGCGCTTTGCGCGCTGGCGGTGTGTCCCAGCGCCACGAAGACGGTGCGAACGATACCGGCGGCATCAAGCCCGGCGTCGGCGTACATCTTTTCGGGCTTGGCGTGATCGACAAAAGTGTCGGGCAACACAAGCGGGCGTACCTTCAGGCCGTTTTCCAGCAGCCCTTCATGGGCCAGGAATTGCAGCACATGGCTGGCGAAGCCACCGACCGCGCCCTCTTCCACTGTTACCAGCACCTCATGCGAGCGCGCCAGCCGCCGGATCAGGTCCTCGTCGAGCGGCTTGGCGAAACGAGCATCGGCGACCGTGGTGGAAAGCCCTGCCGCGCCGAGTTCCTCGGCCGCAGCCAGGCAATCCTGCAGCCGCGTGCCGAAGGAAAGGAGCGCAACCTTGGTGCCCTCCTTGACGATACGGCCCTTGCCGATTTCGAGAACCGAGCCACGCTCTGGCAAGTCGACGCCGACGCCGTTGCCGCGCGGGTAGCGGAAGGCGATGGGGCCTTCATCGTAGCTTGCCGCCGTGCGCACCATGTGGCGCAGTTCCGCCTCGTCCGCCGCAGCCATGACGACGAAACCGGGCAGCGTCGCCAAAAAAGTCGTGTCAAAGGCGCCGCAATGGGTCGCCCCGTCGGCACCGACGAAGCCGGCGCGATCGATCGGAAAGCGGACCGGCAGTTTTTGGATGGCGACGTCATGGACGACCTGGTCATAGGCGCGCTGCAGGAAGGTCGAATAGATCGCAGCGAAAGGTTTGAAGCCTTCCGTGGCAAGGCCGGCGGCAAAGGTCACCGCATGTTGCTCGGCGATACCGACGTCGAAGGTCCTCGACGGGAACGCCTCGCCGAAGAGGTCGAGGCCGGTGCCGTTCGGCATGGCGGCGGTGATGGCGACGATGCGGTCGTCCTCTCGGGCCTCCTGGACCAGGCTTTCGGCAAAGACCTTCGTGTAGCTCGGCGCGTTGGCCGGCGCCTTGGCCTGGGCGCCGGTGATGACGTCGAACTTGTTGACGCCGTGATATTTGTCGGCGGCCGCCTCGGCCGGTCCATAGCCCTTGCCCTTCTGGGTCACGACGTGGATCAGCACCGGGCCGTCGGCATTGTCGCGGACGTTCTTCAGCACCGGGATCAGGTGCTCGAGATTGTGACCGTCGATCGGGCCGATGTGATAGAAACCCATTTCCTCGAACAGCGTGCCGCCAGTGACGTAGCCGCGCGCATGTTCGACCGCCCGCTTGATGGCGCGATCGGCGCGCTCGCCCAGATAAGAAGTCAGCTTCTTGCCGAAATCGCGCAAGCCCAGATAGGCCTTGCCCGACGCAAGGCGGGCCAGATAGGCGCTCATTGCGCCGGTCGGCGGAGCGATCGACATGTCGTTGTCGTTGAGGATGACGATCAGACGGGCATCGAGCGCGCCGGCATTGTTCATCGCCTCATAGGCCATGCCGGCCGACATGGCGCCGTCGCCGATAACGGCAATGACATTGTTGCGGCCACCGGAGAGATCGCGTGCCATTGCCATGCCGAGGCCGGCGGAAATGGAGGTCGACGAGTGGGCGGCGCCGAACGGATCGTATTCGCTCTCGGCGCGCTGGGTGAAGCCGGACAGGCCGCCCTCTTGCCGCAGCGAGCGGATACGGTCGCGGCGGCCGGTCAGGATCTTGTGTGGATAGGCCTGGTGACCGACATCCCAGATCAGCCGGTCGTCTGGCGTGTTGAAGACATAGTGCAATGCGACCGTCAGTTCGACCACGCCAAGGCCAGCACCGAGATGTCCGCCGGTGTGGGACACGGCGTCGATCAACTCGGTGCGAAGCTCCAATGCCAACTGCGGCAGATCACGTTCGTCAAGCGTCCTGAGGTCGGCGGGTATGCGGACCTTGTCGAGAAGGGGCGTATGGAGCTTTGCGTTCACTGGTGGTAGGGCCTGCTTTTTATTCACGTGCGAAATAGGCCGCTGGCCGGCGAATGTAAATGCGTGTGAGTGACGCGGGCCAGATTCAAAGTGTTAAGGTTTCCTTTGCGTGTCCAAAACCGCACGCGGCGCTCTAATTGTCCGGCAGAGGAATGAACTCTTCTTCATCCCCAGGAACGATATCGAAGCGGCCTGTCTTCCACTCTTCTTTGGCCTGTTCGATGCGTTCCTTCGACGATGACACGAAATTCCACCAGATGTAGCGCTTCGAGCCAAGTGAGGCGCCGCCGAACAGCATAAAATGCGCTCCACCCTCCGAGGACACGACAATCTCGTCGCCGGGCCGAAACACCAGCAGCCGCTCTGCCGGAAAGCGGTCGCCGGAGATCGAGACCTCTCCCTCCAACGTATAGATGGCGCGCTCCTCGGCATTGGCAGGGATTTTCACGCTGGCGCCGGGCGCCAGGCTGAGGTCTGCATAGAGCGTGTCAGAAGCGGTCACGACCGGAGACCGCAGCCCGGAAAAGGCGCCGATGACGACGCGCCCGCTGACGCCTTCGGCGTCGATCTCTGGCAGACGCATGGCCGCCGTACTCTCGAAGATCGGGTCGACCTCCTCCTTATCGTCGGGCAGCGCCAGCCATGTCTGCAGGCCGGAAACCGACATCGGCGCGCCGCGCAGCTCCTGTGGCGTACGCTCGGAATGGACGATACCGCGGCCGGCGGTCATCAAATTCACGTCGCCGGGCTGGATTACCATTTCGGTGCCGAGCGAATCGCGATGCCTGATCTTGCCGTCGAACAGGTAAGTCACCGTCGACAGGCCGATATGCGGATGCGGACGGACGTCGAGCGCCTGGCCGGCCCGCAAAATCGCCGGGCCCATGCGATCGAAGAAGATGAAGGGACCGACCAGCCGACGCCTGGCGGTCGGCAAGGCACGGCGAACCTGAAAGCCGCCAATGTCCTTGGCGTTCGGAATAACCATCAGTTCGATCTGGTCGCTGGCGAAGGCGTCACCGGGCAGGGGGTCGTTTCCGGGGAAGAAGCTCATGCGGTCTTCCTCAGGCGAAGCGGAGTGCAGACCTGGCTTTCGCCTTGGCCGCCACCTCTTCGCGATTGCGCGGATGCTGTGTCGTCTCGAGGCTGTCTAGCAATTCGCACGCCGACACGGCTATGGCCTCGACGGCGTGGTCGAACGCATGCTGGTTGTGTTTCGACGGCCGCGTCGTTCCGCTCAGCTTGCGGACAAACTGGAGTGCGGCATCGCGGACCTCGTCATTGGTTGCCGGCGGATCGAAATTGAACAGGGTCTTGATGTTTCTGCACATCGTTCGCAATCTCCTCTCATCCTGGAGCCGTTTTCAAACGGGATGAATTTTATCCTCAATCATGATCAAGTCCAAAAGCCGCAAGGCGAAATTGTCGTTCGAGATCATGCATTACTCCGCGTCCAGCGGCTCTGTCCCCACAGGCTTGCCGTCGCGCGAAAGCCTGATCTTTTCGACCTTGTCCTCGGCCGCCTTGAGCAGCCGATCGCAATGGACCTTCAGTGCCTCGCCGCGCTCATAGATGCGGATCGACTGGTCGAGCGGCACGTCGCCGCGTTCCAGATCATCGACGATTTTCTCCAGCGCGTCGAGCGCCTGCTCGAAGCTCATTGCCTTGACGTCTTCGTTGATCTCACCAGCCATCGTCTATCCTTTCATCAGTCGCCCGACATGGGCGGCGACTGAAAATGCCAATCCCTGCAGATCGTAGCCGCCCTCGAGCAGGCTGACGAGCCGGTTGTCGCTGTGGCGACCGGCGCGCTGCATCAGCTGGCCGGTTGCCCAGTCGAAATCGTCCTCGGTCAAGTTGATCTCGGCCAGCGGATCGCGGTGATGCGCGTCGAAGCCGGCGGAAATTATGATGAGGTCGGGCGCGAAATTGTCGAGCGCCGGCAAGATGCGCGACAGGAAAGCGTCGCGGAAAACCTCGCTGCCGGTCTGCGGCGCCAGCGGCGCGTTGACGATATTGCCGGCGCCGGTTTCGCTCACGGCTCCGGTTCCGGGATAAAGCGGCATCTGGTGCGTCGAGCAATAGAGCACCGACGGATCGTCCCAGAAAATATCCTGCGTGCCATTGCCGTGATGCACGTCCCAGTCGACGATGGCAACGCGCTCGGCCTGGTGCTGCCTTTGCGCGTAGCGCGCCGCGATCGCCGCGGTGTTGAACAGGCAGAAGCCCATGGACGTCGTCTTTTCGGCGTGGTGGCCGGGCGGGCGGGCGGCGACAAAGACATTGGCGACGTTGCCCCGAAAGACATCGTCGACGGCGGCGTTGGCAGCGCCGATCGCCGTCACGGCCGCCTGCCAGCTTTTCGGGCTGGCGGTGGTGTCGGCGTCGACGCGAGCGATACCGGTGTCCGGTATCGTAGCGCGGACCCGTTCGACGAATTCCTGCGGATGAGCGTAGAGAATGGTGGCCTCGTCGCCTTCCGGCGCCTCGGCACGATCAAGGGCGGCAAAGGCCTCGTCGTCGAGCACACGTTCGATGGCACGCAGACGGTCCGGCCGCTCCGGATGACCGGGCGGCGTTATGTGCTCGAGAAAGACCGGGTGGGTATAAAGCCTTGTGACCATGCCCCCGATATAGGCGCGTCCGGCAGCTTTGACCATGTTTTTGGCACGGCCAAAGGCAGACGTTCAACAGGGTTTAGATGCTGGGTGCCGGTTGGGTCCGGCGCGAGCCACCGACCGAGGCTCGGCCAGCCGCCGGGCCCAGTCGGTGTCGGGCACCTAGCCTTCGATGGTCTTGAACAAAGTCAGGCCAGCGATTTGTCAATCTCAGCCGGTGCTTGCGGACTGTCAATCCTGCGGCCTTGCTTGAGCAATCCCTCCAGAAGCACGTTGAAGGCCTTCACCGCCTTTTTCGACGTCGCTTCGGGATTGTCCGAATTTGCGATCCACTGCGCGGCATGCAGCGAGGCGCCGCTGACCAGCCTTGCTGCGGCTTCGGGATCAACCGCAACGATGGTTCCCTCGTCCCTCAGCTTCTGAAGGTTCTCGCTCATCGAGCGGATGCATTCATTCTGGCTCGGCCATTGCGAAGGATCGCCGAGCACCGCCGGTCCATCGCGAAGGACGATACGCTGGATCTCCGGCTCCAGCGCCATCTCGATATAGGCGGTACATTCGTCGACAAAGCCCTGCCAGAGAGTGTCCGCCCTGGCCGAAACGATCTTCAGCCGGGCCAACATTTCCCCGTCGATCTCGGCGATGACCGCCTGGAGAAGGCCCTTCTTATCGCCGAAGTGATGATAAAGCGCGCCACGCGTCAGCCCGGCCGATGCGGTGAAGTCGTCCATCGACGCCTCCGCATAGCCGACAGTGCCAAAGGCATGGCGCGCCGCCGCGACCAGTTTGGCGCGGGTCTCCGCGATCATCTCCTTGCGTGGTTTGTGCCCCATTCGCTCATTCCTTCACATACGCCTCGTATATTAATTGACATACGCGTCGTATGTCATTATCTGATTTGCATACGCCACGTATATAAGTGGCTCGGCCTCAAAAATCCAGGAGTGTTCTCATGCCCAATCCCTATCGCGAAATCTTCAAGGCAAGGGGAGCAAAGGGCTTCGCCGCAGCCGGCTTCGTTGCCAGGATGCCGATGGCCATGGCTCCGATCGGGATCGTCGCGATGCTGTCGCAAACGCACGGTGAGTACTGGCTGGCCGGCGCCGTCTCCGCGACATATGCGCTGGCCAATGCTTTTGTCGCGCCGCAGATATCGCGGCTGGTGGACCGCCTCGGCCAATCGCGGATTGTGGTGCCCACCACCGTCATTTCCGCGCTCGCTTTCGTAGTGCTGATTGCGGCGGCCAATCAGGACTGGCCGATATGGACACTGTTCGTGTCAGCGCTGCTGGCCGCCGCAATGCCCAGCATCCCCGCAATGGTGCGCGCGCGCTGGACAGAGCTCTTCCGGGATCGCCCCGAAATGAACACCGCGTTCGCTTTCGAGTCGGCGGCCGACGAGTTGGTCTACATCGCCGGGGCATCGCTATCGGTGGGCCTGAGCGTCGCCCTTTTCCCGGAAGCGGGAATGTTGGCGAGCACATTGTTCCTCGCGTTCGGCTCGACAGCCTTCATCCTGCAGCGCTCGACCGAGCCGCGAGTGCGACCGGTGGAAATTGGTTCGCGCGGCTCGGCAATCCGCCTGCGGCCGGTCCAAATCATCACCTTGGCCCTGATCTTCATCGGCGCGACCTTCGCAACCACGGAGGTGAGCACCGTGGCGATCACCAAGGAGCTCGGCCAGCCGGGCGCCGCCAGCCTCGTCATCGGCGTCTATGCCCTCGGATCGTTCGTCGTCGGCATCATCATCGGCGCCCTGAACCTGAAAACACCGCTGCAAATTCAGCTTGCCATCGCGGTCGCTATCATCGCGCTCACCACGCTGCCGCTGCTCGTCGCAGAAACGGTACCTCTTCTGGCACTGGCCGTGTTCGTTAGCGGCGTGGCGATCTCGCCGACCTTCATCACGGCATTCGGCCTGATCGAGCGGCGCGTGCCGGAGGCCGTGCTGACCGAGGGCGTCACTTGGGTCATGACCGGCATAGGCATCGGCATGGCGCTCGGCTCCTTCGCCGCTGGATGGGTGGTGGACGCCTTCGGCGCACAGAGCGGGTTCCTGGTGTCGGTGGCGGCGGGCGCAATCGCGCTGGTCATAGTGCTCGCCGGCCAGCGCAGCCTTGCCACGGCGCATACGGTGTCGCAATCCGACGCAGCCGCGGTTCCTGCCGAATAGGCTCCTATGCGTCCGGTCCCAAGCGGGGCCGGACGCATGCCGGCGATCCGCTAGACCAGCCCTAGAGAATCTCGGTCTTGGCGATATGGATGCCGAAGCCTTCCAACCCGACATAGTGGCGTTCGCGCGAGGCGATCAGGTTGATCGAGGAAATGCCAAGATCCTTCAAGATTTGCGCGCCAAGACCGATCTCGCGCCATTCGCTTTCGCGGCGGCGCGCCTCTTCATGGTCCTCGCGATCGCCGGCAGCCGGCCGGTTGCGCTCCTGATGGGCGACGCCGACGGAGCCTTCGCGCAGATAGACGATGACGCCGCGCCGGCGCTCGCCCATCGATTTCATGATGGCGTCCAGCCTGTGGCTGGTGCCGAAGACGTCCGTCACAACATCCTCTGAATGCAGCCGCACCGGCACCTCCTCGCCGTCGCGGATGTCGCCGAAGACGATCGCCACATGGTGCATCGAGTCCCAGGGCAGCGTGTAGGTGAAGACCTGCGCCTTGCCGCCAGGCGTGTCGATGTCCGAACAGGCGACACGCTCGACCAAGGTTTCCTTGCGCTGGCGGTAGGCGATGAGGTCGGCGACCGAAATCTGCTTCAAACCGTTCTTTTCGGCGAAGGCCTGTACCTGCGGGCCGCGCATCACAGTGCCGTCATCATTGACCAGCTCGGAAATAACACCGACCGGCGGCAGGCCGGCAAGCTTGCAGAGGTCGACTGCGGCTTCGGTATGGCCCGAGCGCATCAGCACGCCGCCTTCGCGCGCAATCAGCGGAAAGATGTGGCCGGGGCGGACGAAATCGGACGCCCCGACATTGCCGTTGGCAAGGTTGCGCACGGTCAATGTGCGGTCGTCGGCCGAGATGCCCGTCGTCGTGCCGTGCTTGAAATCGACGCTGACGGTGAAGGCGGTGGTGTGGGCCGAGTCATTGTCGGCGACCATCGGCGAAAGATTCAGCCGCTTGGCTTCCTCGCGCGGCATCGGCGTACAGACGATGCCGGAGGTGTTGCGGACGATGAACGCCATCTTTTCCGGCGTGCAATGGACGGCGGCGACGATCAGATCGCCCTCGTTCTCGCGCCCGTCATCGTCCATGACGACGACGATTTCGCCGCGTTCGAATGCGCGCAGGGCTTCGACGATCTTCTTCTGGTCGTAAGGCATAAGGTGCTCGCTTTGCTCGCGGGAGTAGGGCAGTAGGGGAAAGAAGAAAGTTTGTCACCTCGGCAGGTCGCGTAACATACTCCCCTACTGCCCTACTCCCCTACTGCCTTCCCCGTCTGTCCCCGATGACGTAGATAGTGATCGGCGATCGCGCAGGCAACCATCGCCTCGCCGATCGGCACGGCGCGGATGCCGACGCACGGGTCGTGCCGGCCCTTGGTCATGATCTCGACGTCGTTGCCGTCCTTGTCGATCGACTTTCGCGGGGTCAGGATCGACGAGGTCGGCTTGACGGCGAAGCGCGCGACGATCGCCTGGCCGGTCGAGATGCCGCCGAGGATGCCGCCCGCATTATTGGAGAGGAAGACCGGCTTGCCGTCATTGCCCATACGCATCTCGTCGGCATTCTCTTCGCCGGTGATGCGGGCGGCCTCGAAGCCGTTACCGATCTCGACACCCTTTACCGCATTGATCGACATCAGGCCCGAGGCAATGTCCTGGTCGAGCTTGGCATAGATCGGCGCGCCGAGGCCTGCCGGAACGCCGTCGGCGACGATCTCGATCACCGCGCCGACCGAGGAACCAGCCTTGCGGATGCCGTCAAGATACGCGGTAAAGACGGCGACCGAGGCTGGGTCGGGCGTGAAGAACGGATTTTCGGCGTCGCCGACGAAATTCCAGTTCCAGTTGGCGCGGTCGATCGATTTCTCTCCCATCGATACCAGCGCACCGCGCACGGTCATGCCGGGCACGACCTTGCGGGCCAAGGCTCCGGCCGCCACCCGCGCCGCTGTCTCGCGGGCCGAAGACCGGCCGCCACCGCGATAGTCGCGCAGGCCGTATTTGGCATCGTAGGTGTAATCGGCATGACCAGGCCGGTACTGGCGGGCGATCTCGCCATAGTCCTTGGAGCGCTGGTCGACATTCTCGATCAGCATCGACACCGGCGTGCCGGTGGTGATCATGGTCTCGCCGTCCTCATCCAGAATGAAGCCGGACAGGATCTTGACCTCGTCGGGTTCGCGACGCTGCGTCACAAAACGCGATTGACCCGGGCGGCGCTTGTCGAGGTCGGCCTGGATCTCAGCGCGCGTGAAGCGGATGCCGGGCGGACAGCCGTCGACCACGCAGCCGAGCGCTGGGCCATGGCTTTCGCCCCAGGTGGTGACGCGGAAAAGGTGGCCAAACGTATTGTGAGACATGAAACCAGCCCTGCCGGCATGGGAGCCGGCTTAGCACATGACCCGAAAATCGGAGCGATTTTTGGGGTCATGCGCAAAATCAAAGTGCTACAGTGTCCTGCGCCCGTCCAACAGGGACGCGCGGCGCTGCAGTCTGCGTTCTATTGGCGTTTTCCGCAGTGGTCAAACTGTGATCTGGCGGATTTAGTTTTGACACATTCGGTTGGTTTCTGCTTCCCTCGATCCGTCTGTTGAACACCCGCCGCCACCGTGCCGGCGCAATGATAAGAGGACGATGATGCGTATCCTGATCGGCGCCGTTGCCGCCATGTTGCTGTTTTCCACTGCCGCCTTTGCCGGCCAGACCGAAGGCCTGATCAAAGAGGTCGACAAGGACACGTTGACGCTGACACTCGACGACGGCAAATCCTACAAGCTCAATGCCGAAACCGATCTCGATGCGCTGAAACCCGGCATGGATATCGTGATCGCCTATGACGAGACTAACGGCGAGAACGTCATCACCGACATGCAATTGCCGGACAGCGATTCAACCGAATAGAGTCATTCAGTTTGCGCGGTGCTGGCTATTCTCGCGAGCAACGCTACCAGGGGCTGGCGATGGGTCTCGGTTTTGGCGAAGACGGCTTTCAGCTGATTCCTGGCGGTTTCGTAAGTGACACCCAACTCATCCGCGATGGCCTTCAACTCTGCGCCCGATGAGACCCGGCGAGCCAGTCTCGCCTCGGCAGGGGTCAGCCCGAAGCCAAGTCCGCAAGGCAACCTCCGACGGTTGAGGATAAATGTCCGGATCGATAAAGCAGACAACTATCTGACAGGACGCAAAGGCGTTCGTGGTAATTCTTGGCAGGCGCGTCGGATAAGCTAGCAGAGGTCTGCCTCCGAGGCCGGGCAGCGGGACGGGGTTCACCATTGCTGGCGGGGTCGGATTTCGCAGCAGCACGTGAAATGCGCGCCTAAGGGCATCAGTGGCGTTCTTGTCGGCACAAGCCAAATGGCGGCCGATCACCCAAAGGTCTCGACCGAACAGTCTCTCTGCAGGTTCGTTCACCAGGATCACGGCGGCGTTCCGGTCAAGAATCACTGCAGGCGTGCCGCTTGCGCTGAATGCACCCATCGCGCCTTCGGCACGCGCGAAGCTCAGCATTCTCGCGAGCGCGACCGCGGAACCCAGCTGTCTTGAGAAGTCGGCAAGGCTTTGAATCTCGGATGGCGAAAAGGGCCTTGCTGGATCGACCTCTGGATCGACAGGCACCAGAGGTCGTCGCCTGCAGCAACCTTCACACCCGCAAACCACCGCAGACCGAACGGCGCGAGAAATTCCTGATAGTAAGGATGCCTGGCGATTTCCTCGGGCGTCAGGACGTCAAGCTCGCTGACGGGCCCTCTCCGAACCAACAGAGGCAACAGATTGTACCGGTCGTCCCGGTCGATCCAGCCATCCTTGACTTATGTCTCGAGCGACGGACCCATTCGGCGACTTTTCGGTATGCCGGGGAGATGCCCTTTCGCGTCGAACAGCATTGCGCCAAAGCTTCCAGTAGCGTCCGCAGCCACATCCATTGCAGCATCCCAAAGCGCCGGGTTGGCCGCCGCTTCGGCTATGGCATTGCCCACTGCATTAAGATCGAAAGCTGCGCCCCATCTCCGTCCCGCAACCGAGAAGCAATCCGAGCTTACATTAGCGAACTCGAAACTTCCAGCCGTCCGCGGCCAAGGGAGCCTGACGAGTAGGGCTAGTACACTTGGTCTGACCCAGTTGGGGTATGCGCAAGACTTGAATTTCTATAAAACAGCCTTCGGGAACCGGCGAGGTCACGGGGTCAAAAGACGAACGACGCATCCTTGCGTGTTCAGTTGTCTCGGCGCGAGCGTAAAGCGGGCCGTAGGCGTCTTTTGTGAATGGGGGGATCGGTGGCTAAAATTGCAACGCACGGCGCACGCACCGTCCAAATCAATGGCGACATCGCCCCTACCAACGGAACTCTCCACGCTCTTACGGCGACCCCCGCAGTCGCACCGAAACACCGGGGCGCCCTCATGCCTACCCTCATCATCTGCACAAGCTGCCTTATTCCAGCTGCATCCGTCCGCGCGCAGAAGGCCGACACCGCGGTTGACGTGTGCCTCGTCCTGGCCGCTGATATCTCGGCCAGCATCGCTAATGACACAGCCCATATGCAGCGTGAGGGTCACGCCCAGGCGTTGAGCCACCCTGACATCGTGTCCGCCATAGCACTGACCCGCACTGGGCGGATCGCCGTGACCTACGTCGAATGGTCCAGCCATCATACCGCCCACACCATATTGCCTTGGCGCATCATAGAAAATGCGCGCGGCGCGCGAGAGGCAGCTGACGTTATTCGAGATATGGGCCACCGTACCGGTCAAGACCGCCTCGGCCTCACTAGCCTCAGCTGGGCCATTTCCTACGCGTCCCAGAGCCTAGCCGACTGCCCCGCGACACCCGACCGCACAATTATCGACATCTCAGCGAATGGACCCAATAATGATGGTCCTGCCCCAGAGGCTGCGCGGGACCATGCCTTGGCCATGGGCCACATCATCAATGCGCTTGCCATCCCCGCACCGGTGCTACCACCTAAGGATTTAGCCGTCAGCCTCGACCCATACGAAGGAGCGTGGCAGCACCCAACCGACTATCTCTACAGCCACGTTGCCGGCGGTCCCAACAGCTTCGCGACCACAGCTCGTACATTGGAGGATTATTTTCCTGTCCTCCGCCGCAAAATCGTCACGGAGATTGCCGGTTTGTCGCACAATCCGCTTGAGCATGTGCAGGAAGTGGAGCTTGCCTGGCGGCCTTGATTCGAAAAGATAGCAGAGCAGGACCGCATCCGCCTGGGAGAGGCCGTACGGGGACCGGCCGCCAACCTCCGCCCGCTTCTCTACGTCGTCCCGACTTGGCATCAATTTCTGAATCAATGTCTGAGAAGGGCGGAACTCGCGTGCTTCAGAGCCACTCCAAGGTTCGTCCCTCCAGCCTGAGCAAGCGATCCTGCGGCACATCCAGGTTTGCGGCTTCTGACTCGGGCATTCCCAGCACCATGCGAAACAGGGCGCGCACGACGCCGCCATGGGTCACGCAGACCGTCGGGCGGTCCAGCGCGTCGAACCACGGCTTTACCCGCTCGAGCAGCATTTGATAGCTTTCGGCGCCCTCGCCGGGCGGCAGGAAATTCCATTTGTCGAGGCGCCTCTCCCTGCCCGAGCCCAGATGCCGGGCCTTGAGTTCGGGAAAGGTGAAACCCTGCCAATCGCCGAAACTCATTTCGACAAGGCGGGGATCGGTGCGGTAGGCCTGGGGATCGAGCCCCATCGCGATGCGAATGCGTTCCATGGTCTGGCGCGTCCGCCGCATCGGACTGGCGACAAAGTCGAAATCCTCGGGGTTATCAACGAACTCGGCAAGCCGATGGCCGTTGCGGGTCGCCTGCTCGCAGCCAAGCGGGTTGAGATCGGTGTCGGCCTGTCCTTGCAGCCGGGACTCGGCGTTCCACACCGTCTGGCCATGGCGCGCGATGTAGACGAGCGGATACATCAGGTCATCCGGAGAGCGGTCGAGAGCAGGCTGGAGGCGGGAGAGTTCGAGGGGTTATTCCTTGACGGTCGAAATATCAGGCGCGTCGACCGCCTTCATGCCGACGACATGGTAACCGGAATCGACATGGTGGATCTCGCCGGTGACGCCGCGCGAAAGATTGGACAGGAAATAGACGGCTGAATCGCCGACTTCCTCTTGCGTTACCGTCTGCTTCAGCGGTGAATTGTATTCGTTCCACTTCAATATATAGCGAAAATCGCCGATGCCGGAGGCGGCCAGCGTCTTGATCGGGCCGGCGGAGATGGCGTTGACGCGAATTTTCTTGGCGCCGAGGTCGACGGCCAGGTAGCGCACGCTGGCTTCAAGCGCCGCCTTGGCGACACCCATGACGTTGTAGTGCGGCATCACTTTTTCCGCACCGTAATAGGTCAGCGTCAGCAGCGAACCGCCATCGGTCATCAGCGCCTCGGCGCGCTTGGCGATGGTGGTGAAGGAAAACACCGAAATGTCCATTGTGCGCAAGAAATTGTCGCGCGTCGTCTCGACATAGCGGCCTGTCAGTTCGTCCTTGTCGGAAAAGGCGATGGCGTGGACGAGGAAATCGAGCTTGCCCCAATGCTTGGCGATGTCGTCGAAGACCGCATCGAGCGTTGCCGGATCGGTCACATCGCAATGACCGACGACACGGGCGTTGAGTTCAGCCGCCAGCGGCTCGACGCGTTTCTTGAACGCCTCGCCCTGGTAGGTCAGCGCAATCTCGGCGCCGTTGTCGACGCAGGCCTTGGCTATGCCATAGGCGATCGACCGATTGTTCGCGACGCCCAGGACAAGCCCGCGCTTGCCGGCCATAATGCCTTGTCCACCCGTCATGTGAGCGCTCTCCGCAAGATCTTCTGCTTTGTGGAGTGGCTATCGCACAGGCACAGAGCCCCTTCAAGCGCTCAACACGGACAGTTCAGGGGACAAAAGCATCGCTCTACAGCGCCGCGCGTCCTTTTGGACGCGCAAAACTAGCGCTTTCGGTTGCGCATCAGCGCTTCGAGATCGCTGTCGCCACCTTCAGGCAGCATCAACCGCACGTGCGCGTAGAGATCACCGTGACCGCCAACTTTTTCCGGCAGGCCCCTGCCCTTCAGCCGCAGGACCTTGTCCGAGCTCGACCAGGCGGGAACATTTACCGCAAGCCTGCCGGTCGGCGTTTCGACCGCCACCTTAGCACCCAGCACCGCATCCGCCAGTGCAACCAGCAGGTCGGCGTGGAGGTCGCGGCCTTCGACACGATAGCGCGGGTGCCGCCGGAAGCGGATCTTGACCAGCGCGTCGCCCGGCTGCCCCGGCCCTTGCTCGCCCTGGCCTTTCAGCCGGATCGTCTGGCCGTCCTCGACATAGGCTGGCAGTTTGACAGCGACCTTGCGCCCGTCGGGGAACATCGCCGTTACCTTTTCCGCAGTCGCCGCTTCCTCGATGGTGACGTCGAGCGTCACGTTCAGGTCGGCGCCGGACGGCGCCTGCCGGCCGGCGCCCGTCCCGGCACCGCGAGAGAAGGTCTCGCCGAAAATCTGGCTGAAGATGTCGCTGTTGCCGTCGAACGGATCGCCGCCCGGACGGCCTGAGCGAAACTCGAAGCGCGAGCCGCCCGGTCCTTGCTGCCGACGAAAGCCGGCGAACGGATCGGCGCCGCCGGCGGCACCCTCGAAGCCTTGAAAACGCGGCTTGCCCTCGGCGTCAATCTCGCCGCGATCGAAAGCCGCACGGTTCTTCTCGTCGCCGACGATCTCGTAAGCCTGGTTGGCTGCGGCAAACCGCTCCTTCGCCTTGGGATCCGGATTCTGGTCCGGATGATACTCCTTGGCGAGTTTGCGGTACGCCGATTTTATATCCTTGGCCGATGCGTTCTTGGCAACGCCCAGCACCTCATAGGGGTCGCGCAT
The DNA here is from genome assembly GCF_055811515.1 of Mesorhizobium sp. WSM4841. Lineage (NCBI taxonomy): Bacteria > Pseudomonadati > Pseudomonadota > Alphaproteobacteria > Hyphomicrobiales > Phyllobacteriaceae > Mesorhizobium > Mesorhizobium sp. WSM4841. Next base: position 284,432 of record NZ_JBVVQC010000001.1, read on the forward strand.
GCTTCCTGCCCTGGAGAAGAAGTGAGTCCACGATTGCCACCTATATGCGCTCGCATAGGAAGAAATTCCAGTGGCGCGCGGTCATATGATGGCGGAAAATCAGAGCGCTTTGAAGTCCTGCATCCGCCACGCGCCGGCGCCGGCCAGGCACACCTCGCCCTTGAACAGGGCGACGCCGTCGAAGCTTTCGCGCGACGCGGTGAAGCGGCGGCAAAGCTGACCGTTGTCCCTAGACTCCGCCAGTTCGATGATCGAGCCCCGCGAACCGGTATCGGAATTCGCCCAGGGAACGACCTGCCCGCCAAGCTCCTGAATATCGGCGGAAGACACCGCGTTGCGGATCGTCGCCTGGTCCGAGGCGCGATCCTGATCGATCGGTGAGGCAACAGCAGGCGTGCTGCTGGTCAGGATCGAACGGTCGACCTCCGCCTGCTCCAAACTGAAGCCGCCGGCACCGCAGGCGGCAAGCGGCAAGGCGACCAGCACGATCGCGGCGGCCTTGACCGCAGCCTGGGCGCTGGCCGAAGCAATAAGGCTCCATTGCCTGCTGTCAAAAGGTTGCGCGATGCGCGACAATCGGCAATCTCCCCGGCCGGCAATAGAATTTGGAAAAACTATGAGCGAAACTGAGTTAACAAGCGGTGACTTTACCGAGGCTGCCGAGCCATTCCGCCTCTTTGCCGCATGGCTCGACGACGCGACGAAGAGTGAGATCAACGATCCCAACAGCGTAGCGCTGGCGACCGTCGATGCCGAGGGCATGCCGAATGTGCGGATGGTGCTGCTCAAGGGGTTCGATGAAAGCGGATTTGTGTTCTATACGAATTTCGAGAGCGCCAAAGGCCGCGAGATTCTTGGCAGCATGAAGGCGGCGATGTGCTTTCACTGGAAATCGCTGCGCCGGCAGGTGCGCGCGCGCGGGCCGGTGGAGATCGTTACCGAGGCGGAAGCAGACGCCTATTACGCGACGCGTCCGCGCGGCAGCCGAATCGGCGCTTGGGCCTCGAAACAATCGCGGCCTCTGGAGAGCCGCTTCGCATTGGAAAAAGCCGTCGCCGAATACACGGCGCGCCACGCGGTCGGCGAGATCCCACGGCCGAAACACTGGTCGGGCTTTCGTATCGTGCCGCAGACGATCGAGTTCTGGCACGACCGGCCTTTCCGGCTGCACGACCGCGTCGTCTTTTCCCGCAACGCCAAGGGCGGCTGGGACAAGACAAGGCTTTACCCCTAATTACCAGCTCTCTTCCTGGTCATGAAGGCCATCAAGGCCGCGCGGGCCTCGTCGGATTTGAGCCGCTCGCGGAAATGCTCGCTTTCCTGGCCGATGCGGGCAACGAGCTCTTCACGCGAGCCGCGCATCAGGTCACGCGCGATCTTCAGCGCTTGGGGCGGCTTGGCCGCGATCTGCCCGGCGGCGGCAAGCACGGCGGATTCGAGCTCGTTCTCCTCGACCACCGCGTAGATCAGTCCGGCCGCTTTCGCCCGCTCGGCCGAAAAGCCTTCGCCGAGGCCAAGCAGCGCGAAGGCGCCTTGCCGGCCGAGAATCTGCGGCGCAAGCAGGCTCGACCCCGCCTCGGGGACCAGTCCGAGATCGACGAAAGGCGTGCAGAAGATCGTGCGCGGTGTGGCGAAGGTCAGGTCGCAGTGCAGGTTGAGCGTGGTGCCGATGCCGACCGCGATGCCGTCGACGCCGGAAACCATGGGCTTTTCCGCCCTGGCCAGCGCCATCAGGAAATCCCAAACCTCGGCGCCGCCCTCGCCGCCGGTGGCGACGACCATGAAATCGGCAAGATCGTTGCCGGACGAGAAAGCGCCGGAAACACCGAGGAAGACGTGAACACGGATCACCGGATCCGCGTCGCCCTCGGCAAGGGTTTTGGACATTTTCGCATACATGGCGCGCGTCAAGGCGTTCTTCTTGTCCGGACGGTTCATGCGGATGATCTGGATGGCGCCCTGGCGCTCGACGAGGATATGGTCTGTCACGGGTGGTGGTCCTTTGTGAGACGCCGGGCTTTTGTAAAACGTCGACCTTGTGGATGTCAGGCAGAAATCAGTGTCTTGCCGGCAGCGGCAAGGCTTTCGGCGCCGCCGATGACCCGCTCCTTCAGCGCGCCCGCCTCGCCGAGCAGGTTTTCGGCGAAGAAACGGCAAAGGGCGACGCGGCTTTGGTCGGCAAGCGCACCGCGTGCCAGATAGGCGCCGCCCGCCGCAAGCGAGATCAGCCGCAGATACGGCGTCGCACCGGCCAGCCCCTCGTCCGAACGCCCGTCGGCAAGCTGCCCTTGCAGGAAACGCGTCGCCTGGCCGAGGTCGTCGAGCGCCTGGTCGAGACTATCGGCGGTGCGGCCAAAACCCTGAAGATTTGAGGTCCGCACTTGATTGGCGACCGCTTTCAGTTCGGCGATGTAACCATGCACATGCTCGCCACCGCCAAGCGGCAGCTTGCGCACCACCAGGTCGATCGCCTGGATACCGTTGGTGCCTTCGTAGATCGGCGCGATGCGCGCGTCACGATAAAGTGCTGCCGCACCGGTCTCCTCGATGAAACCCATGCCACCATGCACCTGCAACCCGAGCGAGGCGACCTCAACGCCGACATCGGTGGAAAAGGCCTTGGCCAGCGGCGTCAACAGATTGGCACGTTCCTGCCAATGGGTGGCTTCATCGCCGACAGATACGCGCGCGTGGTCAATGGCATGCGCACAGGAATAGCTGATGGCGCGCGCAATCTGGGTCAGCGCCTTCATGGTCAGGAGATTGCGCTGCACGTCCGGGTGATGGACGATCGGCGCCATGCCATTGCCGTCATGGCTTGCAGCCTTGCCTTGCCGGCGGTCATTGGCGTAGGCGAGCGCCTTCTGCGTGGCCGTTTCGGCAACCGCCACGCCCTGCATGCCGACGGCGAGCCGCGCATTGTTCATCATGGTGAACATGCAGGCGAGGCCCTTGTTTTCCTCGCCGATCAGCCAGCCGATCGCGCCGGGGGTGGTCCCTTCGAAACCGTCGCCATAGATCATGGTGCAGGTCGGCGAGGCGTGGATGCCCAATTTGTGCTCCAGCCCTGAGCAGAAGACGTCGTTGCGTGCGCCCAGCGCGCCGTCGTCGCCGACAAGGAATTTCGGCACCAGGAACAGCGAAAGGCCACGCGTACCGGCCGGCGCGTCAGGCAGCCGCGCCAGCACCAGATGGATGATGTTGTCGGTGAAATCGTGCTCGCCATAGGTGATGAAAATCTTCTGGCCGAAGATGCGGTAGGTGCCGTCGCCGGCCGGCTCGGCGCGGGCGCGCAAAGCGTTCAGATCCGAGCCCGCCTGCGGCTCGGTCAAGTTCATCGTGCCCATCCACTCGCCGGAGACGAGCTTTTCCAAGTATTTGGCCTTCAGCGCCTGTGAGGCGTGCTTGTCGAGTGCTTCGACCGCGCCCATGGTGAGCGTCGGGCCGATGCCAAAGGCCATGGCGGCGGAGTTCCACATTTCGAGCGCGGCGACGCCCAGCATGGTCGGCAGCGCCTGGCCGCCGAATTCCTCCGGTGCGGACAGCGCGTTCCAACCGCCGTCGATCCAGCGGCGATAGAGCGCCTTCCAGCCGGGCGGCATGGTGACGGCAGCGCCGCTCAGCACCGCGCCTTGTTCATCGCCGATCTTGTAGAGCGGCGCGACCTCTTCTGTGGCGAAGCGGCCGGCTTCCGCCAGAATGGCGTCGACGAGGTCTTCGCCAAGCTCGCCAAAGGTGCCGGCGTCGAGCGCCGGCTTCAGGCCGGCCACATGCTTCAGCGTGAAGGCGATCTCCTCGACCGGTGCCCGATACATGCCGCTCGCTCCTCCTCTGTCCGGCAGGGAAACTTAATATCCGTGCGGACACAAAACCATTCGCTTTTGGGTCGCCTCTCCCGCCTTCTTTTTACGTAAACGTCAAATTTTGTCACGCGGATTTTGCAATTGGAGCTGTTCACGCTAAAATCGGCAAAAAGCCGGACAAGTCGACCGGCGACAGATTCAAGAATACTGGATCGGACCGCCCGTGCTCGCCAGACCTGACGCCTTTCGCTGCATCGAATGCGGCCTGCCCTATCGAGCGGCAGGTTTTTGGCACCATCGGGGCAAGATCGAGGACGGCGCCGCCTATTGGTCGGATCGCGGCATTCTGTGTTCGCCGCAATGCTCGCTGGCCCATCACCGCAAGCGCCAGGCTGAGGGAACGCTGCCGCAAGCGCCGGCGCCCGACCCGTTCCAGCCGCTCTCCCCCCGTTGATGGCCAGTAAAGCCACCACCGGCAGAATTGCGGCATTCGCCGCGGGCCGCCGAAAGTATTTCCTTAACCATGGCGGTTCAGGATCAGGTTTTGGCCAGCAAGGATCTGCTGTTTGAAGCCGCCGGCGCACCCTCTTCGCCGCCTAGGACTCCTCGTCGTCGCGACCGCGATGACAATGGTGTTGGGGCCGACACAAGCCTCGGATTTCTCCGCGCCGTGGAAGGATGCCGACCGGGCGCTGGTGATCGACGCCTACGAATACAATCCCATTGATTGGGCTGAACTTGCGACCGACAAGCGGATCGTCGGCTTCATCAACAAGGCGTCCGACGGGATGCCGCCAGTCTATTTCTGTTTCGGCGACGAGACCGAGACGCGGCTCTGCAAGACGCTGTGGAAGCGCCATGCGGTGGCACAGGAACTGTTCCAGACGCGCAAGGTAGTGGCCAAGGCGCTCGGCCTGAAATGGGGCGCCTATCATCTCGCCCGCCCCGGCAACCCTGTGGGACAGGCCAATAATTTCATCAATTTCGCGAAACCTGGTCCGGATGACCTGCTTGCCCTCGACATCGAGGATGACGACCCCACGAAATGGATGTCGCTCGAGGATGCAGAGGAGTTCGTGCGCCATGTGCATCGGCGACTGGGCCGCTTTCCGGTGCTCTACACCAACGGCAAGACCGCCAGGCACATCGCCGACAATAAGTACAAATACCGGCTCCTGTCGCGGCTGCCGCTCTGGTATGCGCGCTACAAGCCGGACATCGGCGTGCATTTTCCGATGGGCAACTGGCAAGGCTACGCACTCTGGCAGTTTTCGGCAAAAGCCAATTGCGGACGGTTCCGCTGTCCTTACCGGGTGGCCGGCACGCCCAACGATATCGACGTCAATGTCGCACCGATGGATGCCGCCACATTGCGCGCGCAATGGCCCTTCGGCGGCCTGATCGATGCGCAGCCGGATTACCTCGCCTCGATACCGGTGCCTCTCTCGCGCGAGGCCGGCCTTGCGGGCAATGCCATCACCTACGCCACCGTGGTGGCATCACCGACCTTCTCCGAAATGATCGCCATGTTCAGCGCCCGCTGGGCCAAGTTCCGCAGCAGCTTTCAAATGCCTGCTGTGAAGACGTTGCTGCGCCTTCCGCGCGGGATTGCCGAATATGTGGCCTGGACGCGGAAAGAAAAGCCCTCCGCATCAGCCGTTGAAGCCGCGCCCGCCGCCAGCGATCCGGTCAGCACCGCATCAACCGAGTTCGACCGTGGCCTGCGCTGAAAGCTGAAAGCCGTTCGGCGTCAGCGCGCCTGCTCGCGCGCGACGGCCTGCCAGCCGATGTCGCGGCGGCAGAAGCCTTGCGGCCAATCGATCCGGTCGAGCGCCGCATAGGCTCGTCTCTGCGCCTCGCCGACTGTGCCGCCGACGGCCGTGACGTCGAGCACACGGCCGCCATTGGCGACCAGCGCGCCGCTGTTGATGGCGGTGCCGGCATGAAAGATCTCGACAGCATCGCCCGCGGCCTCTTCGACGCCGCGGATCATCGAGCCCTTTTCCGGCGTGCCGGGGTAACCCCTTGCCGCCATCACCACGGTGAGCGCCGCCTCGTCGCGCCAGCGCACTGAGGTATGCGCAAGCTGGCCGTCGGCAGAAGCGTTGAGCAGGACCAGGAGGTCGTCCTTCAGCCGCATCATCAGCACCTGGCATTCCGGGTCGCCGAAACGGGTGTTGTATTCGATCAGCTTCGGCCCCTCGCCTGATATCATCAGCCCGGCAAACAGCACGCCGGAAAACGGCGCGCCAAGTTCGGCCATGCCGCGCATGGTCGGCTCGACGATCTCGCGCATGGTGCGCTCGATCATCTCCGGCGTCATCACCGGGGCCGGCGAATAGGCGCCCATGCCGCCGGTGTTCGGGCCGATGTCGCCGTCGCCGACGCGCTTGTGGTCCTGTGCGGTGCCGAACGGCAGCGCGGTGGCGCCGTCGCACAGGCAAAAGAAACTCGCCTCCTCGCCGGTGAGAAACTCCTCGACCACGACCTCGGCGCCGGCCTGTCCGAAGGATCCGTCGAAACAGGCATCGAGTGCTGCCAGCGCATCGGCCAAATTCATGGCGACGGTGACGCCCTTGCCGGCGGCGAGGCCGTTGGCCTTGATGACGATCGGCGCGCCCATCTTTTCGACATAGGCCCTGGCCGACGCAAGGTCGCCGAAACGGCCATAGGCGGCGGTCGGGATGTCGTATTTCGCGCAAAGATCCTTGGTGAAACCCTTCGAGCCTTCCAGCCGCGCCGCCGCCTTGGACGGGCCGAAGACGCGAATGTTTTCAGCGCGGAGGTCGTCTGCAATGCCGGCGACCAGCGGCCCTTCCGGCCCGACCACGACGAGGTCGATCTTTTTCTCCGCGCAGAACCGGGCCACCGCCGCATGATCGGCAATGTCCAACGTCACCAGTTCGGCTTCTTGGCCGATGCCTGGGTTGCCCGGCGCCGCGTAAAGCTTCGTCAGCAGCGGCGAGGCCGCGATCTTCCAGGCCAGCGCATGTTCGCGGCCGCCGGAGCCGATCAACAAAACACGCATGCCCAGATTCCTTGCCATTCCACGATCAGGACTGCGCTATTGCGCCCCGGACGATGGGTCAAGACATTTGGATGATTTGGGACCAATTGCGCACGGGAACGTCGGACATCAACGGGGAAAGGCTGTTTCGCCGCCTACGATATTTTACGGCATGACCATTTGGCTTGATGCTTGACGGCGTTCGCCTCTGCTGCCACTTCAGCACGATGGAACCCATCCAATCGAAAGCTGCCCAGGGCCGCGTCGCCGATGCGCCGAGCGGCCACTGGGTCTACCGCATTCTGCCGCGCTGGCTGTGGCCCTATGCGCAGCTTGCCCGGTGGGACCGGCCGATCGGTTGGCAGTTGCTATTGTGGCCGTGCTGGTGGTCGGCAGCCCTTGCCGCGAGTGCCTATCCACGCCCTACTGATCCACTGCTCTCGCTGCTGCCGGCGCCATGGTATCTCGTGCTGTTCCTGATCGGCGCCATCGCCATGCGCGGCGCCGGCTGCACCTACAACGATCTGGTCGACCAGGACATCGACAACCAGGTGGAACGCACGCGCTCGCGGCCGCTGCCGGCGGGAAAGGTCACGCGCCGGCAGGCCTGGGCGTTTCTCGTTATCCAGGCATTGATTGGACTCGCTGTGCTTCTGCAGTTCAACAGCTTTGCCATCCTACTCGGCATCTGCTCGCTCGCCGTCGTCGCCATCTACCCATTCATGAAGCGATTCACCAACTGGCCGCAACTGGTTCTCGGCCTTGCCTTTTCCTGGGGTGCGCTGATGGGATGGGCGGTCGAATTCGGCGATCTCGATGGCCCGCCCGTCATGCTCTATATCGGCTCGATCCTGTGGGTGATCGGTTACGACACGATCTATGCGCATCAGGACAAGGAGGACGACGCCATCGTCGGCGTGCGTTCGACCGCACGCCTGTTCGGCGACAACACCAAGACCTGGCTCGTTGGGCTTTATGGCGGGGCGCTGGTCAGCTTCGCCATCGCCTTTGCGTCGGCGCAGGCGCCGGTGCCGGCGCTAGCCGGGCTGATCGCCGCCGGCGCCCATATGGCGCAGCAGATAGCAAGGCTGGACATCGACGATCCGGACCAGTGCATGCTTTTGTTCAGGTCGAACAACCAGGTCGGCTGGCTGATCTTTCTCGGCCTGATCGGTGGCGCGCTGTGGGTGGCGCTAAAGCCGCTGGTGTAGTTATTCCCGCGAGACAATTTCCTGGCCGCCAATCACCAGCCTGAGGCCGAGATCGCCGGCCCTGCGACGGGCGAGGAAGCGCGGACGACGCGTGGTCGAAACCCGACCCTTGCGGCGGTTCTGCGCCGGCAATGTCTTGATGGCGGCGCCAAGCGATTCCTCCAGCGTGCGGGCGATGCCGTCCGATTCGATCAGAAGCATCGGCAGGCGGTAGGCAGCGGCCCAGGCGCGCCAGTCGGCGGCGACATCCTCGAGATCGTCGGCCACCAGCAGCGGCACCGACAGCATCGGATCATTGTGCAGAAGCTCCAGCGTCACCGTGACATTGCCATCCGGATCCTCCATCGCGCGGGCGGCCACGCCACGAAACGCGTTGGCAGGCAGAGCGATGAACGCCGGCACGCCGCTCATCTCCAGCATGCGGCGAATGACGGCGCCACGGTGGTCGATGGTGAAGGTAACGTCGCCATAATCGTCGCGCGTGCCGTAGCTCACCACCTGCGGCAGGCGGAATGGGTCGAGGCGCATGTTGCGCCCGGCCCAGACTGGCTTCAGTCCAGTGTTCATATTGTGCCTTTCCTGTCTCTCCTGAGAGCCGGTCTTCCGGTTCTCCGGGCCGGTTTTTCCAGCCTCGTTATGGGGAAACGTTAGCGCGGGCTTCTTATCGCAGCGCTTAAGAAAGTCGGTTAAATTTTGCTGATCTCAAGGGGATGGTTATCGGAATGCGACCATTCACAAGACATCGAAAGGATCAGATAACCTTACCGGGATTCATGATGCCGGCCGGGTCGAAGGCCGTCTTCACCCTACGCATCAATTCGATCGCCATCGGCGGCGCCGTCGCGATCAATTCATCGCGCTTCAGCTGGCCAATGCCGTGCTCGGCCGAAATCGAGCCGTGGAAGCTGCGCACGACATCATGCACGGCCTTGTTCATGGCGTGATAGAGCTCGAGAAACGCTTCGTCATCGCCGCCGATCGGCCGGGAGATATTGTAGTGGAGATTGCCGTCGCCCATGTGGCCGAAACAGACCTCGCGCGCGCCCGGGCTGACCGATTGCACGGCGCCGGCCGCTTTTTCGATGAATTGCGGGATGGCCGCCACCGGCACCGAGATGTCGTGCTTGATCGAGGCGCCTTCGGGCTTCTGCGCCTCGGGCAGCACCTCGCGGAAATTCCAGAAGGCATCGCCCTGCGTGATGCTCGCCGCAATCACCGCATCACCGGCGATCTCCTGTTCGAGGCCGGCTGAGAGCACCTCTTCGATCAGGGCCCTCGCATCCTCCGCCGAGCGGCCCGAAGAGATCTGCATCAGCACATACCACGGCCAGTCCCCGGACAGCGGCCGCACGACGCCTGGCGCGTGCAGAAGCGTAAAGTCGTAGGGCCTCTGGCCGATCAGTTCGAACGCGGTGAGCGCGGCACCGGCGCGATCCATCGCCAGGCTGAACAGAGACAGTGCCGCCTCAGGTGACGACAGGCCGGCAAAGGCCACCTCGCGCCCCTTGGGCTTGGGGAAAAGCTTGAGCACGGCGGCGGTGATGATGCCGAGCGTGCCCTCCGCGCCGACAAACAGGTTCTTCAGATCGTAGCCGGTGTTGTCCTTCTTCAGCTTGCGCAGATCATCGAAGACCTCGCCAGTCGGCAGCACCACTTCGACGCCGAGACAGAGCTCACGCGCATTGCCATAGGCAAGCACACCGGTACCGCCGGCGTTGGAAGAGAGATTGCCGCCGATCTGGCAGGAGCCTTGCGCAGCAAGCGACAGCGGAAACAGCCGGTCGGCGGCATCGGCCGCTTCCTGCAGCGTCTGCAGGATGACGCCGGCCTCGACGGTGACCGTGTTGGACAGGATGTCGATCTCGCGGATGCGGTTCAGCCGCGACAGCGACAGCACGATCTCGCGGCCGGACATATCCGGCACCTGCGCGCCGACCAGCCCGGTGTTGCCGCTTTGCGGCACCACCGGCGTTCCCGTCTCGGTCGCCAGCCGCATAATGCGGCTGACCTCGTCGACGCTGCCGGGCCTCAGCACCAGCGCCGTTCGGCCATGCCACAGGCCGCGCCTTTCGGTGAGGTAGGGCGCGATGTCCTGCCGGTCGCGAAGCGCATATTTGTCGCCGACGATGGCCGCAAAGCGGTCGATGATGGCGGGGTCGATATCCCGGGATATGTCGTTCATAGCTGGAAACTATGGCCCTGCGTCGATCTTGTCACGAGGGGCGGCGGCGCGCGAAAGCCGGTCGTTGATCGCCTCGCCCAGCCCGTCGAGGGGGATCGGCTCGACGGCGATTGTCTTGGCGCCGCTGCGATCGAGATCCTGCATATGGGCAAAGAGGTTGGCCGCGGCCTCGCGCAGATCGCCGGTCTCCGACAGGTTGCGCAAGGCGGCAGCGCCTTGCCAGCCTTCGGCACGGCGGGGCCCGAACGCCAGCAAGGCTTCGCCCATTGCGACTTTTGCGGCGTTGACCCGCACCGCAGCACCAGGCGCGTAATGCGAGGCGAGCATGCCCGGCGCCTCGATGCCCGCCGCACCGCGCGACAGCTTCACGCCGGCGGCCGCTTCGATCTCCCCGGCGGCAATGCCTCCCGGTCGCAGCAGCCGCAGCTTTCCCCCCTCGATCTTCACGATTGTCGATTCGAGCCCGACCGACGTCGCGCCGCCATCGACCACCAGCTTGATTTTTGCACCAAGATCCGCCGCCACGGCCTCGGCCGTCGTTGCACTGATCTTGCCTGAGGAATTGGCGCTGGGCGCGGCAAGCGGGCGTCCGAGCCTGGCGATCAGTTCGCCGCCAAAGCCCTTCGGCATGCGCAGCGCAATCGTATCGAGCCCGGCGGTGACCAGCGGATGAATGCCGTTGCCGGGCCGCTGCGGCAGCACCAGCGTCAGCGGTCCCGGCCAGAATGACTGCGCCAGTCTTTTCGACAGCGGATCGAACAGCGCGAGGCGCTCGGCCATCGCCAGATCGGCGACATGGGCGATCAGCGGGTTGAAGCGCGGCCGGCCCTTGACCTCGAAGATGCGCGCCACGCCAACGCCATTGGTGGCGTCGGCGGCCAGCCCGTAGACGGTTTCCGTCGGAATGGCGACGACATCGCCGACTTCGAGCAGCGCCAGCGCCCGCTCCATCGCCTCGCCGGCGGCAAGTATCTCAGCCACTCTCATCACCTTACAGATGCGGGACCTCACAGGTGTGGGTGCGTAATACGGTGACGTTTACGGGGCAAGTCCGGACGTTAGCGAATTATCAAATCGCTAAAATGCTAGCTTTCCTCGCAAGCCCGCATCAATTCCCGGACGATATGGTGCCGACTTGTTGGGCAAGGGGAACTATCATGGTCTGGGTGCGTATCCTGGCAGCGCTCGGTCTCACTCTGGCGGCGGGCGGAGCACAGGCTTCGTCATTCGTTGTTCTCGGTGCACCATCCTCGACGCCATCCGTCGTCAGGCTCGGCGCGCCTGAAGCGGTGAAGATGGCTGGGAGCTCCTCGACGCCATCGATCGTGGCGCTCGGCGAACCAGTGCCCGACGTCACCTATGAAAAAGTTGCTGCGATCCCGAGCCAGCCCAAGCATGACTTCATGCAAAGCCCGATGATCATTCGCGGCGGCATCGTCGGCGACGCCTTCGCAAAGCCGGCCCCCAGCGTCGCACCTGCCGCGACAACCGCTGTCGCAGCACCTGGGGCGGCCACCAGATCCGACGAAAAGATAAGTGCAACGAACAGCCCGCCTGAGCCCGCAACGCCGCAACCGACGCCCATTCCCGAGATCGACCAGGCCAGATAGCCGTTCGAGGCCAGGACGACGCTCGCGCGCCGCCTGGTTCATTGAGTAAAATTCCGTCGCCTGAAAAACCTCAGGCCGCGACTTCGTCGTCCGCGTCGGTGGCGTCCGACTCTTCCTCTTCGTCGGTGTCCTATTCGTCAGCGTCCGGCGCTTCGGCCTTCACGCCGTCTTCCTCGTCCTCGTCGTCATCCAAGAGGGTAGCGGCTTTGTCGTCTTCAGCGCCTTCCTCGGCCGTCGCGTCGCTTTCGTCGTCACCGTCCTCATCGTCTTCCGACAGATCGGCAGCTTCGATCGCGGCAGCTGCCTCGTCGAGGGTTGTTTCGGAAACGGGCTCAAGCGTCTCGGCGGCGGTTTCTTCTGTCACTTCGATGTCGCGAGCGGAATTCATGAAAGCCTCCGCGGGGTTGGCGAACATGTTCCTTGTGCCAGCAGAGATGATCGTCATATGACTGTAAGCCGGCTCGACCGGCTATTGGGAAAGAAATATTTTCCCAAGCCTCAGCCGGCGATTTTCGAGAAATCCGCAACCTTGTCGGTCGCTGCCCGGATGCGTGCCAGCAGTGCCAGACGATTGGCGCGCACGGCCAGGTCCTCATCATTCACGAGAACGCGTTCAAAGAATGAATCAACCGGTTCACGCAACGCGCTAAGCGCCAGCATGGCGGCGGAAAAGTCTTCATTGTGAATCGCTTGGCCGGCTTCTCTCTCGGCCTGATTCACCGCGGCAAACAGCGCTTTCTCGGCATCTTCCCGGAATAGAGCCGGCTCAACACGTTCGGCGATGGTCGTTTTCTTCTTCTCCTCGGCAGCCAGGATATTGGCCGCACGCTTGGTGCCGGCAAGCAGGTTCTTGCCGTCCTCGGTGTCGAGGAACGTGCCAAGTGCTTGGACGCGGCGGACGATTTGGAGCAGGTCGTCGGACCGCGAAGCCCCCTCATCCGGCCGCTCTGCGGCCACCTTCTCCCCGAGGGGAGAAGAGGTCGCCAACGCTGGTGCCAACCTCTTCTCCCCAGCGGGGAGAAGGTGGCCCGAAGGGCCGGATGAGGGGGCTTCGCCACTTGACAACACCGCGTCAATCAGATCGTGCCGCGCGCCCTGGTCGCGGAGATAGACCTTCAGGCGGTCGTGGAAGAAGGCGAGGAGATCGGCGCTAAAGGGCCGTCCGGACGCGAGATAGTTCGCCATCTTGTAAACGCGGTCGAAGAGAGATGTCAGCGCAAGCCGGACACGATTCTCGACCAAAATCCTGATCACTCCCAGCGCCGCCCTCCTCAGCGCATACGGGTCCTTTGACCCCGTCGGCTTTTCGTCAATCGCCCAGAAGCCGACCAGCGTGTCGAGCTTGTCGGCGAGCGCTACGGCCACCGATACCGGGTCGGTCGGAACACGGTCGGACGGGCCCTGCGGCTTATAATGTTCCTCAATCGCGGCGGCGACCGAGGGATGCTCTCCCTGCAGCAGCGCATATTTGCAGCCCATGGCGCCCTGCAATTCCGGGAACTCGCCGACTACCTCGGTGGTGAGGTCGGCCTTGGCCAGGACGGCAGCACGACGTGCGAGCGCGGTAATCTCCCCCCTCGAGGGGGAGATGTCGCCGAAGGCGACAGAGGGGGTCGGCACGTCCTGACGCGACGCCCTATCGCGGACAGAGAATGCCGGCGTTTCACGCGAGACAACCCCCTCTGGCCTGCCGGCCATCTCCCCCTCAAGGGGGGAGATCGACTTCGCCACGATCGGCGCCAACACCTCGGCAAGCCGCGCAATGCGCTCAACCCGCTCACCCTGCGTCCCGAGCTTGGCGTGGAAGGTGACGCCGAGATGGTCGAGACGGGCCATGCGCTGGTCGAGCGGCTTTTTGAGATCAAGCCCGAACTTTTCCGCCGATGCCTGCAACTGGTCGAGATCAGGCAGGTCGCCCTGGTCGGTCTTCCAGAAATAGAGCGCGTCGGACAGGCGGGCGCGCACCACCTTGCCGTTGCCGTGGGCGATCTCCTTGCCACCGTCGCTTGCTTCGATGTTGGCGGTCAGGATGAAGCGGTTGGAAAGCGCTTCACCGACACCCGGTGGCCGCGTAACGAAGCACTTCTGGTTGGCGCGGATGGTCAGCCGGATCACCTCGGCCGGAATGGCGAGAAAGTCCTGCTCGAACTCGCCCATCAGCACGACAGGCCATTCGACCAGGCCTGACACTTCCTCGAGCAGCCCCTCGTCCTCGACCAGATCGAGCCCGTTGGCGAAAGCGAGATTCCTGCCGTCGGAAAGGATGATCTCCTTGCGCCGGTCGGCGTCGAGCACGACCTTCGCCGCCTCCAGCTTGGCGGCATAGTCGTCGAAGCGGCGCACGGTGATCGCGCCCGGCGCATGAAAACGGTGGCCGTAGGTGACATTGCCCGAGCGGATGCCGTCGATCTCGAAGTCGACGACCACCGGCTCCTCGGTCTCCGGGCCGAAGGTGCAAAGGATGGATTGCAGCGGCCGTACCCAGCGCAACGATCCGGGTTTCGCCGAGGCCGGCCCCCAGCGCATCGATTTCGGCCATGGAAAGCCGCGGATGATGCCCGGCACCAGTTCGGCGATGATTTCTTCCGCCGCCCGGCCCGGCTTCGCAATATGGGCGACATAGAAGTCGCCCTTCTTCGGATCGGCATGGACATGCGCCTCGGCGATCGAGGAAAGGCCGGCCTTGCGCAGAAAACCTTGCACCGCCTGTTCGGGCGCCTTGGTCGAGGGTCCCTTGATCTCCTCGCTTATGTCCTTCGAGCGCGCGGTCACGCCGCGAATGTCGAGCGCCAACCGCCGCGGCGTCCAATATTCGCGCGCCGCCTCATAGGTCAGCCCGGCCTCGACCAAACCGTCCGTCATCATCTTCTTCAAGTCGCCCGCCGCCTTGCGCTGCATGCGCGCGGGAATCTCTTCCGAACGGAGTTCTAAAAGCAGGTCGGGCATTGATTGTGCTCACGCGGCAAAATGGTCCGGGCGGGGCATAGCAACTCGGCTGGCCGCTGTCACCCTTCCCCATGCAATCGGCGTGTCTACCGACGATTTCCAAAAAATTTCCGCTGCCTGTCGGGTCGAAGCGGGGCTATCCGTCCTTGGGTCAAAGATTTCCATGAACCGAACGCAGCGCTGAAGCGACCAACGCTCAGGCAGGAAACTATTGGCTGAACGACCATGAAGACGGCATCGACATTCCTACAGATCCTCGCGCTCAGCGCCTGTTTCGCAGCGCAGGCTCATGGGACGTTCGCGATGCCTGGCGTTAGACAAGCGCTGCGGACGATGGCTGGCTCCAGCGGCCAAGGCGTATTGCCAATCAGCGCTTCAGTCGAAATCGCAAATAGCCTCTGGAGCTAAGCCGCCAGCCCGCCAGCCTGCGTCAGCAAAAACGCCTCGCCGCAGGCTTTCGCCAGATTGCGTACCCGCAAGATGTAGCTCTGCCGCTCGGTGACGGAAATCACGCCGCGCGCGTCGAGCAGGTTGAAGACGTGGCTGGCCTTGATGCACTGGTCGTAGGCGGGGAATACCAGGCGGTGGTTCCCCTCCCCTTTGGGGGGAGGGTGGCCGGACGAAGCCTGGCCGGGAGAGGTCGCTCGGGCAGTGCTCGACGTCCTACTTGCGGTGCCTTCTGAGGCAACCCCCTCTGCCCGCTTCGCGGGCATCTCCCCCTCGAGGGGGGAGAAGGGCGCGCCGGCATCGAGCAGCGCCTTGCACTCGGCTTCGGCGTCCTCGAAATGCCGAAGCAGCATCGCCGTGTTGGCGAATTCGAAATTGTGGCGCGAATATTCCTGCTCGGCCTGCAGGAAGACGTCGCCATAGGTCACCTTGTCGGCGCCCTCGCGGCCGTTGAAGTTGAGGTCGTAGACATTGTCGACGCCCTGCACATACATGGCCAGCCGCTCCAGCCCGTAGGTGAGCTCGCCCGCCACCGGCGCGCATTCGATGCCGCAGACCTGCTGGAAATAAGTGAACTGCGACACTTCCATGCCGTCGCACCAGCACTCCCAGCCCAGCCCCCAGGCGCCGAGCGTCGGGCTTTCCCAGTCGTCCTCGACGAAGCGGATGTCATGCAGAAGTGGATCGACGCCAATGGCCGACAGCGAGCGGAGATAAAGCTCCTGCAGATTAGCCGGGTTCGGCTTCAGGATCACCTGGTACTGGTAATAGTGCTGAAGCCGGTTCGGGTTCTCGCCGTAGCGCCCGTCCTTGGGCCGGCGCGAAGGCTGCACATAGGCCGCGTTCCAGCGCTTTGGCCCGAGCGCGCGCAGCGTCGTCGCCGGATGGAACGTGCCGGCGCCAACTTCCATGTCGTAGGGCTGGAGAACGACGCAGCCATAGTCAGCCCAGTAGTTATGCAAGGTCAGGATCAGCCCCTGGAACGAGCGGCTGGGATGCATATGGGCTGGGATATCAACAGTCACGGCGGCCTCGACGGGAAAGGCGGGGATGCGGCCCTCCCTAGAGCGCCCACCGGCAAGCGTCAAGGCAAGGGGCCGGCCGCAGAGGCGTGTCCCAGCAAAAACCGCGAACTCGCCGAGGAAGTCGTCGAAGCAGATCTGGACCGCCCGGAAAGCCTCAAAGCTGCATTTGAAGGGGCATACGGCGTCTTTCTGGTCACCAATTTTTGGGAAGAAGGTACCGACGAGTTCAAGCAGGCAACAGCAGCGGTGCGCGCCGCCAAAGAGGCCGGCGTCCAGCATTTTGTCTAGTCAACGTTGCCCAATGTAGAAGCAATCAGCGGCGGCAAGCCCCACGTTCCCCACTTCACCGGCAAAGCCAAAATTGATTGGATCGTGAAGAAGGCCAGCTTTGCGCATCATACGTTCGTTATCGCGCCATTTTTCTACCAGAACTTTGTGGGCGCACTTGCTCCGCAAAAGCAGGAAGATGGAAACCTGGGCTGGGCTCTTCCCCTTGATCCGGACGTACGTTGCATTCACATGGGCGACATCACCGAACTCGGCGACATCGTGGCCGGCGCATTCGGACACCCGGATGAGCCAGGAAACGGCGAGCATCTGCCTTTGGTCGGTGATTTCATAAGCTTCAATGAAATCGTCGACACGCTGAAACGGCAGGGACATAAGATTTCATTCAAACAAGTCCCAACGGACGTTTTTGCTACCTCTTTTCCTGGGGCCGCCGAGGTGGCAGGGACTTTTAGCTACTTCCAGGTTCACACTTACCTTGGCCCGGGTCCGCACGACGAGATTGCGCTTGCAAACAAAATAGCAGGCAGGCAAGCGAGCAGGTTCGCGATGTGGGCTCAAGTGAATTTCCCGGCCCAAAAGACGGACGCCGAGAGCGGCGTGGCGGCCTGATCGTGGCCCTTGCTGGGAGCCAGAGAGCGCCCAGCGGTCAGTCCCGCGCCTCAGCCGTTCGGCGGCTCTCATGTGTGGTATGGTGTCATTCGGCAGGGCGTCCAGCACCCTCGAGGAGACAAAAGTCATGGATTCCCAAGGGATGGCTCAGATGTCCTCCGTCGATTCTCTTGCAGCGAGTTTATTGTCGGCGACATTGATGTTCGATCGGGCGTCGTTGCTGGCGCTCGAGGCTTTAGCTGCCGAATCCGACCGTCGGGTCCTGAGACGCGGTGAGGTTCTGGTTCGCGAAGGCGATGCGTCGGACAGGTTTTTCATCGTGCTGTCTGGACGCTTTACGGTACACAAAGGAGATTCGACTGGCTCGGTCGCCGAGATCGCACAGGGTGAACTCATCGGTGAAATCGGTTTCTTCGCAGGACTACCCCGCACGGCCACTGTCCTTGCAGCGCGCGATTCGATCGTCCTTGAAATCGGTCGCAATCATTTCGAGAAGGCGGCCGAGACATTGCCGAGCCTGAGAGAGGCGGTCACGGTATTTCTGGCGCGCCGGTTTGCCACCCAATCTCCGAGTTCGTCGCGTCTCAAGGAACCTGCCAAGATCCGAACGCTTGCGATCATTGCAGCCGGCGGAAGTCGCATCTCACCGGTGCTCATCCAGCACCTGCGGCAAGCGTTCGGCGCGGCCACGCGCGCTCGGTTCGTTTCCCGGCTTGAGATCCAAGCGAAGTTCCCAGGTCTTCCGATCGACGACCAGCCGATCCTTAACTGGTTGAACGAACTGGAGGCGGAAGCCCAATTCATCGTCTATGTTGCCGATGAGGAACCTAATGAATGGACCCAAGTCTGCATTCGCCAGGCCGATACCGTCCTGTTGCTGGCCAACGCGTCCTGCTCGCCTCGCCTGAACCCGTCTGAGGAACTGACGCTAGCGGTCCATCCGCCATCGACCAGTCGGCTTGTCCTAATTCACGACAATCGCTCGGCAGCGGTCTCCGGTACCTCTGCATGGCTCGATGAGCGACCCTATGTTGACCAGCATCATCATGTTGCGCTGGACGACGGGTCTGATTTCCAGCGCCTGGTCCGATTTATTTCGGGCAAGGCATTGGGCTTCGTGGCGGCAGGGGGTGGGTCCCTCGGCAGCGCTCATTTAGGCGTCTACAAGGCTTTCGTTGAGGCGGGCGCTTGCTTCGACTATCTCGGCGGGACAAGTTCCGGAGCGGCGATGATGGCCGGCTTCGCAAGAGGCTTGGATGCCGACCAGATCGACCGAGGCACCCACAACATATTTATCAAGAGCCGGGCGTTTCGCCGTCCCACCTTGCCGCATTTCGCGCTTCTGGATCACAAAGCGTTTGATCGGGCTCTTCGGCTGGAATACGGCGACGTTCTGATCGAGGATCTTTGGCTTCCGTTCTTTGCGCTTTCGACCAATCTGAGCAGCCGTCAGCCCCATGTCCACCGTCGTGGAAAGCTCTGGCACGCCGTTCGGGCGTCGGGCTCCATCCCGGGCGTCCTGCCGCCGTTCTTTACAGATGACGGCGATATGCTGGTGGACGGCGCTATCATGAACAATTTGCCGCTGGAGCAGATGACGGAGCTCAAGACCGGACCCAATGTCATCGTTACCTTCGGGACGAGTGCACCGCAGAAATACGACATAGACTATGACCGCATCCCCGGAGCTTCCGAACTGGCATTGGCCTTGCTGAACCCTTTCGGTCGTGCCCGCTTGCCTCGGGTTCCCAGCATGCTTCAGGTCATTGCCTCGAGCATGCTGGCACACCGGCCGCAGGACATTGCCGTCGGCGAAGAGGATATCTTGGTCTGTCCGGAGGTTCCGAACACGATCAGCTTCATGGATTGGAGTCGGCATTCCGAGTTGTTTTCGGATGCCTACGACCGTACGACCCGATGGATCGAGGAACATCTCCGCCAGAACGACTCAGGGCTCCGAGCGGTGCTCGGCACCGAGCACGATTAGCATGGCTTATAGTCCAGACCCTTAGCGACAGCGGCGACGAGCCCCGCATAATCGAATTCAGAGTATTCAGCCCTTCGGCGCGGGCGCCGGCTCGGGCTTGACCTTCGGGGTTTCCTGCGCTGTGTTGGATTCGATCGGCGGCAGGCCCTTTAGCAGTTTCTGCTGCAAGGCGGCGAGCACGTCGGGATCCGGCTTCAGGTCGCGGGCCTGGTTCCACTGGAAGGTGGCTTCCAGCCTGCGGCCGACGCGCCAATAGGCATCGCCGAGGTGATCGTTCAGCACCGGATCTTCCGGCTTCAGCGACACGGCGCGCTCCATTTCGCGCACAGCGTCTTCAAACCTGCCCATGCGGAAATAGGCCCAGCCCAGCGAATCGACGATGTAGCCGTCGCTCGGCCTGAGGTCGACGGCCTTCTGGATCATCTGAAGGCCTTCCTCGAGGTTGACGTTCATGTCCACCCAGGAATAGCCGAGATAGTTCAGAACCTGCGGCTGGTCGGGGAACAATTCCAGCGCCTTGCGAAAATTCGGCTCGGCCTTGGGCCACTCCTTCAGCCGCTCATAGGCGATGCCGCGCTGGTAGAAAATATTCCAGTCAGCGCGGGTCGGGGACTTCAGCATCGCTACCGCATTGTCATAGAGACCAGCCGCGGAGCGGAAATCCTCCTTTGAGGCATAGACGCCACCGAGCGCCTGATAGGCACGCATGTCGTCGGGATGCGCTTGGACGAGGGCCTTCAGATGGGCGATGGCCTCGTCATAGCGGTCGAGATCGGCAAGGTTGAGGCCGAGCTGCAGTTCCGAAAGCGCCTTCAGTGGCGAACTGGCCGGGATGCGGCGATAGAAGGCGATGGCGCCCTCGCCGTCCTTCAACTGCTCGGAAACGGCGGCGAGTTGGACAAGGGCCGCGTCGCTGTCGGCCCGCAGTGCCAGGGCATATTGCAGATAGAGGCGAACGAACGGCTCGCCGCCACCGCGATTGAGCGCGGTGGCGAGATCGAGCAGAATTTCCGAGGCGCCGTCGGACGGGCCTACAACGAAGGGTTCGACCTTCTCGCCCTTGGTGATCTTGTCGCGAAGCGCTGATATCTCGACCTTGCCGGGGGCAAATGCCTCGGCCTGATCGAGCACGGACAGCGCCTTGTCATTGTCGCCCTTGCGGGCAAGGAAGGAGGCATAGGCCTGCGCATTGCGCATCCAGGTTTCGGGCGCGGCGGCGCCGGTCGCGGTGTCCTGCAAGGTCGCGGCGTAAATCGCATCCGCCTTTTCGGGCAGGCCCGAGGCATCGGCGATAAGCGCGCGATGGAAGGATTTGAAGAGGCCGAACCAGTCCGGGCCCTGCAGCCTGTCGATCGAGGCCATGGCCTCGCCGGGGTCGCCGGCGCCCTGCTTGGCCCAGCCGGTCATGACGCCGGAGATCAGCCGGTCGAGATCGGATTCGAGCGAAAGCTTGAGCCAGTATTCGGCCTTGGAAAAGTCCTTCTTGTGAAAGGAGCCGACGGCCAGCGCCAGGCGCGAGAACCGCTCGACGTCGGGAACCGTCTTGAGCTTGTCTGCATAGACCAGGGATTCTTCGAAGCGCCCTTGCGCGATCAGCGACAGCATCAGGCTTTGCTGCAACGAGGTATCACCGGGAGCGAAGGCGAGCGCCTGCTTGTAGTAGGCGATGGCGCTGTCGAGATCATTGTCGCCTTCGGCGACCCGCGCGGCAAGATAGGCCCCCGAGAACGACATGATATTGACCGGCTCGGTGGTCTCTTTGGCATAGGCGGGCAGACCGGAGATCGCCATGCCCGTCACAACTGCCAGCCCTGTCAGCCAGCGCGCACATCCTTGCCGCATCGTATCCCTTTCAGTCAAAGCCATGCCCGCGTCAGCGGGATCGCCGTAGACTCGATCTTTTCCAGGTAAAGCATGGCCTTTTTGGGGTCACGCTTCAACCCGGCCCGAATTCACAATCGGGTCATGCTATCAAAAACCACGCGAAAATGCGCCCAACTGCGACCGTCGACCGCGCTTTGCCGGCCTGACGCGCCGCCGGCCTGTCCTGCTGCAGCACCGGCGCCGCGATGCCGTAAGCGATCCGTAAGCGACGGGCGGCGAAAGTTTACGCAGCGGAATGATGCGTGGAACTGTGCAGATGGATGCCGTTGCTTCGCCCAGGAAGATGCCGATGCTGGAAATGCCGCAGGACCAGCAGGCCTTCGCCATTGTCGATCGAATCTACGAAGCGGCGTTCGCGGCCGAGCTGTGGCCGGAGGTATTGGCGGCGGCAAGCGCGATCTCCCGCTCGGCAAACGGCGCGATCTTTGTAGTCAGCGATCATTCGCCGGTCCGCGCCATCACCGAAACGCATGTCCAGCCCTTGCTCGACGCGTTCATGAAGGGGGATACTTGGCGGTTCTCCGAGAGCGTGAAGCGCATGTGCGCCGCGCAGCCGGCAACCTTTGTGTGGGTCGATAATTTCATCATCTGCGAGGAGATCGAGTGCGATCCCGTTCGCAAAAGTGCCACCGCGTTTGGCATCGGGCCGCATCTGTGCACAGCCATCCCCATGCCTGGCCGCGAGCTTGTCCTTTTTGTCTTCCAGCGCTGGCTGAAGGACGGGAGTTATGACCAGGCCGCAATCGGACTGTTGAACGGACTGCGTCCGCACCTCGCACGGGCGAGCCTTGTCGCCGGGCGCCTGGGCCTGGAACGGGCCAGGACCGCCGTATCCATTCTCCGGGAAATCGGGCTGCCGGCCGCAATCATGAATGGATCGGGCATGAGTGGATCGGGCCGTGTGCTGACGGCCAATCCGCTTTTCGAAGACATGGCCGACGTCTTCCTTCCCACAGCCCATGGCGGCATCGCGATTGCCGATCAAACTGCAAACGCGCTGTTCCAGCAGGCGATCGCGCAGAACCGGGATAACCGCGTCGTGCGGTCCATCCCCGTCGCTGCCATCAAGGGGCGGTCCGCGCTGGTCGTTCACCTGTTGCCGCTGCGCCGCGCCGCGCATGATATTTTTTCGGGCGCGGACATTCTCGTTGCCGCAACCGTGGTCGGCATCGGCGCGACTGTTCCATCGCCCAGTATCCTTTCAGGCCTGTTCGACCTGACGCCGGCAGAAGCCCGGCTCGCCGTCGAGCTTGCCTCGGGCCTTTCGGTGCAGGAGGCGGCCATGGAAATCGGCATCGCCGTCAAATCGGCCCGCACCTATCTCGAGCGAATTTTTCGGAAAACCGAAACCAGCCGTCAGAGCGAGCTCGTGGCGCTGCTGAAGAGCGCGTGGTCATTTTCATGACCTCGACAGTTTGCCGGGCGCGCTGACCGTCACAGAGCCCTGCCCTACTTGCTAACCATGCTGCTGCGGAACGTGCATGATTTCACCGCCGCAATTCCGGGAAGACCAAAATCGCGGGCCGGCGCGGTGCCGGCCGCCGGCGATGTCTTTCAGTTCACCCGGCTGATGCAGAAATCGATGACGTCGATCAGCGCCGATTTCTGCGGTGTCGCTTCGAGCGGCGCCAGCGCGTCGCGGGCGATCTCGCCGAAATGGCCGGCGCGCCCGATCGTGTCGGCGATCGCGCCGTGACGGGTCATCAATCCGATCGCCTTTTCCAGCCCGGCGTCGTCGGTGACATTGTCCTCAATGGCGCGCTTCCAGAAGATGCGCTCGGCCTTGGTGCCGCGCCGGTAGGCGAGGATCACCGGCAGCGTCACCTTGCCTTCGCGGAAGTCGTCGCCGACATTCTTGCCCAGATCCTTGCTGGTGCCGCCATAATCCAGCGCATCGTCGATCAGCTGGAAGGCAAGGCCGAGATTCATGCCATAGGAGCGCAGCGCCGCGCGATCGTTTCGCGTCGCCTGGGCGATAACCGGACCGACCTCGGCGGCGGCCGAGAACAGGGCCGCGGTCTTGGCCTTGATCACCGCGAAATGCTCATCCTCTGTGGTTTCGAGGTTCTTGGCGGCGGCGAGCTGCATCACCTCGCCCTCGGCAATGATCGAGGCGGCGCTGGACAGGATGTCGAGCGCTTCCAGCGAACCGACATCGACCATCATGCGGAAAGCCTGGCCGAGCAGGAAATCGCCGACCAGCACGCTCGCCTGGTTGCCCCAGATCATGCGGGCGGTCTTCTTGCCGCGCCGCATGCCGCTCTCGTCGACGACATCGTCGTGGAGGAGCGTGGCGGTGTGCATGAACTCGACTGATGTGGCGAGCTTGACATGGCCGTCGCCGGAATAGCCGAACATCTGCGCTGAGGCGAGCGTCAGCATCGGCCTCAGCCGTTTGCCACCCGAAGAGATCAGGTGGTTGGCAATCTCCGGGATCATCTCGACGTCGGAACCGGCCTTCGACAGGATCAATTTGTTGACACGCCCCATATCGGCCGAAGTCAGGTCGATGAGATCCTTAATGGAGGCGGCTTCCCGCTTCCCGTTTTCGATGTTGAGAACGACACCCACGACAAACTCCCGTCTTATGTCACGCGCACGACGGCACCCCGATACCGCCGCAAACTCTAGGGCGCTACCCACAGGCACGGCAAGAGGCGATTTGGCGCGGTCGAGGTGGCGACGGAAGCCACCCACGTTTACATAGACGCTGCAACCTGCGAGTTTCTTCCTATGATAGAGCTTATCCGCACCAACGACGCCGTGATCATCTCCTTTGTCGAATCGCTGATGCGCGATGCCGGCATCGGCTGTTTCGTCGCCGACCAGAACATGAGCGTGCTCGACGGTTCGATCGGCATCTTGCCCAGGCGCATCATGGTCGAAGCCGACCAGGCCGATGCGGCGCGGCGCATCCTGACGGATGCCGGCATCGCCAACGAGATGCGCCAGAAGTAATGTCCGCGGCGCGCGCCACCCTGGTCCAGGACACGCCGGCCCATACCGTCGATGCTTTCCATCGCGGGCGGTTCTGGCTGGTGCAGCCTAAACAGGCAGGCCATCGCGCCGGCATGGACGCCATGATGCTGGCGGCTGCCGTGCCGTCCTCCTTCGCCGGGCGCCTTGCCGATTTCGGCGCCGGTGCTGGCGCCGCAGGCCTGGCCGTGCTGTCGCGCTGTCCTGATGCCGAGGCCGTGCTCATCGAACGGTCTCCGGAAATGGCGGCCTTCGCCGCAACGACGCTTGCCCACCCCGGTAATGCGCATCTCAACGACCGCGCCTCGGTGCTCGCCGCCGACGTCGCGCTGTCGGGCCGGGCGCGAACCGCCACTGGGCTTGCCGACAATTCCTTTGATTTCGTCATCATGAACCCGCCCTTCAACGCGGCCGAGGATCGCGCCACGCCCGACCCGCTCAGGAAGGCGGCGCATGTGATGGAGGACGGGCTGTTCGACAGCTGGATCCGAAGCGCGGCTGCTGTGGTCAGGCCGCGCTGCGGTCTTGCCGTGATTGCCAGGCCCGATCAGCTCGGCGCCATCCTCGATGCGATATCAGGCCGCTTCGGCGACGCCGAGATGCTGGCCGTCCACCCTCGCCCCGAGGCAGCGGCGATCCGCATTGTCGTCAGGGCAATACTCGGCGCACGCGGAAAACTGTCGATCCGCCCGCCGCTGATGCTGCATGCACAATCGGGCGACGGCCCAACCGAGCGGACCGAGATGATCAACAACGGGCTGGCTTCGCTGTTCGGCGACTGAGCCTTTTTCTACCGGCCGGCGGCGCGGCATTGCCGTTGGCCGGCGAATCCCTACATGCCTTCAAGCCAATCGAGCGGAGACCCCGTGAAACGCTTCCTGAACCGCCTGCTGCCGAAATCCTGGCGTTCCGACATCGTCGTCATTCCCGTCATCCGGCTGCACGGCACGATCATGCCCGGCGGCGGCCAGTTCCGGCCTAGCCTGTCGCTCGCATCCACTGCCGGCCCTATCGAGAAGGCGTTTTCCTTCGATGCGCCCGTGGTCGCCATCTCGATCAATTCGCCGGGCGGCTCGCCGGTGCAGTCGCGGCTGATCTTCAGACGCATCCGCGACCTGGCGACCGAGAAGAACAAAAAGGTACTGGTCTTCGTCGAGGACGTGGCGGCGTCGGGCGGCTACATGATCGCGGTCGCCGGCGACGAGATCGTTGCCGATCCGTCGTCTATCGTCGGCTCGATCGGCGTGGTGTCGGCCTCGTTCGGCTTTCCCGAGTTGTTGAAGAAGATCGGCGTCGAGCGCCGCGTCCACACGGCCGGCCAGAACAAGGCGGTGCTCGATCCGTTCAAGCCAGAGAAGAAGGAAGATATCGAGCGGCTGAAGGCGCTGCAGCTCGAGGTCCACGAGACCTTCATCGACCTCGTCAAGGACCGGCGCGGGGCCAAGCTCAAGGACGACCCGGACCTGTTCACCGGCCTGTTCTGGACCGGCAAGAAGGGACTGGAGCTCGGCCTTGTCGATGCGCTTGGCGATATGCGCAGCGTGCTGAGGGCCCGTTTCGGGCCAAAAACCCAGCTCAAGCTGATCACGGCGCCGCGCGGCCTGTTCGGCCGCTTCGGTTGGTTCGGCTCAAGCAGAGGCGGCTTTTCGGCGCCCGAGATCGCCGCTGCTGCCGCAAGCGGCGTGATCGATGCGGCGGAAGAGCGCGCGCTATGGGCGCGCTTCGGGCTTTGAAAAACCGGCGAAAGCGTTTAACTTAAAAGCTTGACCGGCCCGACCGGCGCCGCAGTCGGCCTTGCGAGGGAGGAGTTTGACATGCCACAGATCATTTTCTTTATCGCAGTCGGCCTGCTCGCCTATTTCGGCTATCGCTCCTTCGTCAGGGAAGCCGAGCGCGTGACGGCCAAGATACGGCGCACCGAAAAGCAGGCTACCAACGGCACAATGGGCACGCTGGTCAGAGACCCGAAGACCGGCGAATACCGCCTGGCCAAGGACTGACATCATCCCCCTCGTGACTGAGACAGTGGCTTCCGGCAATGGGGTCCGGGCATTGCATGCGCATGCCAAGTTAAATCTCGCGCTGCACGTCACCGGCAGGCGCGCCGACGGCTATCACACGATCGAGAGCCTGGCGGTGTTCACGCGCTTCGGCGACCGGGTTGACATCGAGCTTGCCGACAGCGACGGGTTTTCCGTCTCGGGCCGATATGCCTCCGCAGTCCCGCTCGACGACAGCAATCTGGTCGTTAAAGCGCGCGACGCGCTGCGAGAGCAGGCCGGTCAGCGGCACACACCGCCGGTCGCCATCAGGCTCGAAAAAAACCTGCCGGTCGCATCCGGCGTCGGCGGCGGGTCGAGCGACGCCGCAACGGCGCTACGCGGGCTGGTTGAGATATGGAGGCTGGACCTCGGCGATGCCGACCTGGCGCGAGTCGGCCTCTCGCTGGGCGCCGACGTTCCCATGTGCCTTATGGCAAAGCCGCTGATCGCGCGCGGCGTCGGTGACGAACTGTCGGTCGTGCCGGGCTTTCCCGCGATCGGGCTGGTTCTCGTCAATCCCGGCACTGCCATCTCCACGGCCGAGGTGTTCAATGCGCTTTCTGATCGCGACAATGAGGGACTGCCGCCGCTGCCGCGCGACCTCGACTTCCACAGCATCCGCAATTGGCTGGAGATCACCCGCAACGATCTCGAGCCCGCGGCGCGGGCGATCCAACCCGCCGTCGGCAAGGCGCTGTCGGTGCTCAACAAGTCCGGAGCGGGGTTCGCCCGGATGTCCGGTTCCGGCGCAACCTGCTTCGGGCTGTTCGAGACCGGCAATGTCGCCAAGCGCGCGGCCGTCGATATCCGCAGCCGCCATCCCGACTGGTTCGTCGCCGCGACGCGAAGCATGACATCGGAGGCTGACACGCATGGCCAGGATTGACGAGAGCCGCTCCTTCATTCCCGTGCGCATCGCGGTGCTGGCCGTTTCCGATACGCGCAGCCTCGCCGACGATAAATCCGGCGAAACGCTGGCCGACCGCATCGTGGAGGCCGGCCATATCCTGGCCGCCCGCGACATCGTCACCGACGACCGCGAAAAAATCCGAGACAAGGTTCTGGGCTGGTCGAGGGACGACGCGATCGATGTCGTCATCACCACCGGCGGCACCGGCTTTACCGGCCGCGATGTGACGCCGGAGGCGCTGGAGCCGATCTTCGAAAAGCGCATGGACGGCTTTTCCGAAGTGTTCCACCGCATTTCCTATGACAAGATCGGCACTTCGACGATCCAGAGCCGGGCGACCGGCGGCGTCGTCAACGCGACCTTCGTTTTCGTGCTGCCGGGTTCGCCCGGCGCCTGCAAGGACGCCTGGGACGGCATTCTGAAGCCGCAGCTCGACTACCGGCACATGCCCTGCAACTTCGTCGAGATCATGCCGCGCCTGGACGAGCATCTGCGGCGCGGCGGCACCAAGACAAGTTAGGCCAGGTTCCCAAAAGGCTGTTTCGGGCCAAAAATCAGCGCCAAAAATCAGCGAATAACCGGCTCGCCGTGGAACCGCCGACGCGAGGGCGGCGAAACGCCGAAGCCGACTTCCATCATCAGCCGCGGTTTGCGCGTCGGCACGGTGCCCATGTGGAAGCCGAAGGGATCCTCGACAAAGCCCAAACCTGCCTCGCCGGTCAGCATAATCGGGCTCTGCGCGCCGTAGACACTCAGAACCTCTTCCGCGGGGTGGCCGACAAGAAGCGTCATCTGATGCTTGAGGATGCGGCGATTATGGCTGCCGCGAACATAGACATGCGGACCGGTCTCGGCATCGACCGGATTGAGATAGAAGAAGAATTTCAGCATCCGCCAATCGTCGAGATCGAAGTGGTATTTGCCAAGCGACGCCAGGTTCTTCTCGGCGTCGGAGACGGAGCTCGTCGGAAAGCTCCACCAGACGCGCGTGGTGATCAGCTTCGCCTGGCTGCCGAGATAATGGGCTGCGATGTCGAGAAGCAGCGGGTCGCGCTGTACCGTAAGCGCAGCGTTGCAGTCGAGAACCCGCTCGAAAAAATGGCCGCTGAGCAAGGGACGGCCGAAGTGCTTCTCGGCCTCGGCATGTTCGGCCGGCAGGAACTCCAGGCGACGGTCGAAATTGCCGAAGCAAGGCGTGCGCTGCGCAAAGCTGGCGATTTCCTCGTGGATCGACGACGGCAGGGCAAGCCCGGAAAAGAGGCCGTCCGAGCGGAGCGCGCCGACCACCGCGTCACGATCGACGCCAGCGAACATCGTCTCCTGGTCTTTTTGTGTGGGTCGAACCGGTTTTGCGCCACGCCAATGCAACCGCCGCGCCGGCATGGTGCGCGCCAGCATAAACATCGGCAGCCATGCCGGATTTTCGCGAAGGTCCGACAGATAGGTCGGAATCCGCACCGCAATGCGGCGCAGCAGGCTGCCGTTTCGGGCGATCGACTCGAGGCTTGCAGCACCGGATTGGTCAGGACTTGAAAGGGTCATCAGGATCCTCAGCTATAAGGGCGCGTCGACGAAGCGTCGGCCGCTCACCGCTCAGGCGTTACCCAAACCCATCCGCCCGCATCAAAGGAATGGTAAGCCCCGGTTAGATTTTGTGCAATGCACAATGAAAGGAGCTGTCGCAAACTTTCCGGCAAGCTTGACGGAGCATTAAGGCTCGTTGATTTCGCGACAGCGAGTGTTTCGAGCGAGGTGGAACGAAGAGGTTGCGCACGGTGGAGAAGATCGCGACGAAGCGATTCAAACCCCGTCGAGAATGACGATCGTCGGCCGGTCTGGCAGGGTCTTCAGCGAAACCGTCAGCGACTGGCCGGACAGGAATTCCACTGCGAAATCGTCGCCCATCCTACCTGTGAATTCGCTGATCGGAGTCGCATGGCGATGCATCGGCAGGATCATCGAGGAATAGAGCCGCGCGGTGATTTCGGTCATCCGGTCGAGCGACAGCGTCATGCCGCCGTCGATAGGCACCATAAGGATGTCGAGCCGGCCGATGGCGCCGTAATGCGCGTCTTCCAGCCGGTGGTGCAGATGGCCGAGATGGCCGATGCAGAGCCCCGCCACTTCGAAAATGAAGATGGAATTGCCGTCCTTGCCGAGGTCGCCGCCATTGCGGATATCCGTCGGCACGTTGCGGATGTAGACATCGTCCACGACAAGGGCGTGCCGCGCCGGACCGCCGTCCGGATTCCAGCCGCGCAGCACATACTCAATGGCGGGATCCGGATGGTCCGAATAATGGGTGCGGTGCGCCTTGTTCATGGTCACCACGCGCGGCAGCGGGTCAGCGCCGTAAACGCCGGAAAAGTCGGTGGCGATCCTGACGCCGGCGGGCGTCTCGATGATGTAGGTCGAATGGCCGGCATAGGTGATCGTAACGTCGCCGTCGACGAAAGCCTCGGCCAGCGGAGGCGTCTGCGCCTTTGGCGCTGTGAAGCTGGCATAGGTGGCCGACGGCAGCGCTTCGGCGATCGCAACGCATCTCGACGGCGGCGGCTCTTCCTGGGCCGACGCGGCGAACGGCCAGAAAGCCAGGCTCAGCAGAACGGCGGCAGATAGGCGGAGCATGACTGCCTCCCTGGCAGGATCGGCGCTCATGCCACGATAGCGCCAGCAATTGTGATGGCTATCATCGGGACAGTCACGTTTTCGCGAGCGCCGGACGGGCTGGTCGTCTGAACCTTTTGTCCCGACTTACGCGACAAATCGCGTCGAATGGGACGCGCCACGGCCCTGCCGCCCCGATGATATCGTCAACGATCAGGGCGTCGGACGGAAGACGCCGTTCTCGTCGCGCTTGAGCGGCGCCTTTTGCCGGAAAAGCGGGGCACCAGGCGCTTCGGTGACCGAAACGCCCTCTGTCCAATCGGCGGGTGCAATAGCGATGTAACGCGCATATCCGCCTGACCCGCCAAGCGGCTTGGCAAAGCCGATTGTAACCAACGCCCCAGCCTCAGGCACCTTGTCGAGGTTTGCAACACCTTCTGCCTGCGTGAAATTGTTGTGAAGCAGCCAATGTTCGCCCTCGAGATTGGGCGTGGTGTCGGTGTCGAGCGGCTCATGACCATGAAACAGAATCTTCCGCTCCAGATGCAGGAACTTCAGCGCGTCCAAACTGACGCCTGGAAACGGCTTCTGGTTGAAGCGGGCGGCATCGGACCATTTCTTGTACCAATCCGAACGCACGAAGACGACCGAACCCTCCGGTATGCGGCCGTGCTCCTTTTCCCATTCTTCGATGTCGGCGACCTGGAGGTGATAGCCTTCGTCGGTCTGCACCTTGCCGCTGATGTCGATCACGACGAGCGGCCGCACGGCATAAGTGGCCGGCAGGTCGCTGATCGTTGCACCGAGTGGGTTCCAGTGGGAGGGCGGATCGAGCTGCGTGCCATATTGGTCCGTCGACAATTCGTAGGCGCTCCCGACGAACCCATGCTTGTCATAGGTGAACTCTTCGCCGGCCTTGACGTAGCCCTCGATGTCCTTCCCGGCGACAGCCGGTTTGAATTTGGCATTGGCGAAGCCCGGCCATACGGGCTGCACCGGCTCGAAGGCGTGGGTCAGATCGATGTACTTGGCCGATTTGAGCGTGTTCTCATAAACCGACCAAAGCGACGATTCCTGCGCCACCGCGATCGCCGGCACTGACCAAGCGGCTGCCAGCGAGGCGATACGAACGAATTTAGATACATTCATCTGCAATCTCCCCGAATATTGCTGAGTATCGCGAGTTTCCCGCAGGACGACAAGCATATGCATTCCTCCCAAGAGTATCGCGCCAATGCGGATTCCATCATGCCGCTTTCCGCCCACGGCTTGCGCGCCGCCTCACCCTAACGAAGGACGCGACGTTCCCTCGCCCGCTATGGGGAGAGTGACGACCGTCACTTCGCCGGCGCCACCCAGATTTCGGCGTCGAGCCTCTTGGTCGAAAGGCCGCGCGCGATGGCTTCGGCGCTGCGGGCGTTTTTCGATAAGGCCGCGGCCTGACGCTTGCTGATCACCAGCCCTTCGGCCAGAGCCCGGTTTCCCGAAAACACCCGCGACAGGAACGGCACGCGACTGCCGCGCGCCCGCGAAAACCGCGCCGGCATGGTTTGCCGGGCCGTGTGGGCGACGACTTCGTCGATCCAGCCTTCCGCCAACCGCGCCCCCGGCTCCAGCAGCAGCAGCCAGTCGCCCTTGGCCTGCCTGATGCCGGCGGCAATGCCGCCGCTCGCCACATAAAGGCAGCCGGCATGTTCGGCAACGCGGTGCGTCTGGTCGGTCGAGCCGGTGTCGCAGACGATGACATCGCGCACCACGCCCTCGACCGCGCCGCCAATCAGTGAGGCAAGCGTGCGGGCAAGTCTCTCTTCGTCATTCAGGGTCTGGATGAGAACGCTAAGCATCGTTAGCCGAATAGCGGAATGCGGGGCGCAGTGCCAGTTTTTGCGTAGCATGGCAAAAATGTTCTTGATTTGTTCTGGTGGATAAAATAGGATTATTTTCATGAACAGAGCGATTCGACAGCCAGCCGACAGTCCCTGGGAGAGGGCAAAAATGGAACAGATCGTACGTGCCGACATTGCCGCCTTCGGGGCTGGAAGGGCCGAGATGGCCAATGCAATGATCGAGCAGAGTGGCGTCCGAATCCGTCCAGACCGCAATCGCGGCCGGTCCGCCGGCATCAACCCGTCCGGCCGGTTCGAACCGGTCAGCCGGCATGTGTTCGATGATGGCTGGAACTCGCTGGAGGAGCTGCCGCCTTTCAAGACCGAGGTGCAGGTCGAAAAGCCGCGCACCATCATCACCCGTAACGAATCGCCCGACATTTCCTTCGACCGCTCGATCAACCCCTACCGCGGCTGTGAGCATGGCTGCGTCTATTGCTTCGCGCGGCCGACGCACAGCTTCATGGGCCTGTCGCCGGGGCTGGATTTCGAATCGAGGCTGTTCGCCAAGCCGGATGCGGCGCGGCTACTCGACAAGGAACTGTCGAAGGACGGCTACCAGCCGCGCACCATCGCCATCGGCACCAACACCGATCCCTACCAGCCGATCGAGAAGCAGTACCGGATCATGCGCGAGATCCTCGAAGTGCTGGAGGCGCGCGGCCACCCGGTCGGCATCGTCACCAAGTCCGCGCTGGTGACGCGCGACATCGACATCCTGTCGCGCATGGCCGAACGCGGGCTGGCCAAGGTGGCGCTGTCGGTGACGACGCTTGACCGGATGCTGGCCAGAACGATGGAGCCCCGCGCGTCGACGCCGACCAAGCGGCTGGAGGCGATCAGGCAGCTTTCGGACGCCGGCATTCCGGCCTCGGTCATGGTCGCTCCGATCATCCCCGGCCTGACCGATCAGGAGATGGAACGCATCCTCGATTCGGCACGTGCAGCAGGAGCGCGCGAGGCCGGCTATGTCGTGCTGCGCCTGCCGCTGGAGGTCGCGCCGATCTTCAAGGATTGGCTGCTGCGCCATTATCCGGACCGCTACCGTCACGTCATGTCACTGATCCGCTCGATGCGTGACGGCAAGGATTACGATTCGGATTGGGGCAAGCGCATGAAAGGCGCCGGCCCCTATGCCTGGCAGATCGGCCGGCGCTTCGAGATCGCCGCCAAACGGCTTGGCCTTAACGCCGAGCGGCGGTCGCTCAGGACCGACCAGTTCGTTGCGGCGGCCAAGGCAACCGAGCAACTGATGCTGCTGTGAAGACATCGTGTGCCGCCGCTGCCGGCGGCACATGAAAAATCCCGTCCGGCCTGTCCTTGTCCCCGGGCTTGCAGACGGTGCCCTCCGGGTCCGGTGCCTCACCCGACCCGGAGGGGCTTGCGGAGAATCGGAGCCGATGCGAACCTCGCCGCAACATGGCTCGCGCGCGTTCTGATTCTCCGCTTCTCTTCGAAATCGTTGAGAGACCCGATTTCTCTTTCGAGGCGAAGGCGATGGCCGAAGGCCTATGGCCGGTGGCGGGAATGGACGAGGCAGGCCGTGGCCCGCTCGCCGGGCCGGTCGTGGCGGCAGCGGTGGTGCTCGATCCCGCCAACATTCCCGACGGCCTCGACGATTCCAAGCGCCTCAGCCATCTGCAGCGCGAGGCGCTGTTCCTGAAAATCCTCGGCTCCGCTCTTGGCGTGTCGATGGCTTCGGTCGGCGCGGAAGGCATCGATGGCAGCAATATTCTCAGGGCAAGCCTCGAGGCGATGCGTCGCGCTTTGGTCGGGCTCTCGGTGCAGCCAAAGCTGGCCCTGGTCGACGGACGCGACGTGCCGCCCGGACTGCCATGCGAAGGCAGAGCGCTGATCAAGGGCGACCAGCGCTCGCAGTCGATCGCCGCCGCGTCGATCGTCGCCAAGGTGATGCGCGACCGCATGATGTGCGGCTGCGGCGGCCATCACGCGCATTACGGTTTCGAACTCCATATGGGCTACGCCACGGTCCGCCACCGTGCCGCGATCGAGGTGCATGGACCGGTGGCGCGGCTGCACCGCGCGTCCTTCGCACCGTTCCGGCTTGGCGGAACCGAGGTGCAGGACGAAGAGAGTTTTTCGGGTCTGGATTAAGCGATGGTCCATCGTCGCGCTTTCTCCCCCCTTGAGGGGGAGATGGCCGGCAGGCCAGAGGGGGTAGCAGCGCGTGAAGCGCCAACCTCCTCTCTCATTCGACGTATTATCCGATATCGCGTCGCGCCAGCCGAGGCGACCCCCTCTGTCGCCTTCGGCGACATCTCCCCCTCAAGGGGGGAGATTACCGCTCAGGCGCTTTCGCCTAACAAAAAAAGCCGCCAGGTTTCCCGGGCGGCTTCGATGACTTCCTGATGAAGTCGCTTAATTCAGCTTGGACTTCACATCCTGAAGCGAGGCCTTGAACAGGTCGGCGCCCGCCTTTGCGTCAATCTTGCCGGCGAGCAGCGTGCGTGCGGCTTCGACGGCGATATCGACGGCGCTGGCGCGCACCTCGCTGATCGCCTCGCGCTCGGCCTGACCGATCTTCTGTTCGGCAAGTGCGGTGCGCCGGGCGACATAATCCTCGGTCTTCTTGTGCGCCTCGGCAGCCAGCATGTCGGCCTCGCGCTTGGCGGCGGCGACGATGGCGGCGGCCTCCTGCTCGGCTTCCTTGCGCTTGCGCTGGTATTGGCCGAGCAATTGCTGGGCCTCCTCGCGCAGCCGGCGCGCTTCTTCAAGCTCGTTGCTGATCTTGTCGGCGCGGGCGTCAAGCGCCTTGGCGATCAGCTTAGGCACCTTGACGTAGACGGCAATGGCCAGAAAAATGACGAGGGCAACAGTGGCCCAAAGCGTCGCGAGTGATGTGGCGTCCATAATGCGCTCCTCACCGGGCCACGGATTTGACGGCTGCCGCGATCTCGGCCTTGCTGGCCTTGCCGCCGACAAGCGCCTCGACGATTGCCGAAGCAGTGTCCTCGGCGATCGTGCCGACTTCCTTCATGGCATTGGCCTTGATGGACGAAATGCGAGCCTCGGCTTCGCCAAGCTTCTGGTCGAGCGCAGCCTCGACCTTCTTGCGGGCGGCCTCGGCTTCCGCCTTGGCGGCATCGTTGGCCTGCTGGCCGATCGCATTGGCCTTGATCTTGGCCTCCGCCAGTTCCTGCTCATAGGCGGCAACGGCGGCATCGGCCTCGCCCTTCAGCCTGGCGGCATGATCGAGATCCTGGGTGATGCGGTCGTTGCGGACATCGATGATGCCGCCAACACGCGGCATCACCACCTTCTTCAGGAACAGGTAGAACAGCCCGAAGGTGATCGCCAGCCACACAAGCTGCGACGGGAATGTCGCCGGATCGAATGGCGGGAACACGCCGTGCGCCTCGGCAGGCACACCGGTGCCGGAATGCGTATCGCCTTCCGTGCCGGTATGGCCGCCTTCGACAGCGGGCGCGGACTCTTGCGCAAAGGCAGATGTCACGAACATGGACTATCCCCTGATGTCAGGCCTGCCGCTGATTGCGGCCGGCCCGTCCAATTCCCAATGTTAGCCGAACAGGGCCAGAAGCGCGATGAGCAGGGAGAAGATGCCCAGCGCTTCAGTCACGGCGAAGCCGAAGATCAGGCGGCCGAACTGGCCATCCGCGGCCGACGGATTACGCAATGCGCCCGCCAGATAGC
Source organism: Mesorhizobium sp. WSM4841 (assembly GCF_055811515.1). Classification (NCBI taxonomy): domain Bacteria; kingdom Pseudomonadati; phylum Pseudomonadota; class Alphaproteobacteria; order Hyphomicrobiales; family Phyllobacteriaceae; genus Mesorhizobium; species Mesorhizobium sp. WSM4841. Next base: position 319,530 of record NZ_JBVVQC010000001.1, read on the forward strand.
TGCCGAAGATGTTGCCAAGGCCAATACCGGCGCCACCCATGCCGAGGCATGCGATGCCGGCGCCGATGAACTTTGCTGCTTCTGCTTCCATGTGTTCAACTCCTTTGGATCTAAAAATTCCGTTGCGATTTTCTATCCCGGCAGCAAGGCCGGAAACTCTTGGGTCAACCTGGGTCAGTGCCCGGGATGCAGGGCGTCGTTCAGATACATGCAGGTCAGCACGGCAAAGACGTAGGCCTGCAGGAAGGCGACCAGCAGTTCCAGCGCCGTCAGCGCCACAGCCATCGCCAGCGGCAGGACCGATCCGGCAATGCCGAGCGTGCCAAGCGCGCTCAAGCTCACCACGAAGCCCGAGAACACCTTCAGCGTGATGTGGCCGGCCAGCATGTTGGCGAACAGACGAACCGAGAGGCTGACCGGGCGCGAAACGAAGGAAATCACCTCGATCAGCACCACCAGCGGCAGCAGGTAAACCGGCACGCCATGCGGCACGAACAGTTTCAGGAAACCAAGGCCATGCTTCATGAAGCCGTAGACGACGACGGTTCCGATCACCAGCGCGGCAAGGCCGAAGGTGACGATGATATGGCTTGTGACGGTGAAGAAATATGGAAAAAGACCGAGCAGATTGGCAACGAGCACGAACATGAACAGCGAAAATACCAAGGGAAAGAACTTCATGCCTTGGGTTCCGGCTGCGTCCCTCAGCATGTTGCCGACGAATTCGTAGGCCATTTCCGAGACCGACTGAAGACGGCTAGGAACGAGGCTGCGGCTCGAGGTGCTGAGATAGAGAAACGCCGAGGCAACGGCGACGGTCGCGACCATGAAGAGTGCAGAATTGGTGAACGACAGGTCGTAGCCGCCGATCTCGATCGGAATCAGCTTGTTGATATGGAACTGGTGGATCGGATCGACCTTGTCAGCAGCCACTTTAAATCCCCATCAAAGCCGCGCGCGGCTTTAGTGTCCTGTTCACTGCGCCGGCAAGCGGCGCCTCAAGTCATTCTTTCGGATCGCGGGCTTTGTCGCCCTGTCCGAATTCCGCCATAAGTCCCGCGGAGCGCAGGACATTGAGCACGCCGGCGCCAAAACCGAGCAGCAAAAAAACGATCAGACCCCATGGCGATGTCCCCGCCACACGGTCGATGATCCAGCCAAGACCAGCACCAACCACTATCCCGGCGATGAACTCGCTGGATAGCTTGAGCGCCTGGCCATATCCGGCCGCACTGCCCGCTTTCGCGTCGTCTTTCCCCTCGAGCCGGTCCGGCCGCCTTGTCGCAAGCGATGCTTCAAGGTCGCGCCGGCGGCGCTCAAGATCGTCGTCGCGGATGTCGGCTTGACGCTGTTTGCCGCGGCCGGTTTCTCCGGTTCCGTCTGGCCCATTCTTGTCGGCCATCGCAACCCCCTTGCCCGTTCAGATCGTCACCGTCCGTCCGCTCTTAAGTCGCCGGCAACATAGTTAGAGGGTCCGCGCCCGTCAAGCCACGGGCGGGACTTCCGCCTTAAGTATTTTCTCCATTCATATCAATGGCTTGCCAGGGTGCGACATCGTGCCCGCTACCGCCGCTGGCGTGCCGCGGCCGAATCCCTGCGGCGACGGGTCTTCGATCGGCCGCGCCCGGGGCCTTGCCGGAGCGCTCAGCTCCAGCCGCCGCCATAGGTGCGATAGAAGATGTGCAGGCCGATCCTGGTCATTTTTTTCATCGTCCGCGCCCAACCCGGGTTGACGTAGTTGGCGTAGTAATGGGTCGACGATCCGACTTCCGGGATGAAGATCTTGCCGGCAGTGACCGCCATGGCGATGTCCTGCGCGGTCTTGTAGTGGGCGGGACTCTGGATGCGCTTCTTCCTGCCGTCGCAAGCGAAGGAAAACTGGCAACGGTTGAACCATTTGTCGTTCTGATAGACGACGCCGCAGATTGAGTTCGGATAGGCCGGATTGCGAACGCGATTGAGGATGACCTGGGCGACGGCGGCCTGGCCGCGCACCGTTTCACCCCGCGCCTCGAAATAGATGCCGTTGGCGAGGCAAGTCTGTTCCGCTTTGGAGAATACGCTCGCCGGCAGCGGAGTTTGCATCCACGAATGATCGCCCTTGGCCACCGGCGGAATGAAGCGGCCATCATTCGGCTTCTCGTCCTGAAGCAAGGCCTCGAAGGGCGAAGCCTGGGCATAGTCGGGCGCGGCCGCTGCGTAGGCCGTCGCCAGGACGTCGGGGCGATCGTTGTTGACCAGTGCGGCCAGCATGGCCGGCACGCCGGGATCCGGCTTCTTGTCGACGCGCCTATGAAACGCGGCGGCAATCTGGATCTCCTTGCCTTTGATCTCGGGCTTGGCGAAAGCCATTTTCAGGCCACTGTCCATGCTCGGGCGAAGCAGCGAGGAGGAGCGCTCAAACACCGAGCCGGCATTGAAGTTCTTCGGCGGCGCGACCGGCGAGACGATGATGATGCGGCCCTTCTTGTCGGCGCGCATGATGCGGTCCTCGTCGGGCGTCGTGCTGGCCACGCTGCCCTTGCCGCGAAACGACACGGCGCCGATGCCGGGCAACCGGACGCCGGAACCCGAGATCGAACCGGTGGTGTCGGAATCGAGGAAAGGCATTTCGGCGGCATGGACCGAGCCGGCGACGGATTTCTCGACATAGGCGTTCCAGCGGGCGTTCGGCGCCTTGAGGCCGGAAACCAGGCTCGTCATGTCCTGGTAGGCAATGGCATTGGGAAAGCCGACCCAGATGCCAATTCCAACGACCAGAGGAGACAGAAAGGAACGTCTTTTCTCACCGGCGAAAGCGACAAGCCGCTTCAAAACACGTCGATGCACGGAACTCTCCAGAAACGCAACGGACCCCACTGGAGAGGCACGATGATGCATTAACCTTGATGGGGCGTTAACGGAGTTCGACAGCGCCCATCATTTCAAAGGCTTTGTTGGAAACGGCTCCAACGGTCCCAATGACCGCTCCGCAGAGCGCTGTTCAGAGATGGAGGGATTCTCCTCTATGCCACGAACATGCTTTACGGCCCGCCATCGGCGAGCGGTCTCTTGCTTCAATGAGGTTTTTCGGTGGCGTGCTGGTCGGTCAGGGGATAATTCCCCGAGGGCCCCGGCGCAGCTGGATCTGGCGGGTACCGCAGCATTTCTTGAACTTCATACCTGAACCGCAAGGACATTGATCATTGCCGCCGCGTTGCAGCCGGCCGACCAGGGGCAGCAGCGCTGCGGAAGGCAGGAGCGATGCCGCAAGGGCAGCCAACTTGGCCGAGATTCCCGGCACGACGAGGCGACGACCGGATTTGAACCCTCGCCACGCCCGTTCGGCCACATACTCCGGACCCACCTTGGGCAAGATGTTGAAGAGCACCGTCTGATTGGCGCCTGACCTTGCGAGAAACTCCGTCGACACCGGGCCTGGCGCCACGCATGTGACCGTCACACCGGTTCGGCGCAATTCCTGGTGAAGCGCCTCTGAGAAGACGCGCACGAAACCTTTGCTAGCGAAGTACAGAGCCATATAAGGCCCAGGAAGGAACCCGGCCACGGAACTGAGATTGAGCACCCCGCCCCGTCGGCGCGCCACCATGCCCGGCAGAAAATGGAGGGTCAGTTCCGTGAGGGAATGTATGTTGAGATCGATGATACCGAGTTGACCATCAATGGGCAGCGCCGTCGCCGCGCCCCGCAGGCCATAGCCGGCGCTGTTGACCAGGACATCACAGACCAGGCCGTGTGCGGACAGAAAGCCCTCCAGGCGCGTTGGCGCATCGCCTGCCACGAGATCCAGCTCGAGCGTGAATGCCTCGCCGCCCGCCTCCCGAACCTCAGACGCCGCGGCGGCCAAACCCTCGGGCGAGCGGGCAACCAGCACAACCGCACCGCGCTCCCGTGCAGCGACGCCCGCAATCGCCCGGCCAATTCCACCCGAGCCGCCAATCACGACGACGGCTGGCCGGAATTCATAGTGCGAAATCACGTCGCGTTACTCCGTCTTGCAGGAGCGGAAGCACCTTGCCTGAGCAGCACCACTTCATTCGCGACGGTGCCGTTCAGGATCTTTTCGAATCGCTCCAGTGCTCGTGCGACGTTCGCTCCATCCATGACCCGGTGATCGTAGTGGATGCGGACATTCACCGATCCGTCTTTTTCGATCGGACCGTAGTTTAGAAGCGTGGTCAGTGGTGTCAGCGGGTTGAGTGATTCCGCACCGAGACCAGAATAGACGGACAGTTGGAAGGTACCGAAGTAATTTGCCCTTTGCCGGCCGATGTTCAACCCTAGCCACATAAGCAGCCACCTGACTGGCGCAGGCGCACCTGCCATCCGCAAGGCACGCCGGAACTCCGGGACCTCCAGGATCGGCCGTGATCGAGCCGCGTGGATGGACCCCTCAAGTTCCGTGATGGAGTAGCGCTCCGGGCACTTGATGCAGCTCAGCAGAACGGCCGGCTCGCCGTCATATTCGCGCTCGTGGGCAATCGAGGCTACGCTTGCCGGATACTCGTAAAGCTGCGGCCAGGGCAACTTGACATAGGCGCGCCGCAGCTCCGGCATCTCCAGGGCGAGAAGCGCATATCCTTTCAGGAAGATCGCAGTCCACGAGGGCCTGGTCTGCTGCGCCATTCTAGCCCTTACGAGTGGGCCGAGGTTCATCTGACGCTGCACCGCGACGCGTGGCACGCCGATCGAAAACCTCATCAGATCGCCAACAAGGCGCCGGGGCGCCGAAAGCTTGAGGGCTCGGCCTCGCATCAAACGACCTCTAATAAAGATAAGGGAATATTCGCTTGGTCCTTTCCATATAGGCGCGGTATTGCGGGCCTAAATTCTCCAGCATCATACGCTCTTCCTTATCCACTCTCAGCAGGAAAAGCACTGCGAATCCGATCAAACCAGATATGCCCGCAACCCAGTTCGGCAGCAGAAAGAGCTGGCCGAGCCCCATAAGCAGAAACGAGGTGTACATCGGGTGACGGACCAAGGCGTATGGCCCGGCGCTGACCAGTTCATGCCGCTCGCGAATCTCGAGCGTGATCGACCAGTTACGGCCAAGTTCCTTGTGGGACATGCGAAAAATCCACAGCGCGGAGCAGAAGATGATGGTTCCGAGCGCCACCGACCACACGCTGGCCGGATGGTCAGCCGCTGCGGGGATGCCGGTGGCGACATAGAAGCCAGGCAGGATAGCCAGGCCAAGGAGAGCCAATGCAAGCCCGACGGTGTCGGAACTTGAGCGGCCGCCAGCTACAATTCGCACGCGCCTTGCCCGGCGCTCGAAGGGATACCGGATCACATACCAGGCAACGATGCCGATCACCCAAATGATCTCGCCAAGTGAAGCTACAGAAATGGTCACTTCAGGTCACCGGAGCCTTTTCTCGATCTGGGACTACGATAAACCGTCGCAACGATGTCAGCGTCCGAACTGTCGACCGAAGACATTCAGAGCGCGCTCCTTTCGGAGTTGACCGGGCGAATGAGGCGAAAGCGGGTTTGCCAATCGCATTTCAACCGCCGTTCATCTCCCGAAGCTTGGTTATGAATTGTTGCGGCCGGAGCCAGGTACCGGGGGTCTTATACCCCATCGATCTGGCGATGTCCGCTACGAATGCGTTGCAGTTGTAGAGCGAGGCGTGCCAAAGTGGAGAGCTGGCCTGCAGCCTTCGTATGCTCGCGACGACTTTCCTATATTCGGCTTCGGTAAGTAAAACACGCCAGCTTGCCGACCGGTAGGCATCTTCCAGGTCGCCGTCCGTCCACCCGGTCGAGGCTGGCACGGGCGCCAAATGGCCGAGAACATAGACATTGGGATCACTGGACTTCGGAGCGAGCCCCGCGACTTCGGGGTTGACCATCCGTCCCGCCTGGTTCAATCGTCCAAAAATCACGAAGGAATGGCCGTAGGTAAGGGCGTACCGGGAGCGGAATTCGATGAAATGCCGTTGGGCTTGAGTTGATGCCGCCGCGGGCGCCATCATCGCCGCGGATCTCAGTGCCCGATCATCGGACACGAAAGTCGGCTGGGGCTTTTTGTCCTGCGACTGACATGACGCCGCGACAAGCGCGAGCAGGGCCACAATTGTTGAACGGCCACTTACAAGCGTCATCTCATCCAGAACTCCGAGGACCGCAGACCTAGTGCCAGCCTATGCCCGCCAACCTCAGGTAGGCTGCGAATCCGGCCTTGGCCCCTGCATATCGATGGGGAAGGGCCTGGCGGCCCTTCCCCAAATCTCCGAAAGCCGGTGCTTATTTAATCACGGGCTCTTCTACGGCAGCGGGTTCCGGCGGAGGAGCCTTCCCCTTTCCTTTACCGATCCAGCCGTTCGCGCAGCCGCTCAGGCTGGCAACGGCGAGGGTAGCAACCATTACAATCAACATCCTGCTCATCAAGCAATCCTTTCCCCAGGGGCGGAACAGCCAATAGAATCGCCACAAATAAAACGATATGCAGCCCCACCAAGTTAGCTGCGATCTACACCAACGCCTAGTGCAGAAATGACACAGTTGGCACCCGGTTGCAGGCGGCTGCTTTGCGGTGACGTGCCGGCAGGGCTCACCATCCAACGGAGATCAGGCCTGCCCACCATCAAACAACCACCACCGTCGTGCCCAAAGGAGTACGTTCGTAGAGGTCAATGATGTCGTCATTTATCAAACGGATGCACCCGTTCGATACCGCTGTGCCTATCGTCCATGGCTCGTTTGTACCATGTATCCGGAAGTGGGTGTCGCGCCCGTCGCGATAGAGATAAAGGGCACGCGCACCTAGCGGGTTGTTTGGTCCGCCAGGGACCCCCCCTGCATACTGCACCAGGCGCGGCTTGCGCCTCATCATGCTGGCGGTGGGTGTCCACGACGGCCAGTCCGCCTTGCGGGCGACGGTCGCTGTACCCTTGAACGAAAGTCCCTGCTCGCCGACGCCGACGCCGTAGCGCGTCGCCCACCCGTCGGTCTCGACGGCATAGAGAAAACGTTGCGAAGTATCGACGACGATCGTTCCAGGCGGCTCGTTTCCGTCGTACCGCACATGCCGCCGTCGGAAACGAGGATTGAGGCCATTCCTTGGTCCGAACGCGGATGAAATCGGCTCCGCCACCTGTCGTAGCGTCGACGTACATCCGGAAAGCATCAGAGCCAGACTACCCAGCACGAGCCCCCGGCGCGCAATGTGGTGTTCTTCCATTTCTACCTGCTAGGAAACTGGTTAATCTACCCCGCCCTCGTCTCTACCATTCCAAGGCCTGCGGGCCAAGTCTCGCTGTGTGGTGGCAAAATGAATTCACAGGATTGACAAGCGAATTGGAGCGAAACTTCTTGCGATAAGCGTCTGCCTCTGCTCGGTTATGTCACAATGGGCAAAGGACAGAGACGATGAAGGCTGACTTCCATGGGAAAGTCGCGATTGTGACCGGTGCAGGCTCCGGAATAGGAGCGGCTGTTTCACGGCAACTCGCGCAAGAAGGAGCCGAGGTTGTTGTCGCCGACCTTGATGCCGAGGCCGCGCACTGCAAAGCCGCCGAAATAAGGTCGCAAGGGGGCAGGGCCTACGACTTTGCGGTCGATGTCACGGATGCGGCAGCCGTCGAAAAGCTGATCGAGTTCACTGTCCAGAAATGCGGCGGACTGGATATGGCGGTAAACAATGCAGGCATCGACGGCGTTCGAAAAGCAACGGCAGACTATCCGCTCGACAACTGGCACAAGCTTATAGACGTCAATCTGAATGGCGTCTTCTACAGCATGAAGTACGAAATCGCCGCCATGCTGGATCGAGGCGGAGGCGCCATCGTGAACATGTCCTCCATTCTCGGTTCCGTCGGCTTGCCAACTGCGTCCGCATACACGGCAGCGAAACACGGGGTCGTTGGACTGACCAAGGTTGCGGCGATCGAATATGCGAGGATGGGCATCCGGATCAATGTCGTCGGCCCCGGCTGGATCGAAACGCCGCTTTTGTCGGAGCAAGTGGAGGCATTGACCACCCGGCGCATGGCAGCCCTTCAGCCGATGGGCAGACGCGGCAAACCGGAAGAGGTAGCGGCTCTTGTGTGCTTCCTGTTGTCGGATCAGGCCAGCTTTATCACTGGCAGCTACCATCTGGTCGACGGAGCTTACACCGCCCATTAGGTGCAGAGGCTGTCCCACTCGTGCTGGCTACTGTCAGGGCGATGACGCCGCAGATCGCCGGCTGCCCGCACTGCCTGAGATGGCGCTGTTCCCGCATCGCAAGGAAGGCCGAGCCAGACCCGGTGGCGGCGCGACTTGCCGACATCCTGCTGCAGGTGGCGGTGGAATCGCCTACCCGAAAATGTGCAGGCGCTGCCCGCGAGCGGCCTGCGGAGCGTAGCCTGATGCTGGCGCCCAGAAGACGCGCAGCTCAGCGGCGTTTTTTCGCCTTGCTGGCGAACGGATTTTCCGAGGTGCGCAGGGCGATGCGGATCGGCACGCCGGGCATGTCAAAGGCTTCGCGCAGGCTGTTAGAGAGATAGCGGACATAGGATTGCGGCATCGCGTCCGGCCGTGAGCAGGACACGACGAAGCCCGGCGGGCGCGTCTTGGCCTGGGTGACATATTTGATCTTCAGCCGACGCCCTGCCACGGCAGGCGGCGGATGATGCGCCAGGATGCCTTCCAGCCAGCGGTTGAGCTTGCCGGTCGAGACGCGGCTGTTCCACACTCTGTGCGTCCGGATGACGGCATCCATCAGCTTGTCGAGGCCGCGCCCGGTTTCGGCCGAGACCGGAACCGCCTGCATGCCGCGCGCCTGCGGCAACAGCCGCTCGGTCTTCTCGCGCAGTTCCGCCAGGAGTTCCTGGGGGTGGTCGATCATATCCCATTTGTTGAAGGCGATCACCGGCGCGCGGCCCTCGCGGATGATCAGGTCGGCGATCTGCAGATCCTGCTTCTCGAAAGGAATGGTGGCGTCGAGCACGATGATGACGATCTCGGCAAAGCGAATGGCGCGCAGGGCATCCTGCACCGACATGACTTCCAGCTTTTCGTGGATCCTGGCCTTGCGGCGCATGCCGGCGGTGTCGAACAGCTTCAGGCGGCGGCCATGCCAGTCCCAGTCGACGGAGATGGAATCGCGGGTGATGCCGGCTTCCGGCCCGGTCAAGAGCCGCTCCTCACCGATCAGCGCGTTGATCAGCGTCGATTTGCCGGAATTTGGGCGCCCGACGACGGCGATGCGCATCGGTTTGGTATCGTCGTAGCTCGGCTCGGCATCCGGATCGGTGATGTCCTCGCCGATCAGCACCTCGCTGGCGGCGGTCTCCTCGTCCGCATCCTCTTCTTCTTCGCCGAAGGCGCGCGCCTCGCCCAGTGCTGATATCACCGCATCGCGCAAATCGGGCAGGCCCTGGCCGTGTTCGGCCGAGACCGGGATTGGCTCGCCAAGGCCGAGTTCCCAGGCCTCCAGCATGCCGCCCTGGGCGCCGCGCGCCTCGGCCTTGTTGGCGACGACGACAACCGGTTTGCCGGACTTGCGCACGATCTCAGCGAAGGTCTTGTCGTCAGGCATCAGCCCGGACTTGGCATCGATCGTGAAAAAGATCAGGTCGGCTTCCCGGATGGCGATCTCGGTCTGGGCGCGCATGCGGCCCGGCAGCGTCGAAGCAGCAGCATCCTCGAAGCCGGCGGTGTCGATGACGTCGAAATGCAGATCGTAAAGCTTGGCGGCATGGACGCGACGGTCACGAGTGACGCCCGGCGTGTCGTCGACAAGCGCCAGCTTCCTTCCCACCAGACGATTGAAAAGGGTCGATTTGCCGACGTTAGGCCGGCCGATGATGGCGACTTTGAACGTCATGCGGCCCTACATCTGCCAGCATGTCGTCGTCCCAAAACCGCTGCACACTTTTTGGCGACATGCATCTGCCATGCATGTCGTTGTCCCAAAACCGCAACACACTTTTGGGCGACATACATTACGACACGCTGCCCGACCCACGGATCAGCTCGGACATCAACGTCGCCCGCTCGCGCGCGTTGCGCGGGGCGCCGTCATCCGAGGCGATCTGGTCGAACAGTTTCAGTGCGTCCGTCGCCTTGCCTTCCTTCCAGGCGGCAAGGCCGAGCGCCTCGCGCGCGGTATGGCGCAGCGGATTGGTGTCGGCGGTGAGCGTCTCGACGCGGCTGGAGACATCGGCGAACGAACCGTGGTCTACGAGCAGCAGCGCTGCCCTGATGCGCGCCATGTCGCGAAGGCCTGATGGAATGTCCGTGTCGGCGGCGACCTCGTCGAAGTCCTTGACGGCGGCGACGACATCGCCCTTATCCGCCTTGACGGTTGCCGCGCGCATGCGGGCGAGCAGCGGATAGGCGCCGTAGCCATCCTTTTCCAACGCAGCGAGGGCAGTCAGCGCTTCGTCGCTCTTGCCCTCATTGGCAAGCTTCAGCGCCTGCGAGAAGGCGTCGCCCGAGCGATTGGCGCGAGTCTCGTCCCAATAGCGATAGCCGACGAAGGCCGCGGTGCCGACCACCACCAGTATCGCAAGCGCAAGCAAGGCAGGACCAAAACGGTCCCATAGCGCATGCGCCTGATCGCGACGCATCTCTTCGTTGACTTCGCGGATAAAACTGTCGTCCGACATCTCAAAACCATCCTGCCCGCCCCAGGGCGGTTTAGAGCGACGTGCGTCCATGGAAAGTACGCTCTAACACTTTGAATTTGCGCATCGTGCTTCCTGAAAATCAATGCTGCTTTTCAGGCCGATGCGGTAGCCCGCGTTTTAGCGAAATTTTGCCGGCATGGAAGGGGTTGGACAGGAAAATCGGCTAATCGCCGACACGTGGCCGCCCGAGGCAACCGCACCCGCGCCACATTTCGCCGATAGCCGGTGCTCGAACCCTCCTCCAATCCAGATCAGATGCTAATGCCTCGTTCGTCCCGCGTTGTTGCATTCTCCATCGCGTCGCTTGCTGCAGCGGGCGCCGCTGTCGCCGATCCGCCCGCGGCGCCACCGCCGGCAAGGCCGAAACAGGCCGTCATCATCTCGTTCGACAGCGCTCGCGATATTTCGCAGTGGAAGCGCAGCAGGGCGCTGGCCGCGCGCACCGGCGCGCATTTCACTTACTTCGTGTCCTGCGTCTTCCTGCTCTCGCCGGAAACGCACAAGGCGTACATGGCGCCCGGCAAGACATCGGGCAAATCCAACATCGGCTTTGCCGCCTCGAAACAGGACGTCGCCGACCGGCTCGAGCAGATAAACCTTGCCGTCTCAGAAGGCCACGATATCGGCAGCCACGCTTGCGGCCATTTCGACGGCAAGGACTGGAGCAAGGCCGACTGGCTGAGCGAGTTCGGTTCGTTCAAGCATATTCTCGAGAACGCCTATTCGATTAACGCTATTACCGCTGAACCCGCGGGCTGGCGCGAAATCGCGCGCAAGGCGGTCGGCTTTCGCGCCCCCTATCTGTCGGCAAACAAGGCGCTCTACGAGGCGCTGCCAAAGGCGGGCTATTTGTTTGACGCGAGCGGTGTGTCGCGCGGCCCTGCCCGGCCACCGACCCGCGACGGCATCACACGCTTCTCGCTGCCGCAGATCCCGGAAGGTCCTGACACAAGACGGGTGATCGCCATGGACTACAATCTCTATATCAGGCATTCCGGCGGCTTCGAGCGGCCGAGCAAGGCGGACGAATTCGCCAACCGGACCCATGACGCCTTTCGCGCCGCGTTCGATGCCCAATACCAGGGCAAACGCATTCCGCTGGAACTCGGCTTCCATTTCACACTGATGAATGACGGCGCCTACTGGCACGCGCTGGAACGCTTTGCCGGCGAGGTCTGCACCAGGCCCGACGTCGAGTGCATCAGCTATCGCGACTATGTTTCGCGGCGCGATGGCGGCCAAACGCAGGCGTCGGTGGGCGGCTGGATCCGGAAGTGACAGCCGCCCGCCACTGTTAGCTCACCGGCTGATCCTCAGGGCGCAAGCCGGCTCGCTCTCGCTCCAGATAGTGCTGGTCGATTTCCGGCAGCGGCGCCCCTTCAAGCGTCGCCTCGAAGGCGCGCAGGCGCTTGTAGATGGATATCAGCTCGACGATAGTCGGCCAGGAATTCACGAGATATTGGAACGAAGTGGCGACTTGTGAAAAGGCGGTGACAATTTGCTGGAAAACGCCAAATGTTATCTTACCGATTGCCAAGGTTGGAACGAGAATAAGCGTAGCGAAGACGTTGTCGACTTGAAGGTATAGATAGCGGACCATGTCGAAATAGACATAGTGTGCATAGAGAGTGAAATAGTTCTTGCGAACATTTCTGAAAAGCTCGACCAACGTTGGTGGCTGCGCTCGCGCCGTATCGTCCTCACCGAGGACAAGTTCCTTGCGCAGAGCGGCTTCAACACGCTGATTACGAAATTCCAGCCCGGGCAGCTTGACGCCGACGACTGCCAACAAGCCGGTGCCAAACAACGACCAGGCGATCGCCGCAACAACCAACGGATAAGGGATTGCTCCGACTATTGGGAGAGTTGGAACATGGAGAGAAAGGGATGCCAGCAAGGGTAGAAAAGCAATCAGGGTCATGATGGAGTCGATGAAGTTCACTCCGAGCCCCTGCATTGTGCCCGAGAAGCGCATCGTGTCGTCCTGAACGCGCTGCGACGCCCCTTCGATATGGCGCAGCCTCGGCCAGTAAGCGGTAAAATAATCGTTCATCGCCGTACGCCAGCGGAAAACATAGTGCCTGACGAAGAAAACGTTCAGAACGGCAATGGTCATATAGACCAGGGCCAAAGACAGAAACTGCCATACTCCGTAGTAAAGCTCGGCAGGCGCAACGGACCCGGGCGTGGTGAGCGCCTTCTGCACCATGTCGTAAAACATGCCACGCCAGTCATTGAGCGCCACACTTATCTGCACGATGAAATTGGTGACGAAAATAATCAAAGCAGAGCCAAGGATCGACCAGTTCTGCCAACGGTGTGGGGCATACAGCGACCAAAAAAGGTAGAATACGCCCATACCGGCGAAGAAATATGCGTAGAACCAGAGGAATGCCGGCGTCAGGAATCTTATTGGGCTGATGACGGGTGCGGCCCGCGGATCGACCGGCGGCATCCCAAGCATCGTGCCAAGGTGTTCGCCGCCGAAAAACCACAGGAGGACGAGCAGAAGGCTCCAGACGGCGGCCGAGATGAAAAAAAGCTTCGGCTGCGGGAAGAAGGATACGAACACGGTGGGGAAATCCTCGGTCGATGCGCAAATCAGCGGCGTTGCTGTTCAGCGGGCATAAGGTCACACATCGATCGGAATGAAAATGGCCGGTGCGTGATGCCCGGCACCGAGCAAGACCACAATCATGGCGATTTTGGCGCAGCCGACCAGGTGATCGCGCCGGAGACAAGCAGCACGGCGGCGGCCAGGATCGATGCAAGGAAGAAGTCGCCCGATGCTTCGGCAAGCAGCCCGGCGACGATCGGACCGATGATCTGGCCGAGGCCGAAGGAGGCCGTCATCAACGCCAGGATCCGGCGTGGCGCTTGCGGGGCAAGCTGCCTTCCGGTCTGCAGGCCGAGCGCGGTGATGGCGATGAAGGTCCCGCCAAGCAGAAATCCGCCGAGTAGCGGCCCAATGTGTCCGCCCATGGCGACGCTCGCGGTGACGCCGACCACCTCGACGAGGCACCCGAAGGCATAAGCCTGGTAGAGCCCGATCTTTCCGGCGATCTTCTGCCAAAGCCAGACCGAGGGAATCCCGGCAAGGCCGGTGACCATCCAGACCACGGCTTCGAAGACGCGGCCGCCGCCGCCCTGCCGGACGATGGCGACCAGAAAGGTCGCCGTCACGATGTAGCCGAAGCCGAACAGCCCATAGGCGACAATGATCTTCACCAGCGACCGGTCCTTCGGCAGCGCCGGTTCGCGACCATCGGCGCCGTTGGCGGCCACAGTGCCGCCGGCCAGCAAGGCCACGGCGGCAAAGGCGCAGGCTGAGATCGCGGCGGACCAGAACCAGGCCGCCGTCCAGCCGGCATGTTCGTTGACGAGGATTGCCATCAGCGCCGAGGACGCCGCTATGCCGAGGCCGACGCCGCCGAAATGCAGCGCCTGCAGGTCGTTTCGGCCGGTCGCGGCCAGATGGCCGAAAACGATGCTGGACATGAAGACCAAGACAAAGGCGCTGGCCACACCGGCAAGAAAGCGGATGACGAGAAAGGCCGGGATAGTACCGGCCAGGCCCATCAGCCCGGTGAGGACTGCGGTGGCGGCAAGACCGGCCAGCATCAGCAGGCGCTCGCGACCGTGCGCCCAGCCGCCGACGGCCGCAAGCGCACCGATGAGATAGCCGAGATAGTTGGCGGATGCGATCCATCCGGCATCGGCCGGCGACAGGCCTAGTTCCTCCATCATGCCGGGCAGGATCGGCGTGTAGACGAAGCGGCCGATGCCCATGGCAACGGCCAGGGCAATCATGCCGGCAAAGGCGAGACGCAAAGGGGACGGCGAAGCGGCTTTCATTTGCGGTGCACAATAGGTGCACGAGCCTGTCAAACAATCCGCTTGTGTTGGGCCAGAACGGCTCGCAACGGCTGTTGGCTAGTGTTCGCCGCAGAGGGCCGACCCGCTAAATCTGGTTCAGCAGCCGCAGCCGACCTGCGCGGTGCCCGTCTCGTAGGCAGTGCGCCGGGCCGTCAGCCTGAACGGCACGTCGCCGAGTTCACGCTCCGACATGGTGTCGAGCACAGGATGCGACAGCGGATCGGTCGCCCATCGGGTGGTCTCGCTTTCATACGACCGGCTTTGCTCTGTGACGACAACGGAAAAGTCCCTGAGCAGTGATAAAATCTTCATCGGATTTTCCTCTACAGGTCTGCTTATTTCCTTAAAGATCTGCCACCCGGCCCTATGTTTCAATTGAGATTTCAACCGTCCCGGTTTAGAAAAACTGTATGGTTATGCTGAACCGCGTCCACCTCAACGGCCTGCGCGCCGTGGAAACCGTCGCCCGCTTGGGATCGCTTTCGGCTGCGGCGAGCGAACTCAACGTGTCCGCCAGCGCCGTCAGCCAGCAGGTCAAGCGAACGGAAGAGCAACTCGGCCAGGCGCTGTTCGAACGAACGACGAGTGGTCTCTTGCTGACCGAATTCGGCACCGTCTTCACCGCGCGGCTCGGAGCTGGGTTCCGCGAGCTCGCCCAAGCCGTGGCGCTCGCCGACGAGGCCTCCGAATGCACGCTGGTGGTTTCGGTGGCGCCGGCTTTCGCGTCGAAGTGGCTGCTGCCGAGGCTGTCACGTCACTTCGCCCGGCATCCGAATGTGCTTTTGCGCATCGACGCCTCGGTGCGGATTGCCGATCTGGACCGCTCGGACATCGACATCGCCATCCGGCTTGGCGACGGGACGTGGCCGGGTGCGCGGGCGGAATTGCTGCTAGCGCAGGAGGTCTTCCCGGTCTGCGCCCCGGTGATCGCCGACAAACTGAAATCGATCGAAGATCTTGCCCTGACCTGCGCGATCACCGACGAACGGGCGATGATCAGTTGGGAAAGCTGGTTCGAGGCCGCCGGGGTTAAGCCGATCACCTTCCTCAAAGGCGCGCGCTTCACCGACCCGATGCTGTGCCTGGAATCGGCGATCGCCGGCCACGGCGTCATGCTCGGCTGGCAATTGCTGGCTGCCGACGCGCTGGCCGACGGCCGCCTTGTCGCCCCCTTTGGCGTCCGCGCCCAGAGCGGGCTCGGCTATTGGCTGGTGACCTCCGCCACCAAGACCGAAAGCCGCAAGGTCAGGGATTTCAAGGTCTGGGTCCGCGAAGAGATAGCGGCGACCATGGCGCATTTCGGGTCGCTCGCCAGCGCGAACTGAACCCCCCGCGTGCAATCGCGGTGGAAAGGAGAGCAGTGCGGGTCTATGTAAGAACCAGACTCCCACATCGCGACAGGCAGGATCATGACCACACATTCGCGCGGCGTTTCCGCAACGATCGACCCGGTGAAACTCGACAGGCTGGCCGAAGTCGCCATCAAGGTCGGGCTGCAATTGCAACCGGGGCAGGATCTGGTGCTGACATCGTCGATCGCAGCTCTGCCTCTGACGCGACGGATCGTCGAGCATGCGTACAAGGCCGGCGCCGGCCTGGTGACGCCGATCTTCAACGACGACGAGATGACGCTTGCGCGCTTCCGCTATGGCACCGATGCCGGCTTCGACCACGCCGCCGGCTGGCTCTATGAGGGCATGGCGAAGGCCTTCGCCAACAATGCGGCGCGGCTTGCCGTGCGGGGCGAGGATCCGTCGCTGCTATCGGCGCAGGATCCGGCGAAAGTGGCGCGCGCCAACAAGGCGAATTCGGTCGCCTACCAGCCGGCACTGGAGAAGATCACCGGCTTCGACATCAACTGGAACATCGTCGCCTACCCCGACCTGGCCTGGGCCAAGCAGGTGTTTCCCGGCGATACCGACGACGTCGCCGTGGCAAAACTCGCCGACGCCATCTTTGCCGCCTCACGGGTTGATGTGGACGACCCGATCGGCAATTGGACGGCGCACAATGCGGCTCTGCGCAGCCGCACCGAATGGCTGAACGGCCATAATTTCCACGCGCTGCATTTCACCGGACCCGGCACCGACCTGACCGTCGGGCTGGCCGATGGGCATGAGTGGATGGGCGGCGCTTCGACCGCCAGGAACGGCATCACCTGCAACCCGAACATCCCGACCGAGGAGGTTTTCACCACCCCGCATGCAAGGCGCGTCGAAGGCCATGTTACGAGCACCAAGCCGCTGTCCTACCAAGGCACGCTGATCGACGGCATTGCGGTGCGTTTTGAAGGCGGCCGCATCGTCGAGGCGAAGGCTAGCCGCGGCGAGGATGTGCTGAAAAAGGTGCTCGATACCGATGAAGGCTCACGCCGGCTCGGTGAGGTCGCGCTGGTGCCGCATTCCTCACCGATCTCGAAGAGCGGTCTGCTGTTCTTCAACACGCTGTTCGACGAGAATGCCGCCTGCCATATCGCGCTCGGCCAGTGCTATTCGAAGTGCTTCGTCGACGGTGCCTCGCTCAGCCAGGACGAGATCGCGGCGCGTGGCGGCAACAAGAGCTTTATCCATATCGATTGGATGATCGGTTCGGACAAGATCGACATCGACGGCGTCGGCAAGGACGGCAGCCGCGTACCGGTCATGCGTAAGGGCGAGTGGGCGTAAGGAGCCGCCAGCAAGCCGTCTTGGCGGTCAACCGCGGAGTTGACGATGAAACTCGATGTCAAGGTCAAGCGCATCTACGAGCCGCCCTCGCCTGGCGATGGGCAGCGGGTGCTCATAGACCGCGTATGGCCGCGCGGCGGCCGCAAAGAAGACGCCGCGCTGACGCTATGGCTGAAGAACCTCGCGCCAAGCGATGAATTGCGCAAATGGTTCGGCCACGAGCCGACGCGCTGGATGGAATTCCAGCAGCGCTATCGCGGCGAGCTCGACAGGAACAGCGATGCGGTCGGCCAGTTGCGCGCCCTGCTCGACAACGGCCGGGTGACGCTGCTCTACGGCGCCCAGGACGAGCTGCACAACAACGCAGTGGCTTTGGCTGACTATCTGCGTCTAAGGGGCTGAGGCAGCGCGCACGCTGCCGGCCGTTCGCCGGTATAGCGGTGCTTGTTCGATATCAACCTCGGGGGGCAGCAGTCTTTGCGTTCACCCTCTCAAGCAACGCTAGTAATCCCTTTAGAATTTCGATTGGCGATGGCGGGCAGCCCGGAATGTGCAGATCGACAGGCAGTACCTCCGACACGCCGCCGACGACTGCATAACTCCCGGCGAAACAGCCACCGTTCCTGCCGCAGTCGCCAAGCGCGACCACCCATTTGGGATTGGGAGTTGCGTCATAAGTCCGTTTCAGTGCCTCGCGCATGTTTTTGGTGACCGGCCCTGTGACAAGCAGCACATCGGCATGGCGCGGCGACGCGACGAACCGGATTCCGAAGCGTTCGACGTCATAGAAGGCGTTGTTGAGCGCATGCATTTCGAGTTCGCAGCCGTTACAGGAACCAGCGTCGACCGCCCGGATCGACAGGCTGCGGCCCAGTCGCTTGCGGGCAGCGCCGTCTAGCGCGCGCGAGAGTTCGTCGATCGCCGTCTGGCTCGCCTTGGGCGGACGCTCTGTGAGTGGGGGCCGTGTCAGGCCTTCAAAGAGGTGCTTGCGCATGGCGGAATGCCTTAGAGATCGTGACCGGAGTAGGAACAGTTGAACGATTTGTTGCAGAGCGGAAAGTCGGCGACGATGTTGCCCTCAACGGCCGCTTCAAGCAGCGGCCATTGAAACCATGACGGGTCACGCAGGTGACAGCGCTCGACCATACCGCCTTCGCCAATGCGCAGCCAGGCCAGAATGTCGCCCCGGAACCCCTCGACCAGCGCCATGCCTTCACGCGGCCCGCCTGTCTTGGTGACGCCGGTCTTGGTGACGCCTGTCTGGGCAACGCTCGCCTCGGCGACATCGACGCGGATCGGGCCGTCAGGCAGCCTTTGAAGGATCTGCTCGGTCAGCGATAAGCTCTGCTCGACCTCGCGGATGCGGATCCAGACGCGCGCATTCACGTCGCCCTCCTGAAGGAGAGGGACGTCGAAGGCGAGTTCGTCATAAGGCGGGTAGCCTGGACTGCGCCGCGCATCGAACTCTCGGCCGGAGGCGCGGCCGACATAACCGCCCGCTGCGTATTGCCGGGCAAGGGCCGGCTTGAGCCGACCGGTCGCGGCGGTCCGGTCCTGCAGCGACGCCGTGTTGTCGTAGAGTTCGACCAAATGAGGAAACCGCTGCCTGATCTCCGTGACCACAGACCGGACCGCGGCCGTCCCCTCTTCGCTCAGGTCGCTTGCCACCCCGCCAGGCACGATGCGGTCGCGCATCAGGCGATGGCCGAAGGCCGCATCGCTGGCACGCAAGACGCGTTCGCGCAGCACGCCGCAATGGGCATGCATGAGCACGAAGGCGGCGTCATTGCAGATGGCGCCGATATCGCCGAGATGGTTGGCAAGACGCTCGAGTTCCGCCATCAGCGCCCGCAGCCAGACGGCACGCAAGGGCACTTCGACGCCGAGCGCCGCTTCGACCGCGCGAGCAAAGGCCAGCGAATACGCCACGGTGCTGTCGCCGGACGTCCTCCCCGCCAGTTTGGCCGCGCGCTCGACAGGCGAACCTGCCATCAGGCCTTCTATGCCCTTGTGCACGTAGCCGAGACGCTCTTCCAGCCGGACAACTATTTCGCCGCTTGCCGTGAAGCGAAAATGCCCCGGCTCGATGATGCCGGCATGCACGGGCCCGACCGGAATCTGGTGCAGGCTTTCGCCTTCCGCGGGAAGGAAGCGGTAAGAGGCCATGGCTGGCGCATGAGCCGGCGCTGCTGATGCTTCCGCCGCCAATGCCCCCGCTGCCAGGGGATGACTGACGCCCCATTGGCCGTGATCGAGCCAGCGTCGTGTATCCGGAAGTCCTTGCGGCAGAAGCCCGAACAGGTCCGCGGCGGCGCGCTCGAGGCGCAGTGCCGGCGGATGCCGCTGGCCGACCGATGGGTAGCGGCCGCCGGCGCATTTCAGGCTGATGACACCGATGTCTCGAACCGCGTCGAGAAGCGCCATGTGGACGGTGTCCGGTTCGGCCCAAAGACCGAGCAGGCTCCAGTGGCCCGCGGCAAGCTGCTCGACGGCAAGGTTCCAGATTTTCGGAGCAACCACGGCGCGTCGCCAGGGAGCGTGCTGTTCGACAGGACGGCCCGCCTCGATGAGGTCGGTCAGCGCGGGCATCTTTCTTTTGCTCATCCGTTTCATCCCAGGATGGTCGCGACGTGCTGGAACCAGGTGACCAGAGGCGCCGGCAGGTAGATGCCGGCGCCGAACACCAGGGCCAGGTGGGAATACATCGGCACGTAGGATGCCTCGACGGGCGCGGTGCCGCCGCGCGGCTCGCCGAAGGCGACGCCAGTCAGCCGCAGCAGCAGGGCGCCGAAGGCGATGAGAAGCCCGAACACCAGTGGGATCGCCAGAAGCGGCTGCCTCGCAAAGGTCGAGCTGACGACCAGGAATTCGCTCATGAAGATGCCGAGCGGAGGCAGACCGGCAATGGCAACGACGCCGATGACGAGCCCCCAACCGAGTCCGGGATGCGTTTCCGTCAGCCCTCTGATGTCGGCGATTTTTTGTGTTCCCTTGACCTGCGCGATGTGCCCGACCGCGAAGAAGATCGCCGACTTGGTCAGGCTGTGCATGACCATGTGCAGCAGGCCGGCGAAGTTCGCGAGCGGGCCGCCCATGCCGAACGCGAACACGATGATGCCCATGTGCTCGATCGAGGAGTAGGCGAACAGGCGTTTGATGTCGCGGCGGCGGTAAAGCATGAAGGCCGCGAAGATGAGCGAGGTGAGCCCCATTGCGACCATCAATGGTCCCGGGGCTATCGCCTCCGGGCTTGCCGCGAGCAACAGCTTGAAGCGCAGCACGGCATAGAGTGCGACGTTCAGCAGCAAGCCCGAGAGCACCGCCGAGATCGGCGTCGGGCCTTCGGCATGCGCGTCGGGCAGCCAGGCATGCAAGGGAGCAAGGCCGACCTTGGTGCCGTAGCCGAGCAGCAGAAAGACGAAGGCGACGTTGAGCAAAGCCGGGTCGAAATACGCCGCCTGTTCGATGAGCACCGTCCAGACCATGGCGTTGGTGCCCTCGCCGACGACCGGCTGTGCGGCCATGTAGACGAGGATGGTGCCGAACAGCGCAAGCGCGATGCCGACGCTTCCCAGGATGAAATATTTCCAGGCCGCCTCCAGCGCTTCATGCGTGCGATAGATGCCGACCATCAGCACGGTGGTCAGCGTCGCAAGCTCCACTGCCACCCACATCAAACCGATATTGTTCGACACGAAGGCGAGGTTCATGCCGAACATCATGATCTGGTACATCGCGTGATAGAATCGCAGGTTCGGCGCGGTCAGCCGGCCGGTCTCCAGTTCGTGCGCAATGTAGGAGGCGCTGAACACGCTGGTGGTGAAGCCGACGAATGTGTTGAGCACGATGAAAACGATGTTGAGATCGTCGACGAGCAGGTATTGGCCTGGCTGCGGCCGATCGGTGACGAACAGCGACAGCGCGGCGAGCAAGGTCAGGAAGCTCGCGGCGACATTCAGGCCTGCCGACATCCGGTAGTTCGGCAGCGCCGCCAGAAGTGCGGCCGCGCCGACGGGTATCAGCAGGATGGCGGCCACCGCGTCGAAGGGAGCGGTCAACGGCGTTCTCCCCTGTAGTCGTCGAGCGCGCCGACATCCACCGAGTCGAACCGCTCGCGGATGCGGAACAGGAAGACACCGATGACGATGAAGGCGATCAGGATCGAGAAGGCGACGCTGATCTCGACGACCAGCGGCATGCCCTTGGCGCCGGTGGCGGCCAGCACCAGGCCGTTCTCGAGCGACATGAAGCCTACAACCTGGCTGACGGCGTTGCGGCGGGTGACCATCACCAGCAGGCCCAGCAATATTATCGACAGCGCGAATGCGAGATCCTCGCGGGCGAGCGGGTCGGCTTCGGGTGTGACCCGCAGCATCAGCACCATCGACAAAGCCACCAGACCGATGCCGGCAAGCATGGTCGGACCGATGCCGACGGCGGTCTCGATGTCGCGGTGGATGCCGAGCCGCTGGATGATGCGATGAAGCCCGACGGGAATGACGATCGCCTTGAAAATGAGGGCGATCGCCGCGGTGACATAAAGGTGATGGGCGTCCTGGACGTAGGCCTGCCAGGCCACGGACGAAGCGAGCACGATCGCATGAAGCGCAAAGACGTTGATCAGCGCAAACAGGCGATCCTGATACAGCATCATGAAACTGACCAGCACCAGCCCACCGGCGAGCAGATGAGCGATGTCGAAGGTGAGACCGTTCATCAAAGGCTCCGTGAGACGAACAGCAAGAGCGTGCCGAGCAGCGCCAGCATGAGGGCGGCACCGAGGAAGTCCGGGACGCGGAAGACGCGCATCTTGGCGATGGCGGTCTCGAACACGGCAAGCAGAATGCCGCAGGCGGCAAGTTTGCCGATGTAGATAACGACGCCCAGAGCATAGGACCCTGGTCCGGCCCGAGCGGTCACCAGCCCCCACGGAATGAAGACGCAGCAAATCAGCGACACATAGAGCAGCAGCTTGAGGAAGGCGGCGAACTCGATCATCGCCAGATGGCGGCCGGAATATTCCAGGATCATCGCCTCGTGAACCATGGTGAGTTCCAGGTGGGTGGATGGATTGTCGACCGGTATGCGGGCGTTTTCGGCGAGCGCCACCATGACGAGAGCGATCAGCGACATGCCAAGAGAGACCCGCAGGCCGACATCCGGCGAAGCCATGACGGCGGCGACGGTGGAGAGTTGCGTCGCGCCGGCGACGAGCGCCAGGCTGAACACGATCAAAAGCATGGCGGGCTCGGCCAATGAAGCGATCATCACCTCGCGGCTCGCGCCGATGCCGCCAAAGCTCGTACCGACATCCATGCCCGCCAATGCCAGGAAGAACCGCGCGCTGCCGAGCAGCGCGACAATGGCGATGAGATCGGCGGTCCAACTGAAGGTGAGGCCGGTTGCGAATGTCGGGATGAGCGCGGCGGCGACCCAGGTGGCGGCAAAGATCAGGTAGGGTATGACGCGAAACAGCCAGGATGCGTTGTCCGCCAGGACGACCTCCTTGCGCATCAGCCGCAGGAGATCGCGGTAGGGCTGGAACAGCGAAGGTCCCCGGCGGCGCTGCAGTCTCGCCTTCACCTTGCGCACGAAGCCGGTCAGCAGCGGTGCCAGCAAAAGCACCAGCACCATCTGCGCGCCCTGGACGGCCAGTTCAAGGATCAGGGCCATAGCGCGAGCACCAGAAGCAAGGTGACGAGGTAGAGGAAGACCAGGGTCAGATAGCGCCGGATGGTCAGGAACTGCAGATGGTTCAGCTTCTCGGTCGCATAGCCGACAGCGCCAGCGATCGGCTGGTAAAATGTCTCCCAGATCACATCGTGGATTTCCACAGTGAGGCGTGCCGGCCCGGTGGCGCCCGGTGGTGGCATTTCCACCTTTTCCCGGGCACGGAATGCGAATGTGCCGAAGACGCGGCGAATGGGCTGCGCGAAACTGACGGCCGTATATTGCGCGGCCGGCGTGACGTCGGGAAAGCCGCAACCCCATGCGGGGCCGCGACGCAGCGCATGCGAGGCGAAGCGGTGAATGACGAACGCCGCAAGCGATGCGGAGATTGCAATGAACACAAACACCAACAGGCCGTTGTAGGAGCTGCGGCTCTCGGCGATCGGCACGATCGACAGCCAGGGCTGCGCCATCTGCACCGGCATGCGGCTGCCGATCAGCGAAAGCGTCACCGGTGACAGACCGTCTATGATCAGGCCCGGCAGAATACCGGCAAGCAGACAAAGGGCCGCGAGAACGAACATCGCCGCCAGTGAGTAGCGGTCGACCTCCTGCGCCTGCTCCACCGCCACGGAGCGTGGCCGGCCGAGAAATGTGATGCCGAACGCCTTTACGAAACAGGCGGCGGCCAGCGCCGCCGACAATGCCAGCAGGCCACCGACAGCGGGCACCATGACCTTCAGGCCCCATTGCGGCAGATCGGGGCTCTGCAGGATGGCCTGGAAGGCCAGCCATTCGGAGACGAAGCCGTTGAAGGGCGGAAGTGCTGAGATCGAAACGCAGCCGACGAGAAAGACAAAACTGGTCAGCGGCATGCGATGGATAAGACCGCCAAGCTTCTCCATGTTGCGCTCGCCGGTCACTGTGAGCACGGCGCCCGCGCCGAAAAACAGCAGGCTCTTGAAAAAGGAATGGTTGAGAACGTGGAACAGTGCTGCGGTGAGCGCCAGTGCGGCGGCCGACGGCATCGCATTGGCCTTGAAGGCGAGCGCAAGGCCAAGGCTAACGAAGATGACGCCGATGTTTTCGATGGTGCTGTAGGCAAGGAGCCGCTTGAGGTCCTTTTCCATCAAGGCGTAGAGGATGCCGAGCACCGCCGTCAGGCCGCCGAGGAAAAGCACGACGACGCCAGACCACCATGCCGGCTCACCGAGCAGGTCGAAAATGACGCGTATGAAGCCATAGACGGCGACTTTCGTCATGACGCCGCTCATCAGGGCCGAGACATGGCTTGGCGCCGCCGGATGAGCGAGCGGCAGCCAGACGTGGAGCGGGACAAGGCCGGCCTTGGAGCCGGCGCCGAGCAGCATGAGAACCAGGGCGGCTGCGGCAACGAACCGGCTTGGCTCGGCGGCACGCATCGCGTCGAATGTGTAGGTTCCGTCCGGTCCGGCCAGCAGGCCGAAAGCGAGCAGCAGCGCCAATGTGCCGAAGCTCGCCATCACCAGATAGATGTAGCCTGCCCGGGTATTGTCCTGTTCGCGATGGTGCGCCATGACGAGCGCCCACGAGGCGAGCGACATGAACTCCCAGGACAGCAGGAAGGTGAAGGCGTCGTCGGCCAGCACGACAAGAGTCATGCCGGCAAGAAAGGCCGGGAAAAACGGCAGCACCCGGTGTTGCGCAGATTCGTGATGGCCGTAGCCAAGCCCATAGAGGCTGGCCGCAGCGCCGCCCAGATTGACGACGACCAGAAAGAATGCCGACAGCGCGTCGAGACGGAAATGAGCGCCGATCCACGGCAGTCCGAGTGGCAGCGTAACAGTGGACACGCCGGCAGGATCGCCTGTCAGCTCTGCTGCGGCGATCGCGAACATGACGGCCGAGATGCCAAGGGTTGCGCCATAGACCAGATGCGTCGCCGAGCCGCGCCGACTGACGGCGACAGCCAGTACGGCGGTTCCCAAAAACGCGGCGACACCCCACAAAAGAAGGGCAACGATCGACGTCACGGCAGGCCCCCGCCGACCTCGGCTTCCGCTTCGTCGGCGCCTGAAATCCTGGCTGGATTGAGCCCCGCCTTCAGCCGCACGCCCCGTCCGCCAGCCTGGCTGGTCGCGCCTTCCCCGATCAACTCGATGCCGGCAGCCTCAAGTGCTGCAATCAATTTCATCAACGAATCGACATTGCCCCGGATCATCGCCTCGCTGGCTTCCATGCGCTGAATTGTCGGGACCGAAAGGCCGGACAACTCGGCAAGCCTGCGCTGGTCGATACCGAGCAGCGCCCTGGCGGCGCGCAATTGTGGTGCAGTTATCACCGGCGACCCTTCGGCTCAGCTTTGAGACATGATGTCTCAGCGTTGCAGCATACATTGAAATGTGCTACCGTCAATTACTGATGTATGAGGCATCTATTTGCCGACGACCCGGATGAGATGACGGGCGAACATCCGGGCGTTCCCCGCAATCAAACCAAGATGGCGGGGCCGCTGACATAGGAAGGCCATAGGTCGTGGCCGCGCGGCCCGCGCTAAAGATATCGCAACCGGATGCAGCGGCGAATACTCTCCTCTGGACCATCGCCCGGAATCCGGAAGCAATCGAAGATTCTCTCGACGTGGAAGACGCGGCGGCTGCACCATCTCCTTAGGCAAAGAGTGCAGCCACCCTGCAACGGCTGCTCACGCGTGCAGTTACTCAGTCGCCAGCGCGATGGCCGGGCGCGCGGCACCGCGAATCTGTTCAGGCGACACGCAGTTCCGTGGCCGCATCGAAGAGGTGCACCTTGCCCGGCAGTACCGAAAGGTTGATCGCGGCGCCGGCGTTGCGGCGCTCGTCACGCGGCACCACGGCGACGGCGTCGTATCCCGCCACACGCAAATGAATCTGGACGTCCGCGCCGGTCGTTTCGGACAGCACGACCTCGCCCTTGATCTCACCCGCATCCGAAATGCCGAGATCGTGCGGACGCACGCCCATGATGACCTTTTGGCCTGGCTTCGCCTTGATCTCAGGTGAGAGGCCGATCGACACGCCTTCGGCGACGAAGCGAGGACTGCCGCCCGCGGTCTCGACAGCGCCGGCGATGAAGTTCATCGAAGGCGAGCCGATGAAATCAGCGACGTATTTCGAGTTCGGGCGTTCGTAGACCTCGTCGGGCGTGCCGATCTGCACGATCCTGCCGGCGTGCATCAGCACGATCTTGTCAGCCATCGTCATCGCCTCGATCTGGTCATGGGTGACGTAGATCGTGGTCGTGCCGAGACGGTTGTGGAGTTGGCGGATTTCCACGCGCATATGCGTGCGCAGCTTCGCGTCGAGGTTGGAGAGCGGCTCGTCGAAAAGGAAGACGGCGGCATTCCGCACCATGGCGCGGCCCATGGCGACGCGCTGGCGCTGGCCGCCCGACAGTTCCTTGGGATAGCGGCCGAGGTAGGGCGTGAGATTCAGGATTTCCGCCGCCCATTCGACCTTCTTCCTGATCTCGGCCTTTGGCACTTTCGCCACTTCGAGACTGAAGCCGATATTGTCGAACACCTTCATCGTCGGATAGAGCGCGTAGTTCTGGAACACCATCGCGATGTCGCGATCGCGCGGGTGAACGTCATTGACCCGCCTGTCGCCAATCAACAGATCGCCGTTGGTCACTCGCTCGAGCCCGGCTGTCATGCGCAGGAGCGTGGTCTTTCCGCAGCCAGACGGCCCAAGAAGGACGACGAATTCGCGGTCGGCAATGCCGAAGGAGATGTCCTTCATCACCTCGACATGCCCGAAACTCTTGGCGATGTTCTTATATTCTACGGTAGCCATTCTCTCTCTCCAGAAGCCCGGATTCGGGTCGTCAGTATTTCTGCCTGGTCGGCGTGATGACGATTTCCTGCACGAGAGCGTTCTGCGGCATCTGGTAGGTGTGCAGCATGAGGTCAGCGACGTGCTCCGGTCCGATGCCGCCGCCGATCTTGAGCTTATTGGCCTTGTAGTTGGCGAGCGTCTGCGGATCGAGGACGCCGCTCAGAACTTCGGTTTCGATCACCCCGGGCGAAAGCACGACCACGCGGACGTCATAGTCGGAAAGATAGTCGCGCAGCGATTCCGACACGGCGTGAACGAAGAATTTCGTCCCGCAGTAAACGGTATGATCCGGATAGATTTTTCGGCCGGCGATCGAACTCATCATGAACAGCGTTCCATGACGGCGCTCCATCATGCCCGACATCACGGCGTGGACCGAATTCAGCACGCCTTTCGTGTTGATGTCGATCATCTCGTCCCATTCCTCGGGCGGCTGGCGGCCTATGTCGGCAAGACGCGCGATGCCGGCATTGGCAAAGAGCATGTCGACCGGTCCGTATTCTGCTTCCGCCTCCTTCACGGCGGCTGCGATTGCGGCGCGGTCGCGGACGTCGACCTGCCGGGCCATGCTGTTGGGGAGGTTCAGCGCCTCCATGCGCTCCAGACGGCGGGCCATCATCAGAACAGGATGGCCGGCGCGCGAAAACACCCTGGCGACCGCCTCGCCGATACCAGAACTCGCTCCTGTCACTGCTACGAGCTGTTTTCCAGCCATTGCTTTTCCTCTTGGGGATTGTCGATACCCGGGGTGGGGGGGGGGGGGGGGGGGGGGGGGGGGGGGGGGGGGGGCGGGGGGGGCGGCGGGGGGGGGCGGGGGGGGGGGGGGGGGGGCGGGGGGGGGCGGCCGGGTGCCGCGGGGGCGGCGGCGCGGGGGGGGGGGGGGCCGGCGCCGCCCCCCCCCCCCCCCCCCCCCACGCCCCCCCCCGCCGCCCCCCCCCCCCCCCCCCCCCCCCGCCGGGGGGGGGGGGGGCGGCCCCCCCCCCCCCCCCCCCCCCCCCCCCCCCCCCCCCCCCCGGGAACATTCAGCCCTTGGCGACGAGATCGTCGACCTGGGTTTTCAGGGCGTCGAGCGACTCCTTGGCCGAGCCAGACTGGCCGGCGAAGTATTTGCCCAGTGCAACCGGGATCATGTCGCTCGAGAGTTCTGCCCACGCCGGCAAGTCGGGCTCGGATCCCATGTAGTTGGCGATGGTGTCGCGCACGACCGGCAAATGGCGGGTCGTGCCGGCGCCGACACGCGCATTGGCCAGCACGCGCGGATCGTCATAGACGCTGGTGCGCGTTGGCCCCGTACCGCCGCCCAGAACGGTTATCAGCGCCTGGGTATCGGCTGAGGTCGCCCACTGCATGAAAATCCAGGCGGCGTCCGGGCTCTTCGAGTATTTCGACACCGCGAGCGAAGAACCGCCCTGGTGACCAACGCCCGGAATTTCGCCGAATCCGGTCTGCTCGACGGTGCGCAGCGTGGCGGCAGGTTTCGGCGGAACCATCGCTTCCATCAGACCGGAGACCTTGGAGGCCTTGGGATCGTCGAAGAACGGGAAGAATTCGCCCCAGGACAGCATCGAGGCGGCGACGCCCTGGCCGACCGACTGGCCCTCGCCATCCCATGTCCAGCCGTCGACCCCGGGCGGCATCGTCGCCTTGAGCTTGTCCCAGTAGGCCATGGCGGCCAAGCCGGCTTCGTCATTGCCGGTGAACTTGCCGTCGGGGCCGAAAATCGAACCGCCATGGCCCCAAAGCCACGCCGTCCAATCGCATTCGAGGCTGTAATGGCCCGATTTCATCTGGCCGCTGGTGCCGTACATGTTCGGGCCCTTGGCGTCGGTGATCGCCGCAGACGCCTTCAGCAAATCGTCCAGCGTGGCCGGAGGCGGCAGCTTGAGCTCGTCCCAGACGTCCTTGCGGTACTGCATGATGAAGATCGGGATGTCGTAGGGCACGCCGACCATGCGGTCCTCGTACATGGCGATACCGTCGACGAGCGGCTTCAGGAAGTCGTCGATGTTGTAGTTCGGCATTGCCAGGTCGGCGTTCTTGAGCTGCTCGCGCGGATCGAAGACGTCCTGGCTGAAGCTCGCCGCCCAGCTCTGGTCGATATAGTAGAGGTCGTAAGTGCCGAGGCTCGAAGCCACGTCGAGCGTCAGCTTCTGCAGCACCTGCTCGAGCGGCAGCACTTCGATCTCGACCTTGATGCCGGTAGCCTCCTCGAAGTACTGCTTGAGTTGCGTGGCAATGGCATTCGACGGCGGCGTCGATTCGGTGGCGAGACGAAGCGTCGTTCCGGCAAAGGGCTTGCCGACATCCGAGAGCCACTTAGTGATTTCGGCGCTGGGCTTTAGTTCCTGTTCCTGAGCCGATGCCTGGCTGATGCCGTAGAACGGACGTCGTCCCAGGCCCATGCCGAGCGCGCCGGCGCCGAGGCCGAGAATGCTTGCTGCGCGAAGAAACGAGCGCCGGTCCATCTGTCCGCGAACGAAGCGGTCAGTGACAGAGGCAAGATGCGCCTTTCTGATGCTGTCTTTCATTGTCTACTCCTCCGGTTTAATTCGCGATTTTCACAAGGCTGCGAATTCGAGCCTCCCATCTATTGTTTCAACGATCCCATCGTGAGACCGCGCACGAGGTGCTTTTGAACCAACAGAATGAAGATGAAAGCGGGAATGATGGATGCGGCGCCAAGCGCGGCCATGTTGCCCCAGGCGGTGCCGATCGAGGTGACGAAGGTCGACGAGACGACAGGCACGGTCTTGACCGACGTGGTGGTCAGGGTCAGCGCAAACAGGAATTCGGTCCAGCTGAAGATGAAGCAGAGCACCGCCGTGGCGGCGATGCCGCCCTTGGCCATCGGCAGCACGATCCGCCGGAAGATCATGAAGCGGCTGGCGCCATCGACGATGGCGCTCTCGTCGATCTCCGACGGAATGTCGTCGAAGAAGCTCTTCATCAGGAGGACGGCGAGCGGCAGGTTCATCAGCGCGTGGATCAGCACCATGCCGGTATAGGTGTCGATGAGACCGAAATTCTTGTAGATAAAGAACATCGGAACCGCGACCGCGACGGGTGGCATCATGCGCGTCGACAACACCCATCCGACAAAACTGTGCCGGCCGCGGAAGTTCATGCGCGACAGGGCATAGGCGGCAAGCGTGGCGATGGCGACGGCGAGCACGGTCGACAGCGTCGCGATCACGATCGAATCCCAGACGCGGGGCGCCATGTAGAAGTTGCCGCCGCCCGGCGTCACGGTGATGCCGCCGCTGCCCAGCGAAATCCCGAACACCTTCTGGAAATTGTCGAAGGTCGGCGTGAAGGCGAACAGTTTCGGCGGCCGGTTGAAGATGTCATTGCCGTGTTTGAACGCCACCGACGTCCAGTAGTAGATCGGAAAGAAGAAGACTGCGACCACAACCCAGGCGGCGATGGTGCGAAGCATGCGCGTCGAGAAGGAGCCGTTCATTTTACCATCTCACCTTCGCGATACGGATGAAGAGATTGGCAATGACGAGGATGATCACCAGGGTGACGAGACTGAGCGTGGCTCCATAGCCCCATTTTACGAAGCTGAACGTCTGCTGCCATGCATAGAGGGACAGCGAGTAGGTCGACGCTCCCGGCCCGCCGGAGGTCATGACGAAGACGTAATCGAAGACGCGGAAGAGATCGATGCCGCGGACCAGCACGGCGATCGCGATCACCTTCGACATCATCGGCAGGGTGATGCGCCGGAAAATCTGGAACGACGACGCGCCGTCGATCATCGCGGCCTCGTAAGGCTCCGGCGGCAGCGCCCTGAGACCGGCAAGGAAGATGAGGACCATGAACGGCGTCCACTGCCAGATTTCCGCGACGAGAACGCCGGCTAGCGCGGTCGACGCCGTGGCGAGGATAGGGTTGTTCGGATTGAGCAGGCCGATCGACTGCAGGAGGTAGCTGATCACCCCGAACTGCGGGTCCTCCATCAGCAGATACATCATGCCGACGATGGCCGGCGGGATGACAAGCGTCATTGTCAGGACGCCGCGCAAGAATCCGAAACCGAAGCCGTCGCTGTCGAGGAGCAGCGCGATCGCCATGCCGAGCACCAGTTCAAAGACCAGCGCGATGGCGAAATAGGTGAAGGTGATGACGAGCGACTGCCAGAACCGCGCGTCGTTCCAGAGCTGCACCCAGTTTTCCGTTCCGACGAATTCGAGCGCCCGTCGGCGCGGGACGAACTCATGGAAGCTCAGCCAGATGTTGTAGATCAGGGGATAGACCGTGAAGACAAGCAGGATCGCCACCAGCGGCAGCAGCCAGGGCAGCGGGTGATCCGAAACGACGAAACGTCTGGCTTGGGCAACCCGCACGCGTTCCTCCCGAACCGCTTCGTTTTGCGATGCACAAATGTTCATATCTTGTGCATTTGTTCAAATGCTATATCTTCACCATGTCCGTGGCAAGCACTTGTTGGCCAGCGACAGCGGCATTCAGACGGGTGCGCCACCAGCATCGGAGAACCCTCATGACGTCGATCGGTCTGCTGGCTCGGGTTGCCCATCAATATTTCGTGCTGGGCGAAACGCAGCAGGCCATCGCCGAGCGGCTGCAGATCAACCGCACCAAGATCCACAGGCTGCTGGCCGAGGCGAAGGAGCGCGGCATCGTCTCGATCCGCATCAACGCCGGGACGTCCCAGGCGCTCGAAATTGAAGAACAGCTCAGGCGGAAGTACCGGCTCGACATATGCAGCATCACGCCTGATGACACCGGGTCGGAGCTCGGGCTCTCCGAAGTGATCGGCATCTATGCCGCGCAGACCGTCGAGACGCTGCTCAGGGACGACATGACGGTCGCCATGGCGTGGGGCCGTACCATGAGATGGCTCGCCTCCAACATCGAACCGGTGGCGCTCAGGAACGTTACCGTCGTGCCGCTTCTCGGCTCTCTGTCGCGCCGGTCGTCGATCGATAAATACGACGCAGCCGCCGTCTTTGCCCAGCGCACTCAGGCCGAATCCTACTATCTCCCCGGACCCATCATCTGCGACAGCCGCGAAAGCCGCGAGACGATCCTGCAGCAACCGAGCGCGCGCGAGGTTATCCAGAAGGCGTTGAACGCCGACCTTGCGCTGATGAGCGTCGGCGGCACGACCAGTTCGACGCTTCGGAGCGTCGGTTATATGACGGACGAGGAATTCGACGACGTCCTGAGACTGAAGCCGATCGGGAACTTTCTCGGCTACTTCTTCGACCGCAACGCCGAACTCATCGACCATCCCGTCAACGAACGCATTGTCGGGGTTTATCCTCTCGACACGCTGAACATTCCCAAACGCATCCTCGTTTCCGGCGGAAAGAACAAGGTCGGCATCATGGCCAAGCTCCTGGAAAAAGGGTTCTTCACCGGCCTCATCACCGACCAGGAGACGGGCAGCTCGCTGTGACATCCACCGGCCGGCATCGCGGTGGCAGCCGAAGCTGCTGTGCGATGTTGCCTGGAGCGTTGCGCTCGCTTTCATCTGAAAGCAGACTGGCATCGAATCTTCCGTCCCTGGTTCTGTTTCGCCGCAGAACATCCTTTGGGTCTTTGCGGGCGGCACATTTCGCGCCGGCCGATCAGGCCACCCCTAACCTCCGGTTTGCCAGGATCACATCGGCAATCTCGACGAAGCCGCGGCCACCTCGCGACCTGGCGACGTAAGCGGGTTCGGCGTCGATCTGTCCCTGGAAATCCACCACATTCGCAACCCCGAACGAGTTCGGAAAGAACCCGAACATCGGGGCGTCGTTCGGGCTGTCTCCGACGAATGCATAGGCCTGCCTTTCAGCATCGAGATCGGTTCCCAGCCTCTCGCTCGCAAAGCGGCGCGTCATCGACAGCTTGTCGTATCGGCCAAACCAGCCGTTCACATGGATCGACGAAATCTTGGCGACAGCGCCGGCCTGCTCGAAAAGCTGCTTGATGCGCCTGGCATCGGACAGCGGCAGCGCCGGAACATCCTCGCAAAAGTCGATGGCCAGATCGGCTTCGCGATATCGCTGGTCAGCCGATACGGCCGACCCCGGCACTTCCTGGACAATGCGCTTTTCCAGTTCGGCGAGCCTGCGCCTGTTTTCCCGGCGTTCCTCAGCGCTCGCCGCGAAAACCCGGATCATCTTTCGCGTTGCCTGATCATAAGCGAAGTAAAAAGCGCCATTTTCGCCGACCACGCCGGTCACCGGCCAGAACCGGGCAATCATGTCGCACCAGCCTGCCGGTCTCCCGGTAATGGGAGCAACGACAAGGCCCGCCTCGTGCAGGCGTTCGAGCGCACGGTAGGCGTCGGCCGGCAGACGACCCTCGGTCGTCAGCGTGTCGTCGATATCGCAGAAGACGCCACGCATGCGCGACGCAGTTTCGGGTGCGAATTCGGCGAGGTCGCGCATCCGGTCAGGCTTCCCCGCGCGCAAAATCCTCCAGCATTCCTGCATCCGCAGCAATGTCGAGGAAGGAGAAGCGATTGCGCATCTCCCGGCAATGAACGACGGCCTCGCGATAGAAATCGGCCGGCGTGCCCAGTTCGGCGGCTGAAATCGGGCCGCCGGTAGATTTCAGCAGGCGCTGCATCTCGTCGACAGGCACCATGAATTGCTTGAGCTCCTGCCTGAGTGTCGGCCAGACCTCCTGCAGCCGCTCGTTGAACGCGGCGGCGGCATTCTCGTCGAAGGCCTTCTTCTTCAGTTCGTCGAGACATTGTGCGGCGACAGCCGGCCCCATGCGGCGGACCATGTCGTCAGGATCGATCCTCGTCGCCTTCACCACCGGCGGCTGGTCGCTTGCAAGCATTGCTTGCTGCAATCGCGCCATGGTGAGTGAGGCGACACCGACCTGAGTGCCGTGGAGCGTCCCGGGGTGACGCTCGCCGGCGAAGCAGTCGATGTAGTGCGATATTTGATGCTCGCCCATGGAACCGTGATTGGAGACGCCGGTGAAGGAAATGCCGAGGCCGCAGAGCGTCAGCACGCGATAGAGATAGCCATTGGCCTCGATGTCGCGTTCGGCAAGCTTTGCCGCACGCTCGTTGAGCGCCGCCTCATCCTTTTCCTGGATCAGAAACGGAACCTGATGGTAGGCAGTGCCAAGCAGACGGTGCGACATCCACCAGTCGATCTGGGCGACCGAGCGGCAAAGGCAGTCCCCGAACCCCGCCGCCGACAGATAGGTCGGGGCGGCAGCGGAGACGCCAAGATCGACGAAAAAGCCTGATGGCGCGTGGGAAGGGAGCGATACCTTCAGGCCGCTTTCAAGTGTGATGGATGCGGTCGTCGATGTGTAGCCGTTCATCGAACCGGCCGTCCCGAACACGCAGTAGCGCCGTCCATTCCTTCCGGTGACGAACTTGCAGAGATCGTTGATCGTGCCGGAACCGACCGCGATCACGGCATCCGCATCCGCGAGTTTGACGGCCAGGCTTTCGACGTTGGCCATGTCGGCATGCGGGTGATCCAATATCACGACATTGACGGGGCCAAGCGTCTTCAGTTCGCGCGCAACGCGTTCGCCAAGCGCATCATAGGTCGCGGCATCCGCAACGACCGTGAACCGCTCACCCAGGTCGAGCTCAGAAACGAGATCGGCCGCCCGCCCTTCGAGGCTTCCTTCGATGACGATCCGCTCATATGGCACGACGGCCTTTATCCCGGTCTCCGGGTTGGTCCAGCGCCCGTCCAAAATGTCGTCGATTAAAGTCGTCCAGGATCCGGCTGCCGGATTGGTCATGGCGTCCTCTTGTGGGGCAACTCTCTAATCGAGACGCAGGCGCGCTGCGCATCGAACAATAGTCACCTATCGCTGTCTTTTGTCAAGCATTTCCCCGCGACGCTTGACTTCGTTCCGCAAACCTGCGGAAAAAGGGACATGAATGCCAACGCCGACATCGACGTGGTCCGACCATCTGGGCTCTCGGCACTGCCGCCCGAATTCGACAGCGCGGTGGCGTGGGCTGCCTGGCTCTACTATGTCGACCAGCTCAACCAGAGCGATGTGGCCAAGGTCATGAACGTCTCCAGGGCGAGCGTGGTACACTATCTGCAGGAGGCGCGAGAAAGCGGACTTGTCGCCGTGCAGGTCGACCACGACGCTTTTGCCCGCACCTTGACCTCGCGGCGTCTCATGGAAAAATACGGGCTTCGCGGCGCGGCGGTTATCCCCGACCTCGATCCCAACGATGCCGACCGCCGCATCGGCGAAGCGGCAGGACGGTTGCTGGCGTCGATGGTCGATCCGGGGGACACGATCGGCGTTGCCTGGGGGAAAACGGTGCTCGCTGCCGCCCGCTCGATCCCACGACTACGGCATGATCGGAACCTCACCGTCGTCCAGCTCTCGGGAAGCTCGATCGGCACCAGCGATTTCTCGCCGGAATTCTGCACCTCGCTGATGGCCAACCGGCTCGGCGCCCGCTGCATAAACCTGCTTGCCCCGGCGATCGTCTCCACCGACGACCTGCACGACCAACTCATGCAGGAGCCGATGCTCGTCAACCAGTTCCGCATGATCCGTGCCGCCGGCAAAGTCATCTTCGGGATCGGCGATATCGGGCCGGAGAGCACCTATGCCCGAGCCGGGATATCGGATGCCGCCGCACTTGCCGGCATGATCGAGCAGGGAGCTCTCGGCGTTATCATCGGGCGGTTCATCGACGCTCAAGGAGCCCCTTTCGCAACGCCGCTCGACGGACGCACCGTCGGCATCACGCTCGACGAACTGAAAGCGGTGCCCGTCCGCATCTGCGCCGCCGGCGGCGCCCGCAAGATGGGGGCGATCAGGGCTGGGCTCGGCGGCGGATATGCGACACATTTTGTCACCGACATGGCCACCGCAAACATTCTCTTGGAATAACCAGCACTCGGTGGAACCCATCGTCTCGGGAGGACAAATCATGGGCAGCAGCGACGGACCTCTTGTCGTCGGCCTCGACAGTTCCACGCAATCCTGCAAGGCGATTGCCTGGAGCCGGGACGGACAAGCCGTGGCGGAAGGCCGCGCGCCGCTCGATCTGATGAGGCCGAGGCCGGATTATGTCGAGCAGGAGGTCACTGACTGGTGGCGGGCCGCAACAGCGGCACTGCGACAGCTTGTCGGCACGGTCGACCCGAAACGCATCGCCGGGATCGCGATCTCCAACCAGCGCGAGACCGTTGCCCTCATCGACGGCGCCGGCGAGCCGATCGGACCCGCGAGCCTCTGGCTCGACGAACGTGCCGCCGGGCTGGTCGACCGTTTCGCGGCGGAGATCGGCCGTGAGCGGCTGCACGCGATCACCGGTAAACCGATCGATGTGACGCCGGTCGTCTACCGCCTGAAATGGCTGCGCGAGAACGAGCCGGAACGGTTGGACAATGCGAAGAAAATCCTCGACGTGCACGGCTATCTGACGCTGAAACTGACGGGAACACCAAGTGCGAGCTGGACGAGCGCCGATCCGTTCGGTCTCTTCGACATCTCGCGTAAGGCATGGTCGCAGCCGGTCCTCGATCATCTCGGCATCAAGCCGTCGCAACTTCCCAATGCGGTGCGGTCCGGCACGTGGGTCGGGACGGTTGATGCCGCGGCCGCCGCAGCAACGGGCCTCTCCGAAGGAACGCCAGTGATTGCCGCCGGCGGCGATGGGCAATGCGCCGGGCTCGGCGTTAATGCCATGCGCGACGGCGTCGTCTATCTCAATCTCGGAACTGCGATCATAGCGGGAATCTGGTCGCGGGAACCGGTGGTCGGCGATTTCTGGCGTACCATGACCTCGCCGACAGGCGATGGCTATTTCCTCGAAGCAGTGCAGCGGGCGGGTGTCTATTTCGTCAACTGGTTCGTCGACAATTTTGCCGGCGGGCGCTCCGATCCGGCGATCTTCGACCGCCTGGAAAGGGAAGCGGCGGCCGTCCCGATCGGCTCCGACGGACTTCTCGCCGGCACCACCCTGGTCGGTTGCATGGACCCGCATTGGGATCCGAGCGCACGCGCGAGCTTCATCGGCATGCACCCCTCGCACACGCTCGGTCACTTCTATCGTGCAGGGCTCGAGGCGATGACGCTGCAAACCGCCCGGGCTCTCGAAGAGATGCGTAGCCATGGTCTTTCGCCGGCGCAAATGGTGGCGATCGGCGGCGGCGCCAACAGCAAGCTTTGGACAAAGATGATCGCGGACGCAACGGGGATCTCGATCCATAAGGGGCACAATGCCGAAGCCTCCTCCCTCGGCGCAGCGATCAGCGCGGCGGTCGGCGTCGGATGGTTCGAAAGTTTTTCTGAGGCGGCGGATGCCATGACCAGCATCGCCGAGACGATCGAACCGGACCCCAGCTGCCGCGCAGCATGGGACGCGCTCTCGGCCAGGCAGGCCAAGGTCTTCCCCGCGACCCAATTCGCCTGGCGGACTGGAGCGTGAAAGCATCCCGTCCGGCTACTTCAACCCGCCCACCGCCTGCTGATAGACATCAGGCTTGAAGCCGACGAGGATACGATCACCAAGATCGAGGACCGGCCGCTTGATCATCGTCGGCTTGGCCAGCATCAGCGCCTTGGCCTTGTTCTCGTCGAGGCTCAGCCTGTCCGTGTCCGACAGTTCTCGAAATGTCGTGCTCGCCTTGTTGAGCAGGATTTCCCAGCCGACCTTGCCGAACCAGCCGTCGAGCCGATCCGCCTCCAGGCCTTCGACCCTGTAATCGTGGAACCGATAGGCGACATCGTGGCTTTCCAACCAGACACGCGCCTTCTTGATCGTGTCGCAATTGGTGATGCCGTACATGGTGATCGTCAAAATTTTGGCCCTCGGACTGATCGCTCATCGAATCTGGCGCACCGTAAACCACCCTTCAGACATTGCCAGCGGCGACCCCGCAGGCATCCTCAGAATTTTTTGCTCTTGCCAATACTAAGGTCTTTACCTAAGTAACATAAATTATGTGCTGTGACGCGAGGACGACATGACCGCCGCAACAACCCTGCAGACCGCAAGTCCGAACATCCCGCCGATCGACGGCATCTTCCGGGCACTTTCCGATCCGACGCGCCGCCGTGTCGTCGAGCGGCTGAACAGAAGCCCCGCCTCCGTCAGCGAGCTCGCGCAGCCATTCGACATGGCCCTGCCCTCCTTCATTGAACATCTCAGGGTTTTAGAAGGTTGCGGGCTGGTGCACTCGCAAAAGACTGGCCGGATCAGGACCTACCAACTCGCGCCCGAGCCGCTGAAACTCGCGGAAAACTGGCTGGCCGAGCAACGCGCGCTGTGGGAACGCCGTCTCGATCAATTCGACGACTACGTCCTAAAACTCAAGGAGAAAGACAAATGAGTTCGACCCTGCTGCTCAAACCCGACCCAAAACTCGACCTCGTTCTCGAACGCGTCATCGACGCGCCGCGCGAGCTTTTGTGGACAGCCTGGACGACGCCCGAACATGTTCGGCAATGGTTCACACCGAAGCCGTGGATCGTCACCGATTGCGAGATCGACCTCAGGCCCGGCGGCCTGTTCAGGACCCGCATGCAGTCGCCTGATGGCAAGGAGGTCAACGACCGGCATTGCTGCTACCTCGACATCGTGCCCAACGAGCGGCTGGTGTGGACCGATGCGTTGCTGCCCGGCTATCGGCCGTCAGGGGACCCATTCATCACAGCGGTCATATCATTGCAGCCGGAAGGCAAGGCTACGCGCTACACCGCGACAGCCATCCACCGGGATGAAGCGACACGCAAGAACCACGAGGAGATGGGCTTTTTCGACGGCTGGGGAACAGTGGCCGACCAGCTTGCGGCGTATGTCAGAACGATATGAGGCGTTGTCTTCTCACATGCGGCCGCGGCGTCGTCCTGGCCACTCAATTGCCAGCGGCCAAGGAACTCGGCTTTGGATCAGGAGGAATAACAGCCGCGCTCGATGGCGAGGCGGCGTACCAGCGCCAGCACGCTGTCGATGGTGGGCGTCGGCTGGCCGGTCAGCCGGCCAAGCTCCTGGACCGCCGTTACCAGTGCGTCGATCTCCATTGGCCGGCCGCGTTCCAGATCCTGCAGCATCGACGTCTTGTGCTCGCCGACGTCGCCGGCCCCCTTGATGCGACGGTCGACCGATATCGGGAAACGGACGCCGAGGCTTTCGCCGATCGCCTGCGCCTCCAGCATCATGGCGCGGGCAAGCGTGCGGGTTGCCTCGTCGGCAGCGATTGCCGCAAGCGTGCTGCCGGTCAGCGCGGATATCGGGTTGAAGGAGAGATTGCCCCACAGCTTCACCCAGATTTCGCTTCGGATGTCGTCGCGAACCGGCACCTGCAGCCCCGCCGCAACCATCTCCTCGGCAAGCCGCGTGACACGTTCACTCTTCTCGCCCGAGGGCTCACCAAGCGAGAAGCGTTTTCCCTCGATATGGCGGACCAGGCCGGGCGCATCCACCTCGGCCGCGGGATAAACGACCGAGCCGATGACGCGATCCGGCCCAAGCCGGTCCCAGATCACTCCACCGTTATCCACCGCTTGCAACCGCGTGCCTTCGAGCGAACCGCCGATCTTGTGGAAGTACCACCAGGGCACGCCATTCTGCATGGTGACGACGGCCGTCCCCTCGCCCAGCAGCGGCGCGATCTGGTCGAGCGCTGGTGCGACCGAATGGGCCTTGAGCGCCAGCACGACGTAGTCCTGGACACCTAGCTCTTGCGCCTGCGCGGCGGCCCTGACAGAGGCGACGGATTCATGACCGTCTTCGATCAGGCGAAGCCCGGCCGTCCTGATCGCTTCGAGATGAGCGCCCCGCGCCACGATCGACAGATCGACGCGGCCGGCCATGGCAAGTTTGGCCGCGAGATAGCCGCCGATCGCGCCGGCGCCAAAAATGGTGATCCGCATCATCCCAGCCCGGGTTTCGCAAGACCCAGTTTGGTCGCGAGACCGATGCGCTGCAGCTTGCCCGTCGCGCCCTTCGGGATTTCGTTCAAGATCAGGACAATGCGCGGCACCTTGAAGTCGGCAAGCCGGAGCGCGGCAAAGCTGCGGATGTCGCCTTCGGTGGCGGCCATGCCCTCGCGCAGCACGATCGCAGCCGCGACCTCCTCGCCGAGCTTGTCGTGTGGCGTGGCGAAGGTGACGACCTGGGCCACCGCCGGATGATCCATCAGCACGTCGTCGACCTCGAGCGGCGAGATCTTCTCGCCGCCACGGTTGATGATCTCCTTGAGCCGGCCGGTGACGCGCAGATAACCGTCATCGTCGAGCATGCCCTGGTCGCCGGTATGAAACCAGCCATGCGCGAAGGCGGTGGCATTGGCGTCCAGATTGTTCTCGTAGCCGGCGGTGACATTGGGCCCGCGAATGACGATCTCGCCGGTCTCACCGGGCTGCAGCAATTGCCCGTCCAGCGCCATCACCGCCACTTCCGGTCCGGCGGCGGCGCCGACGCTGCCCGGCTTGCGCAGGCCCGGCGGCAACCGGTTCGAGGCCATCTGGTGCGCGGCCTCGGTCATGCCGTAGGATTCGATCACCGGACAGCCGAAGGTCGCCTCAAGCTCCGCCATCACTTGCGGCGGGAGCGATGCCGAGGACGAGCGGATGAAGCGAAGAGGCGCGGCGGCCAATGCATCGGCATTGCGCGCCGCCCGCGGCAGGATGGCCTGATGCATGGTCGGCACGGCCGTGTACCAGCTCGGCCGCGCCTCGCTAAGCCAATGGAAGAAGCGCAGCGCGTTGAAGCCCGGCGTGCAGAAGACGCCGCCGCCGGCCGCGAGCGAGGACAGCACCGCCGCGATCAGCCCATGGATGTGGAACAGCGGCATGATGTTGAGGCAGCGATCGCCGGCTGTCAGGCCGAGCGTAGCGCCGATATGTGCGGCCGAGGCGGCGAGATTGGCATGGCTGAGCGGCACCAGTTTGGGTCGTGACGTGGTGCCGGACGTGTGCAGCAACAGCGCGATGTCGCCGTCCTCAGCCAATTCGGGCGCAGCCGGCGGGCCGATCGGTTCACCCTCGATCCCAAAGCTTCCGGCTGGCGCGTCACGGAGTGCTATGAGCCTGAGCACAGCTATACCCAGGCGCTCGGCAACCGCGACCGCCGGGCCGCTTTCGTCCTCGGCGACGAGGATTGCCTTGGCGCCGATGTCGGTCAGGTAAAAATCGAGCTCGTCGGCCCGGTAGGCCGGATTGAGTGGCGCCGTCGACGCCGCCGCCGCCACCGCGACAAAGGCCGTCGCCATCTCCGGCCCGTTCGGCAGCACGATGGCCACCCGGTCGCCACGGCCGAGGCCCAGCGCATGCAGTTGCGCTGCCGTTTCGGAGACCAGGCGGCGCAGCCCGCTATGGCTGAGCGTGGTCCTGTCGGGTGCCGAAATCGCCGGCGCATCGTCGGCGCCGGCGGCAAGCCGCTCAATGATCGACGCCGTCTCAGACAACGCGAACCTCGAGGTCGCCGACGCCATCGATATGACCGCGAAGGACATCACCGCGAACAACCGCGCCGACGCCCGCCGGTGTGCCGGAAAGAATGATGTCTCCCGGCATCAGCGTGAAAAGACCTGAGAGATAGCTGATCATTTCCGGAACTTTCCAAATCATCTGGTTGAGGTCGCCGGTCTGTTTCCGCTCGCCATTGACGTCCAGCCAAATCGCTCCCTGGGTTGGATGGCCGATCGAGCTTGCCGGAACCAATGGCGTGCATGGCGCCGATGCCTCGAAGGCCTTGCCGACCTCCCATGGACGGCCCATGTCCTTCGCCTTACCTTGCAGGTCGCGCCGCGTCATGTCGAGACCTACGCCATAACCGAACACGCAGTCCAGAGCCTTTTCGACCGGGATATCCGTACCGCCGCTTTTCAGCGCCACGACCATTTCGATCTCGTGATGGACATCGTTGGAGGCCGGAGGATACGGAAATTCCCCTGTCGTATCGAGGTTGTCAGGATTCTTCTGGAAGAAGAACGGCGGCTCCTTGTTGGGGTCGTGTCCCATCTCGACTGCATGCGCGGCATAGTTCCGCCCGACGCAATAGACCCGGTGCACCGGAAACATTTTGTCGGTTGCCGCCACCGGGATTCTGGGGATTGCGGTCGGTTCGATGACATAGCTTGAGGTCGTGCCGTGCATGTTCACTGTCTCGCTCCTGCATAGAATTCGACTTTGGCTTCGGCCCTTTCGATCAGTTCGGCGATCAGCAGGGCGAAGGCGAAAAGGATGATGGTCAAGGCCCAGAATTCGGCCATGCGGAAATTTCGCGAGAAGGTCTCGAACAGCGCGCCGTAACCGACGATGGCGACGAGCAACTGGCCGATGACGACGCCCTTGACGCCGCGGATGAGGCCGAGACGGATGCCGGCAAGGATTTCCGGAAGCGCCGCCCACAGGATGATCTTGCTATAGAGTGCCGGGCGCGAGGCGCCATAGGAACGCGCCATCTCGATCAGCGACGGTGAGATATGGCGGACCCCGGCGCGGGTGTCGAGAACGATGATCCAGATCGCAAACAGGAACACCGCGGCAACGATCGTCTTCTCGCCGAAGCCGAACAGGATCATCAGCACCGGGACGATCGCCGAGAGCGGTGCGCTTGAAAAGATATTGACCCACATGCCGAGCAGGTCGTCGGCGATCTTGACGCGTCCCATCAGGATGCCCAATGGCACGCCGATAACGATCGACAGGGCCATGCCCATAGCGAAGGCGCGAAGGGTCGTGACCGTTGCGCTCTGCCAGGACGGGGTTTGAACGAGATCGACCGCTGCAACCAGCACGTCGCTAAACGGCGGCAGCAGAAAGACAAGGTCGAGCCGGCCAACGACTTCCCATACGACGCACCAAACGAGCAGGGACGCCATCATTGGTATTCGGTAGCCAAACAAGGTCATGGCCGGTTATTCCACATACTGCTTCAGCCCCTGCCAGATCTCATCGACGGTATCGAGATAGTGCCTGTCGCGATGAATGCGCTCGGGGTCGCCGGAGCGGTCGATTTCCGGTTCAATGATCTGCGAAACGCGGCCGGGTCTCGGTGACAGCAAGACGATACGGTCGGAAATGTAGACCGCCTCCTCGATCGAGTGCGTCACGAAGATGAAGGTCTTGTTCTGGTTGGTGCGCAGCCGGATCAGGTCTTCCTGGAACTTCCGCCGGTTCTGCTCGTCGACCGCCGAAAACGGTTCATCGAGCAGCAGGACGTCGGCATCGACCGACAAGGCCCGCGCCAGGCCGACGCGCTGGCGCATGCCGCCCGACAGTTCGTGCGGGTATTTGTCCTCGAAGCCGGCGAGACCCACCTCGGCGATGTAGCGGCGGGCGATCTCCTCGCGCTCGGCCTTG
This sequence comes from Mesorhizobium sp. WSM4841, assembly GCF_055811515.1. Classification (NCBI taxonomy): domain Bacteria; kingdom Pseudomonadati; phylum Pseudomonadota; class Alphaproteobacteria; order Hyphomicrobiales; family Phyllobacteriaceae; genus Mesorhizobium; species Mesorhizobium sp. WSM4841. Next base: position 362,505 of record NZ_JBVVQC010000001.1, read on the forward strand.
TTGGTGCCGCGCAATTCCAGTCCGAAGGCGACGTTGCGTGTCACGGTCGCCCACGGCATCAGCGCAAAGTCCTGGAACACGAAAGCGCGTTCGGGGCCGGGTGCGCTGACGCGCTTGCCGTTGATCGCGACGGTGCCGCCATCGGCCCGTATCAGGCCAGCTATGATCTTCAACAGCGTCGTCTTTCCGCAACCGCTGGGTCCGAGAAGGCTGGTCAGCTTGCCCCTGGGAAAGTCGAGATCGATGCCGCGCAACGCCTCGACATTGCCGTAGGTCTTGGAGATTCCTCTCACTTCCACGATTGAATCGATCGGTGCGGGAACCGGCGACGGTCCATTTCGCAATGCGGTCGCGCCCATATTATGCACCTCTACTCTCGGGCCTGAAAACACGGACTTCCACCCACTGCAGAAAGACGAGCGTCAGGGTGGAAAGCGCGATGATCGAGGCGATTGTTGCGTACATCTCGGCGTAGTCTGCGCGCGAGCGGTGGAAGGTGATGAGGTCGCCGATGCCGGTCGGGGTAATCAGCAATTCGGCGAGCACCACGCCGACGAACCCGGCAGCGACGCCGAGGCGCAAGCCGGCAAAAATCACCGGGCTGGCGTCCGGAAGAATGATCTTGGCGACGGTCTGCCAATTTGTGCCCAGGAATGATCGGCACATGACCAGCAGCGACTCGTTGACGTTGCGCACGGCCTTGTAGGTATTGAGCACGATGACCGGCAGCGCCAGGATCATGACGGCGAGCGTCTTGGCGGTCATGCCTATTCCGTAGACGAAGGTGACCATCGGAATGAAAGCGGCGACGGGCGCCGCCTGAAGCACGATAAACACGGGGATCACCAGCCATTCGCCGGTGCGCCACAAGCCACAGATCGTGCCGAGGCCGACACCCAGGAACGCCGACAGGACAACACCCAGCACCAGCGGCTGAAGTGTCGAAAGGTAGGCGGTTGCCAAGCTCCCGTCGGCGAGCAGTCCGAAAAACGCGACGACGGTGTCGGAAAAGGTCGGAAAGGCGAAGCTGACGGGAATGCGCCCGGCCACCTCCCAGATTCCCGCGAACAGGGCGATCGACACAAGCCTGAGCAGGATCGGCTGGTCCCAAGATGCGCCCGTTGCATTGCGATAGGATGAGGAAGCGAGGCCGGCAGCCTCGCCGTCGGTTCTGATGCTTACGGCCATCAGGCAGGCCGCCTATTTCTTGCCGAGCTTGGCGACGGCGCGGTCGATTGCGGAGACATCCCAGAAGTCTTCGACCTTGAGGCTCGCGGGATCGCCTTCGATCTGGCCGGCAAGGCTGAAGAAGGCAAAGTCGTCTTTAGCCGCATCCGCTCCGCCGCCATTCAGGGCAAGGCTGCCGGCTTCCGCGGTTTCCTTGTAGTATTCGGTGATTTCGCTGTCCGCCTCCGCGCCGAGATCCGGCAGCAGTTTGTATTTGTTGCGAAGCTCGACCGCGACCGCCGGATTCGCGGTTATTTCCCGCGCGGTCTTCATCAGTTCCTCGACCAGGACGTCGACGTCGGCGGCGTTGTTCTTCAGATAGTCTGCGGTCGCGAAAAGCGCTTCGTCCGAGGCGCCGAGATCCTCGACCGGCAGAACGATGAACTTGCCGGGGGCTTCGGCCTCGAGCGCGCGCCGGTTGGCGGCATCGACGATCGACGCCTTGATGGTCCCCTGCAGCAGCGCATTGCGGCGAACCTCGGAACCCGGGACATAGCTGATGTTGCCGAGCTTGATGCCGTGGTTTTTCGCCATCAGGAGCATGACAGCCTCGGTGCCGGAGCCGCGCGCCTGAACGGCGACTTCCTGCCCGTCGAGATCCTTCCATTCCTTGTAGAATTCGCTGTTGACGACCGGGAAGAAGCGCAGCGTCGATATCTGCGCAAAGATGCGGATCGGCACGCCCACCTTCTGGATCAGAGTGTAGGGAGCGCCGATGCCAACATCGGCCTGGCCGCCGACAATGGCCTGGGCTGCGAGATCCTCGTCATTGAGAACAATGAGCTCGACATTCACGCCGCGTTCCTTGGCGCGCTCTATCGCGGCAAGCGTCTGGATGGATTCGATCCCGGGAAGGTCACCGAATGCGATGCGCATATCGCCCGCATTTGCGGCCGACAGGGGCGATGCACATGCCAGGACCGCGGCAAAAGCGGTGGCAAGTACGGTACGTCTGGACACGCTGGCCATTTATCATTCCTCCCGTTTTTGTAACCATTTCCTTGATTGGTTAAGACTATGGAGCAGATTGGTCAAGGAGAAATTGCGCCATGTCGTACGTACAGGCCCAGAAAACTCGGCAGTTGACGGTTTGAACTAATCGTTTTAACACCGACAAACGGAAATCATAAGCGGATTGGTTAAATTGATGGACGATCCCGGTAATGGCGGCCACGCCGCCCTGGTTCAGCTTCAGGCCTATCTTGCCCAGATGGACCACGCCGGTGAGACGCGGCTGCCTGCAGAGCGGGAACTGTCCGAGAGCCTCGGCGTATCGCGCGGCGATCTGCGCAAGGCGCTGGCAGTGCTCGAGAAGGACGGCCGCATCTGGCGTCACGTCGGCAGGGGCACATTCGTCGGCAGTGGACCGGTCGAGGAGACGATCGGCATTTCGGAAATCGCCGGACGCACAAATCCGGCCGACGTGATGCGCGCGCGCCTCATCATCGAGCCCGAGATTGCGCGCGAAGCGGCGCTGCACGCCACGCTTTCCGATATCGCTTCGATGCGGCAATCGCTGGTGCAGACGCGGGAAGCCGTCACATGGCGGCAATACGAGAACATTGACAATCTGCTCCACCGGCAGATTGCGCAGGCGAGCCGAAACAATGTGCTGCTCGGCCTGTTCGACGTCCTGAACGCCGTGCGCCGAACCGTGGTCTGGGGACGTCTTCGCTCAGAAGGCGCTCGCCCTCCGGCGGACCATCACAGCTTCGCCGACCATGAACGCATCGTCGAAGCGATCGCAGAGCGTGACCTCGGCGGCGCGGCGGCAGCGATGCGGCTGCATCTCCAACAGGTCGAGCGGCGCCTGATCCCTGTCCGCGAAGCCGCCGAATAGCTCGGATTGACCCGCTACAGCGCCGCGCGTCCTTCTTGGATGCGCGGCGCTGTTCGGGTTAAGCCCTACGCGCCGTAGCCGATGATGCCCTTGATCTCGAGGAAATCGTGGATCGCCCAGTCGGCATATTCGCGGCCGTTGCCTGACTGCTTGTAACCGCCGAAGGGCGCGAACGTGTCCCATTCCGGATAGTTGATCGAGACTTGTCCGGCGCGCAGGCGACCGGCGATTTTTTGCGCGTGATCGATATCCCCGGACTGCACATAGGCGGCTAGGCCATAGACCGTGTCGTTGGCGATCCTCACCGCGTCGTCGTCGTCATCATAGGAGATGACCGAAAGCACCGGCCCAAAAATCTCCTCCTTCTCGATGGTCATGCCTGGCGTGACATGGCCAAAGACGGTCGGCCGCACGTAATAACCGCGATTAAGATGCTCCGGCCGGCCGGGACCGCCGGTGACCAGCGTTGCACCCTCGGCGATGCCGGCCTCGATCAGCCGCTGGATCTTGTCGAACTGGATATTGCTGACCACCGGCCCGAGCTTGGTGTCTTCCGAGCGCGGATCGCCGACCTTGTGCGCCTCTGCCGCCTTCTTGGCGATCACCAGCGCCTCATCGTGGCGGGCGGCCGGCACCAGCATGCGCGTCGGCGCATCGCAGGACTGGCCGCTATTGCCGAAACAGGCGTTGACGCCCTTGCGCACGGCCTTCTCGAAGTCGGCATCGGCAAGCACGATGTTGGGCGATTTGCCGCCGAGTTCCTGCCCCACGCGCTTGACCGTCTCGGCCGCCGTCTTTGCGACGATGATGCCGGCCCGGGTCGAGCCGGTGAAGGAAACCATGTCGACATCCGGATGGCCGGCCATGACCTGTCCGACATCCGGGCCGGTGCCGTTGACCATGTTGTAGACCCCCTTCGGCGTGCCGGCCGCTTCCATCACTTCCGAAAAGACGATGCCGCTGATCGGCGCGATCTCGGAAGGCTTCAGTACGACGGTGCAGCCGGCGGCGATCGCCGGCGCCACCTTGCAGACAATCTGGTTGAGCGGCCAGTTCCACGGCGTGATCAGCGCGCAGACGCCGATCGGCTCCTTAACCACCATGGTGGTGCCGCGCTTCTCGCTGAATTCGTAATCCTCCAGCGCATGAATAGTGGCTTCCATATGCGCCCTGCCCGCCCAGGCCTGCGCCTCGCGCGCCCAGGTGATCGGCGCGCCCATTTCCTGGCTGACGGCCTGCGCGATGTCCTCGTAGCGCTCGTTGTAGACTTCGAGGATGCGCTTCAGCAGCTTCAGGCGCTCGGCCTTGCTGGTCTGCGAAAAGGCCGGAAAAGCGGCCTTCGCCGCCGCCACGGCGCGATCCACATCGGCCTTCGAGCCGACGGAGATTTTGGTGTAGGCCTCTTCGGTGGACGGATCGATCACATCCAGCGTCGCCGGCACCACGGGCGCGACCCATTTGCCGTCGATGAAGAAGTTCAGGTGATTGCTCATGGGTGATGCTCCGGTTTTCTGGAAAGGACGGGGATCAGATTAGCCGGGCAGCATAGGGCAGTTAGCGCCGCGACGCAGGCTGATATGCGCCACATCGCCGACGCTGAATTGAAAACCTTCCGCCCGGCGTGGCGCATCGATCACCACCGGTATCCCCTGCCCCAATTCGGCGTGCAGGCGCAAGGTGCGGCCGTGAAAGACGATGCTGCTCACCCGCACCGGCGCGGTGCCGGTCGCAGCTTCGGTCGCTGCCAGAAGATCCTCCGGACGCACACCGATGGTTCGCACCGCGCCTTCTCCCGGCGCTTCGCCGGTTTCCAATGTGGCTTCGAGCGGCAAGGCGCCGGCGGCGAAACGCAACCGATCGCCGTCACGGCCGACAAAGCGCGACTGCAGCAGGTTCATCGTGCCGATGAAACTGGCGACGAATTTGGTGGCGGGCCGGTCGTAGAGCGTGGCCGGCGGCGCGATCTGCTCGATGCGTCCCTTGTTCATGACGACGATGCGGTCGGAGATCGACAGCGCCTCGGTCTGGTCGTGCGTGACCATGACGAAGGTCGTGCCGAGCCGCGACTGCAGCCGCTTCAATTCGACCTGCATCTGTTCGCGCAGATGCGCATCGAGCGCCGACAGCGGCTCGTCGAGCAACAGCACACGCGGTTCGCAGACAATCGCGCGGGCAAGCGCGACGCGCTGGCGCTGGCCGCCCGACAATTCGGACACGCGGGCGCCGAGCTTTTCGGCAAGGCCAACCATGTCGAGCGCTTCGCCGACGCGCTTTGCCTGTTCTACCCCGGAAAGCTTGCGCAGCGACAGGCCGAAGCCGACGTTTTCGGCGACGTCCATGTGCGGAAACAGCGCATAGTCCTGGAACACGGTGTTGACGGGACGGTCGAACGGCCGCAGCGAAGTAACGTCACGGCCTTCGAGCAGCACCCGTCCGCTCGACGGGCTTTCGAAACCAGCGATCACCCGCAGGCTGGTGGTTTTGCCGCAGCCGGATGGGCCGAGCAAGGTCAGGAACTCGCCGCGGGCAATGTCGAGATCGACGGCGTCCAGCCCGACGCCGCCGCCAGGAAAGATCTTCGACACTGCATCCAGCCGGACGAGAGGTTCAGGCGCCATCGCGAACCTCGGACGGCTTGGTCGTGTTGACCCAGAGGATTTGGCAGCGCTCGGCGCCCGGATTGCGGAAAGCATGCAGCAAGGTGCTCTTGAAGGCGAAGCTGTCGCCGGTCTTCAGCCCATAGGTGGTTGAATCGATCACGAGTTCGACTTCGCCCGACAGGACGAAACCGAATTCGTGGCCGGGATGGGCGTAGGCTTCGAGGGTGCCACCACCGGCTTCCACCGTCACCAGCATGCCGGTGAGCGTGGCGGCCGGCGGCGACAGCAGCGCTTTGGCGATGCCTTCCGACTTCACCGGGATCTGGCGCCGACTGTTGGCGCGTACACAATAGAGATCGTTGACGCCGTCGTTGCCGTCAGCAATCAGCGCCGAGGGCTCAATGTCGAGAGCGGCGGCGAGCGGCCAGATCACCTTGACGCGAAGCGAGGACAGGCCGCGCTCGATCTGGCTGAGCGCCCCGATCGAAACGCCGGCCTTGGCGGAAAGCTCGGCCAGCGAAAGATTGCGTTCCAGCCTGAGCGCACGCACACGCCGGCCGACCCGCACATCGGCGTCGTCCTTCGGCTTTTCAGCCGTTTCGTCCAGTATGTCCATCTGTTTCCCGACCTCGTTTTCGGTATCCTGGAGCGGCGCTTGGCGCGCAGCGCCGAGACGGTTGAGGGTGCTGGCCGGAGCGCGGTTGTGCCGAGCTGGACCACCCCTCATCCGACCGAGCTCCGCTCGGCCACCTTCTCCCGCAAAGGGGAGAAGGGAAGGCCAGGTTCAGCCGCCTGCCTTGACCTTCTCGAACATCTTGGCGAGTTCGTCATTCTGTTTCATCGGCCCGGTGAAGACGGTGGTCTTCAGCATCACTTCCGGATCGGACGGCAGTTGCAGCTTTTCCAGTTCCTCCTTCGGCACCGCGGCGAAGGCCGAGCTGATTGAGCTGCCGTAACCATAGGCCTGAATCAGGTATTTTCCCGAATCCGTCTCCAGCCGGCTGTTGATGAAATCATAGGCGAGGTCGACATTCTTGGCGTCCTTGAGCATGACGAAGCCGCACGCCCAGGTCAGCATGCCTTCCTTAGGCTTCATGAACTCGACGGGTACACCCTGCTTCTTCAGCGAGGTGGCCGACGCGTTCCAGGTCATGGCGGCGACCAACTGGCCACTCGCCAGCGCCTGTTCGACCGAAGTCATGTCGGTGGTGTAGTTGGAGAGCAGCGGGCGCTGCTCGCGCAGTTTTTCAGCCACCTTTTCCATCTGTTCCGGCGTCATGTCGAACGGATTGACGCCGGCGAGAAGCGCCGCCACCACCGGCGTATCGTGGACGGCGTCGATCGTCGCCATGCGCCCGGCATATTGCTTGTCCCACAAAAGGTTCCAGCTCGGTTCCGGGTTCTTCACCAGATCGGTGCGGTAGAGGATCGAGGTGTTGCCCCAATCCCACGGCACCATCCAGACCTTGCCGTCGCCGGCCTGCAGGTCGGGCAGGTTCTTGAAGACTGGGAAGATCGAATCCCAATTCTTGATGCGCTTGGTGTCGATCGGCTGCAGCAGGCCTTCCTTGTTCCAGCGCGCCACCTTGTCGTAGCAGGGATGCGCGACATCCGGGCGGAAACCGGCCTTGACCTTGGTGAAGGCGTCATCGTCGTCGCCGAACATCGAGGCCTCGACGCCATCGGGGTGTGCGGCGAGGAAGCTCTTGTTGAAGTCGGGCAGTTCGTAGCCCGACCAGGTGAAATATTGCAGCTTGTCGGCCGCAAGCGCGACGGTCGACGAAAGCGCCAGCGCGAAGGCTGCCAATCCGGCTTGGACTGTCTTGCGATTAATCGATTTCAGGTCGAATGCCATTGCAGTTCTCCTCTTTCGGTTTCTTCTGGTTTGGACAGGTTGGCGGGCACCGGCCGCTGGGCGGCGGCAAGCCCGCGATGGCGCAGGATTTCGGCAATTGCCGCGATGACGAAGGACACGGCCAGGATGGCCGTGCCCAGCGCCATGACGGTCGGCAGCGATTTCGGGAAACGCAGCTGGCTCCAAATGTAGAGCGGCAAGGTCGGCTCGGTGCCGGCGAGGAAGAAGGCGACGATGAACTCGTCGAAGGAGGTCAGGAAGGCCAGCATGAACGCTGATACAATGGCGGGCAGGCTGAGCGGCAGCATGACCCGCCTGAATGTCGTCCAGTCGGACGCGCCGAGATCGAGTGCCGCCTCGTGGATGGTCTTGGGGATAGCGGCGAAGCGGCTTTTCATGATCACCACCGTCGTCGGCAGCGCCACCAATATGTGGCCGAGCACGATGGCCGTGCGTGACGGTCCGAAGCCAATGAGGTTGACCAGGATCAGCAGCGAGATGCCGACGATGACGCCGGGGATCAGGATCGGCAGCCGCGCAATGGCGCTGATCGTGAAGGCAAGCGGCGAACGGCCGAAGAGATCCATGTAGGACACGGTGATGCCGCAGAGCGTGGCACCGGCGGCGGCAATTGCACCGATGACGAGGCTGTTGGCAAGGGCGCCGGACAGCGCCGAATTGCCGGACAGCGTCTTGTACCATTCAAACGTGAAGTCTTGCAGCGGAAACGCCGCCTGGATCGAATCGTTGAAGGAGAAAAGCGGGATCAGCAATACCGGCAAATACAGAAATACCAAGTAGACAAGGACGTAGGCGCCGAGCCAACTCCCACCTTTCTTAGCGTCTTTCCGCGCCGCGCTCATGTCCGGCTGCCAAATCTGCGGTCGGCGGAACGCACGACCAGCACCACGGCAAGGATGACCAGCATGACGGCAACGGCGAGTGCTGCGCCGAACGGCCAGTCATTTGCCTTGCCGAACTGGGCCTGGATCAGCGAGCCGATCATGGTGCTGGCAGGGCCGCCGACCAGCGCGGGGGTGACATAGTCGCCGACCGTCGGCACGAAGACGACGAGAGCCGCCGCCAACACGCCCGGCATCGAGTTCGGCAGCACGACGCGGCGGAAGCTGGTGAACGGTCTGGCGCCGAGATCGGAAGCGGCTTCGAGCAGCGATTTCGGGATCGTGTCCAGCGCCACATAGATGGGCAGGATCGCGAACGGCGCATAGGCGTGAGCCAGCGTGACGATGACGGCGGCCGGCGTGTTGAGAAACGCCAGTGTCGGTTCGGACCAGATGCCGCTTTCGACGAGCGCCGAGTTCAGCACGCCATTGTAGGCAAGCACGATCTTCCAGGCGAAGACGCGCAAGAGATAGCTGGTCCAGAACGGCAGCGTCACCAGAAACAGCAGCAGCCCGCGCCGCCGTCCGGCATGGAAGGCCAGGTAGTAGGCGACGGGATAGGCGGTGACGACCGTGGCCAGCGTCACCAGGCCGGCAATGGCCAGCGAGCGCAGTGTTACCGTCCAGTACAGCGGGTCGGATGCCACGGTGATGAAATTCGCAAAAGTGAAACCGGCGCCCAGCAGCGAACCGTCATTGCCGCGAAGGGCGAGGAAAACCACGAGGCCGAGGGCAAACAGGATTAGGAAGAAGGTGACCAGCCCGCCCGGCAGCAGCATGGCCAACCGGAAACCCGTCGAGGACCTGGACTCCGGCAGCGGCTGCCTTGCAACGATGGTCGACATCGGGGTTGCCCATCGAAATTTGAAATCACTCAAGAATTTTTCAGAATCATGAAACTGTCAAGCTGATTCCTGCATCGGCATAAAATCAGCGCTCGAATGCATCCAGCATACGATACCAGGCGATCGTCGCGGCGACGCCGACCTGCCGAAAGGCATGCAACGGGATCGGCCGGATCGGCGAGACCGGGAACGGCAATTGCCTGGCGTCGCCGCTCGCCAGATAGCCGGCAATGCGCTCGCCAAGCGCGGTCATCAGGCCGACGCCACGGCCCTGGCAGCCGACCACGGCCATCAGGCCCTGCTCGGGCTCGTGGATATGCGGGAGGTGATCCGGCGTCATCGCCACCCGGCCAAACCAGCGCTTTTGGATGGCGACGCCGGATAGCGCCGGATAGAGCCGGAGCAGCGCGCGCTCGAGATGCGCCCAATTACTTTCGCTGGTCGGCAGCGCCATCCGGCCGCGCCCGCCGAGCACCAGCCGCCCGTCGGCACTCTTGCGGTAATAAACGAGGATGCGGCGTGAGTCCGATACTGCTTGCCCTTCCGGTAGAATCCCGGCCGCCAGATCGGGCGGCAGCGGTGCTGTCGCGATCTGGAAGGAGTGCAGCGGAACGATCGTCTCGGCGAGACCGGGGAGCAGGTCGCTGGTATAGGCGTTCGTCGCCAGAATGACAGCCTTCGCCTGCAATTCGGCGCCGTCCTCCGTCGAGATGCGCCAAAGGCCGACGTTCTTATCGAGGCGCACCACCTTCTGGTGCTCGGCGATCTTCACGCCCGCGGCCGAGGCGATCCGTGCCAGTTCCGATGTGTAGGCAAGCGGATCAATCACGCCGGCGCGGCGGTCGAGCCAGCCGCCGAGATAGCCCTGCGCGCCAGTCAACGCGGCGATCTCGGTCTGGCTCAGAAGCCGGACATCGGCGCCACGGTTCCGCCACTGCCGGTCCCTGTTCGCCGCCGCCTTCAGCGCCGTCTCGGTGTGCGCTGCCTGGATCCAGCCGTTGCGGACGAACGGCACCGCCAGTTTCTCGTCGCGGATCAATTCGAAGACGGCGTCCGCCGTCGAGGCGACAAAATTGACGAGGATCTCGCCGCGTTCGGGGCCAAAATGCTCCAGCAACCATTCCGGATCATATTTCAGGCCGGGGATGACCTGACCGCCATTCAGGCCCGATGCGCCCTGGCCGATTTCGCCGGCTTCCAGCACCTGCACGGCAAGACCGAACCGGGCTGCATGCAAGGCTGTCGACAGACCGAGAATCCCGCCACCAACGATGACGACATCGGCACGCTGGCCGCCGGGAAAAAGCGACCGGAACGCAGGGGCCGCCGGCGGCTTCTGCCAGATCGGATCGGAAAACGGTAGGGGCAAGGGTCACCTGAATGTACTTCGTCAAATGAAAATCCTAGTGACGATTTCATGATTTTGAAAGAGCGTTTGATCTCGGCATCAGCGGAGTGAAGAGGATGGCGTCCGCCGATGCGAAATGCAGCGCAGGGCTCGACCGCGAGGAACGGGATAGACCTTTGGCGGGAATTTGTTGAAAGTGCCGCCGCCGCTGGTCAGGCTTTTTATGAACCGTTGGTCCGGCAGCGATGACCGTCGCAGCAGAACAAGACAGCAGAGGACCGCAGCCATGACGAACACCACTCTCCTACCCAACGAGGGCCTCTTCATCGGCCGCGCCCGGACAAGCGATACGCCCCATCCGCTGGTGGTCACGGTGCGCGACGGCACGGTGTTCGACATCACGTCGAGCATGGCACCAACCGTGCGCGATGTCTGCGAGGTGCCAGACCCAGCAGGGTACGTCCACGCGGCCGGGGGCGAACCGATCGGATCACTTGATGCGATCGCCGCCAACAGTTTCCAGGCCGCGCGCGATTCGCAAAAACCGTACCTGCTTTCTCCGGTCGATCTGCAGGCGGTCAAGGCGTCGGGCGTCACCTTCGTCGTCAGCCTGCTCGAACGGGTCATCGAGGAGCAGGCGCGTGGCTCCGCCGAGAAGGCGGACGCCATTCGCACCGACATTGCCGGGCTGATCGGCCACGATCTGTCGAAGCTCAAGCCCGGCTCGCCGGAGGCGATGGAGATCAAGGCCAAGCTCATCCAGCGCGGCGCCTGGTCGCAATATCTGGAAGTGGGCATCGGCCCCGATGCCGAGATCTTCACCAAATGCCAACCGATGGCATCGGTCGGCTTCGGCGCCGATGTCGGCCTGCATCCGGTTTCCACCTGGAACAATCCGGAGCCGGAAATCGCCATGATCGCTGCCAGCAGCGGCAAGATCGTCGGCGCGACGCTCGGCAACGACGTCAATCTGCGCGACGTCGAAGGGCGCTCGGCGCTGTTGCTCGGCAAGGCCAAGGACAACAATGCCTCGGCCGCGCTCGGCCCGTTCATCCGGCTGTTCGACGATAACTTTTCCATCGATGACGTGAAGCAGGCCATCGTGCGCCTGAAGGTCGAGGGCGAGGACGGTTTCTCGCTGGAGGGCGCCAGCTCGATGGCCGAGATCAGCCGCTCGCCGGAAGAGCTGGTCGCGGCCGCCATGGGTCCGCATCACCAATATCCGGACGGGCTGGCGCTCTATCTCGGCACCATGTTCGTGCCGTCGAAGGATCGCGGCGAAAAGGGCAAGGGCTTCACGCACAAGGTCGGCGACATCGTCACCATCTCATCGGAGAAATTCGGCGCCTTGGTCAACCGGGTGCGGCTGTCACCCGACTGTCCCCACTGGACCTACGGTGCCAGCCATCTGATGCGCGACCTCGCCAGGGCCGATCTTATCTAGGTTCCCGCCCCGACTGCGACGGAGAGATGTCCCGGCCTGGTGCTCGAATTGAGGATCCGCCTGCCTGGAAAATATCAGCCAAACTGATGTAATCTGATGGGACTGCTGATGGCGCCTTCTCGCGCGCCAACTACCACTGGCAAATGGAGGCTTGCCATATGTCGAAAAAGCGGATGCTCTGATGCATCCAGATCGGCGCTGGCAAGAAATACGATCAGGGTTTGCCGTGATCGTCGTCGGAGGTGGAGGAAGTTTTTCAAAATGGGAGGAAATCAAATGCTGACAAGGCTACGACTATTTGTATTCGGCTTGATCGTGGCGCTGGCCATCCCAGCGGCGGCACAGGCCAAGACCTTCTACTGGATTTCGCATGGCGGCCCGGCCGATCCGGTTTGGACCTACTTCCTCGCCGGCGCCAAGCAATGGGCGACGGACACCGGCAACACCGTCAACACCTCGTTCCACAATGGCGACGTGTCGTCCCAGCAGGAGGCTGTTCGCGCGGCCATCGCTGCAAAGGCCGACGGCATCACCACCACCAGCCCCGACCCGGGCAGCCTTATCGAGCTCGCTAAGGAAGCCCGGGCGGCAAACATCCCGATCATCAACTTCAACACGCCCGATCCGAAGGCGGACTTCAACGCCTATGTCGGCGGCGACAACGTCACCTTCGGCAAGAACTGGGCGCAGTATCTGGTCGACAAGGGCCTGGTGAAGAAGGGCGATTTCGTCTGGATGCCGGTCGAAATCCCGGGCGCCACCTATGGCGTCCAGGAAGAAGAAGGCATCAAGAGCGTCTTCGAGCCGCTCGGCATCACTTATGAAATCACCGAAGCCACGCTCGATCAGGCCGAAGCGATCAACCGCATGGTCGACTACCTCACTGCCAACAGGGCCAAGGTCAAGGCGATCATCGGTCTCGGCGACCTGGTGACCGGCTCGATCAAGCGGGTGTTCGACCAAGCCGGCGTCAAGCCCGGTGAAATCCCGGTCGTCGGCTGGGGCAACTCGCTCGACACCACCCAGGAGGTGCTGACCGGCTACGTCAATGCCGCACAATGGCAGGATCCGCAGGCGACCAGCTATGTGGCGCTTTCGATCGCCAACATGGCCGCCAGCGGCATTCCGCCCGGCTTCGACGTGATCACCGGCGCACTCTACGAAAAGGACACCGCACAGGTCTACGACGACATCCTGTCCGGAAAATAAAACCGCGATCGGGATGGTCGCGGCACGCCTGCCACGATCATCCCCATCATCCCGCTGAGCCTCGAACCGCCTCATGCGGCGCCGGGTTTGGCCAGTCCCAACCATGTCGCGGGTCCAACGTGGAAAACAGCTCCATCATCCAACGCTCGATCGCCAGGCCGGAATTCGGGCCCTTCGTGCTGCTTGTCGTCGAGCTCGCGGTGTTCTGGGGGTTCAACCACGACTTCCTGTCGCCGCAGAACATCAGCAACATACTCGCCTTCACGGTCGAGCTTGGCCTGATTGCGCTGGCGATGACGCTGTTGATGACTTCAGGCGAATTCGACCTCTCGGTCGGATCGCTGTTCGGTTTCTCGCCCGTCTTGATGTGGACGCTCTTCAACAGCGGCCTGACCTCGCTGGAAGCCGGCTTTATCGTGGCCTTGCTGGTTGCCGCCTTCATCGGCCTAGTCAATGGCTGGTTCGTGACGCAACTCAAGATTCCATCCTTCCTGGTGACGCTCGGCATGCTGCTGGTGGTGCGCGGCACCGCTCTGTTCGTCACCAGCGGATTTCCGCAACGCACCTGGAGCGCCGAAGGCAGCTGGCTCGCCGAGGCGCTGGTCGGCGATTTCTTCATCGGGCCGTTCCGCATCTACATGTCGCTGTTCTGGTTCATCGCAGCCGCGATCGCACTCGGTTACGTGCTGACACAGAGCCGGACCGGCAACTGGATCCAAGCGGCCGGCGGCAACCCCAATGCGGCAAGGGCGCGCGGCGTCAATGTCAGCGGCGTCAAGATCGGCCTGTTCATCCTGTCGTCGATCATGGCTTCGCTTGCCGGCGTCATCAGCTCGCTGCGCACCTCGGCGGCCAACCCGAACAGCGGCACCGGCTACGAGCTCGAAGTCATCGCCATGGTGGTGATCGGCGGCACGGCGCTGACCGGCGGACGCGGCACCATCATCGGAACCGTGCTCGGCATCCTGATCCTGCGCGTGATGCGCAACGGCATCGTGCTGATCGGCGTGCCAGGGCTTGCCTACAACATCTTCATCGGCGCGATCATCCTCGGCATGATGGCGCTCCACTCATGGCTGGAACGCCGGCATCAGGCGGGGACTTGAACCATGGCCGAACCGCTTGTCCGCATGGAAAACATCCGCAAGTCCTACGGGCGTGTGCAAGCGCTGGTAGACGCCAATTTCCACGTCAATGAAAGGGAGATCGTCGGCCTGCTCGGCGACAATGGCGCCGGCAAGTCGACGCTGATCAAGGTGCTGTCGGGTGCGGTTCCGCTGACCAGCGGCGACATCTTCATCCGCGGCAAGAAGGTGGACTTCCGCAGCACCAGCGACGCCATCGCCCACGGCATCGAGACGATCTACCAGGACTCGGCACTGGTCACGCAATTGTCGATCGCGCGCAACCTGTTCCTCGGGCGCGAGCCGATCAAGCCGCCGCGTTTCCTCAACCGTATGGACCAGGAGGCGATGAACGTGGTCGCCCGCGATCTGCTCAAGCAGGTCGGCATCTCGAAGAACATCCCGCCGACCACACCGATCGGCTCGCTCTCAGGCGGCGAGCGGCAGGCGGTGGCGATCGCACGCGCCATGCATTTCGACAGCGACCTCATCATCCTCGACGAGCCGACCAACAATCTCGGCGTCGCCGAGACGCAAGGTGTGCTGAGCTTCGTGCGCAGCGCCCGCGATTCCGGCCATTCCTGCATCTTCATTGCCCACAACATCCATCACGTCTTCCAGGTGGTCGACCGCATCGTCGTCATGCGCCGCGGCAAGGTGGTCGCCGACGATATAGACCCGAAGAACACCAGTGTCGCCGAGGTCGAACGGATCATCACCGGCATGTCCGACAAGGAGATCCGCGACGCCATCGTCCAGGGGAAGCAATCGCAGGGCTGAGTGGCCAGTTGGAAGCCGGGTTGGCCGTATCTCTGGTACAGGATCACATCGGCTCCTATGACTGCGACAATGAAAGCCACCGTTGCGGACATCGCCAGAAGCTGCGGGCTGTCGACCGCAACGGTCGACCGGGTGTTGAACAACCGGCCAGGCGCCAGCGCCGCGAACCGGCAGCGGGTGATGGAGGCGGCCAAGCAGCTTGGCTATTTGCCGGTCGTGGATCAGGTCGTGTTGCCCTCGCGGCCGGCGCATCTCGAGTTCTTCCTGCCGATCGGCTCCAATGCCTTCATGATGGATCTGGCAAATCATATCGAGGATTATGCGGCACGCCTGCCGCTTGTCGCCTCCTGCCGCATCCACAAGCTCGCCGGGATCTCGCCGAGCGCGTTGCAGGCGGCCGTCGAAAACCTCTCGCTCAAGGCAAACGGCGTCGGCGTCATCGCGATCGATCATCCGAGAACGCGCAACATCCTGCGCGAGATCGTCGAGGCCGGCATCCGCCTGGTCACGCTGGTGTCGGACGTTCCGGGCGCACCGCGATCGGCCTATGTCGGCATCGACAACCGTGTCGCCGGGCGCACCGCAGCCCTTTTGATGGGACGTTTCCTGGGCGGGCGCACGGGCCATCTGGCGATGGTCGTCGGCTCACGCTCCTATCGCGGACATGAGGAACGCGAAATGGGCTTTCGTTCCGTGCTCAGCGAGGAGTTCCCCAATTTGACCGTGACCAGCGCCGTCGAGATCAACGACGAGCCTGATATCAGCTATACGGCAACGATGAAGGCGCTGCACAACGAGCCGGAACTGCTCGGCATCTATTGCGTCGGCGCCGGACGTTCTGGTGTGGCGAAAGCGCTGCTGGAAGCCAAGCCGCAAAGGAAGCCGGTGTTCATTTGTCACGACCTGACGAGGGCGACACGCGGCTATCTCGTCGACGATCTGCTCGATGTCGTCATCGACCAGAATGCACGACTGATCGCCGAGCAATCGGTCATTCGCCTGCTCGGCTCGATCGCTTCCTCGGCGCCCTATCTGACGCGGAAATTCATCGAGCCACGCCTTATCTTCAAGGAAAACGTGCCGGTCCAGTGACGCCGCGCTTCCAGACCGACATCGCGAATTTTGAGACGACGCCGCAAGTCTGCACACCAGCTATGCAACTTTTGTTGTTGCCGAATCATTAAGCAACCCATATATGTTGCGTGTCGGCCATCTACTCCTCCCAGATGTGATGCCGACGCTGAGTGCGGCGCACCTCCTCCCGTGCCGCATTCGACATCAAGCCCGCTGCCACCTCCTCCCGGCAGCGGGCTTTTTTTGTTCCGGCTCCGGTTGGGCAAAGGCTGGGGTCATGACTATCACCGGACATGATTGTCGGTCCGCGCGCCGAATGACCATTTAGCGGCGATCATCACCGGCTTGTTCGGGCCGTTGACTAAACGGACCGCCAGAATGCCAGCCCCGGTCGGGTCGGGAATGCTGGCGGCATCGTCGTCACTTTCGCCATCAATGCAGTGAAGACTTACCGGCCGACCCTGGCTGATCCTGCAGCAGACCGCCGCGTTCTTCGTCATTCGGTTTATTCAATCTGCGCTCCCGTTCAGCAGTCTGAGCACGAATGACAGCTGTCACCAGGGTTGATTGCCCGACAGCATGTTCGCCCGCAAAGGTGCGAGCGGTAGGGCATGTTGCAGCCGCGATCAGCGGATCCGTCGGAATCCCGTCACACTTGTCACTCTCACCAATTCGTTGTCGGTCCTATCCTGCCTCACCAACAAGCAACAGGTAGCAAATGGTGCGGCGACAGACCGGCAAAGGAGAAGCGCGATGACGGCACGTCCGAACGGACAAAAGAGCATTCGGCGGCGCGGCTCGCAATGAACACGCTACCGATCGTTTCGCCGCTGGCGAGACTATCTGGCCCTGAAAGAGCTGATCAAACCTTCCGCCATGCGGACAAATTGCGCGCTGGGGCCTTCGGCTCCGACGCTTTGAAGGCTGACACGGGCGCCTTCAAGCAGCAGCGACAATGTATCGGCGAGCAGCTCCGGCTGCCCGATGCCGGCATCCCGGCACAGGCCGACCAGACGGTCGCGCTGGGCCTGCTTGAGTTCCTTGATCACACGCCTCGCCGGATGGTCGGTTTCGCTCAATTCGATGGCGGCGTTCGCCATATCGCAACCGCGACCGTCCATCATCAGGCAATCGGCCGCCATCCGAACCCAGGCGTGCAGTTGCGCAAGCTTGTCGCCCGGATGCTCGGCCTCGAACTTTTGCCACATCGCGTTGGCGCTGCATGCGGTCGCCCGCAGGCACTCGATGACCAGATCGTCTTTGGACTCGAAATGACGGTAGAGCGTCATCTTGTTGGTACCTGCGGCCTCAGTGATCGCGTCGACGCCGACGCCCTTGATGCCATGCTTGTGGAACATATCCCGTGCCGTCTCCAGGATGCGATCCCGGGGGCGGATGCGTTCCGCAGTGCCGTCTTCCATCAAAACCTCCTTGGTTTCCGGGATTTCCGAAAAATCCCTCGGTACACCTCTTGACTAGGGTGTTACCGGTCTGTAACTTCTAGATGTTACTTACTGGTAACACCCCCATTGCCTCGTGTCAATCTCGCAGGCGCCTGTGAACAGCCTCCGCCGAATCGGCCCAGGCATGAAACTGCGCCCCAGGCGACTTTGGCCGCGAACAGGAAGACCACCCGATCTGCGGCGTACGTCGCAGATCGCCAAGCCAGGAGCCGCTACGATGTCGCAGCGCAAAGATTTGACGATCGACGAAGTTGTGAAGGATCCGATGATCCGGATGCTGATGCAGGCCGACCGTGTCGACCCGCGCTCTTTCGAGACGATGCTGCGTACCCTTGCGGATGCGCAAGGCCGCAGCCGCAAGGCGCCGCCTCGTTTCCTGGAGGATTCCGGGCAAAGCCGCAGCCGGCGGCTGTCCAGGCTGGCCAAGGCCTTTGGCCAGGCGAGAGCATCGGGCGAGGCGTGCGTGTCATGGTAAATTTCTTCATCCACCGTCCGATCTTCGCATCGTCGATCGCCATCATCATGGTGCTCGCCGGGGCGATCTGCTATTTCCTGCTGCCTGTCTCGCAGTTTCCCGATATCACGCCGCCTCAGGTCGTGGTCAGCGCCAACTATCCTGGCGCCAGTGCGCAAGTCGTGGCCGACACCGTCACGACGCCGCTTGAACAGCAGATCAACGGCGTTCAAGGCATGACCTATATGTCGTCGTCGAGCTCCAATGACGGCTCGTCGACGATCACCGTTACCTTCGAGGTCGGCTATCCCCTGAGCACCGCCGCTGTCGATGTCCAGAATCGCGTCTCACAGGCGGCGTCCTCGCTGCCGGCCATCGTCAACCAGGGCGGCGTGACGATCAAGAAGCAGAACCCGAACTTCGTCCTGATCGTCAATCTCACCTCGCCCGACGGCTCCGTCGATCCGGTCGCGCTCAGCAACCTCGCCTACCTGCAAGTGGTCGACCCGCTGAAGCGCCTGCCCGGCGTCGGCGACGTGCAGATCTTCGGCGAGCGGCGCTATTCGATGCGCGTATGGCTCGATCCCGACAAGCTCGCCAATCTCGGCATCACCGCCGTCGATGTCCAAAACGCCATCGCCGAGCAGAATGTCCAAGTCGCGGCCGGCAAGATCGGACAGTCACCGGCGCCGGCCGGCACCGCTTTCGAAATGCAGGTCAACGCCGTCGGCCGACTGAGCGATCCCAAGGAATTCGGCGACATCATCGTGCGCGCCGATGCCGCGAACGGTTCGCTTGTGCGGTTGCGCGACGTTGCGCGCATCGAACTCGGCGCCCTGCAATATTCGTCGTCGGCGTTCTTCGGCGAGGACCCGACCGTGGTGCTCGCGGTCTACCAGATGCCGGGCTCGAACGCGCTCGATCTGCAGCAGCGCGTCAAGGACAAGATGCAGGAACTGTCGGCCCGCTTCCCGAAGGGCGTCAGCTACGCCATGCACTACGATACGACACGTTTCGTTTCGGCGTCGATGCAGGACGTGCTGGTCACGCTCGGCGAGGCGCTGGTCCTGGTCGTCGCGGTGGTGTTCATATTCCTGCAGAGCTGGCGCACCACGATCATCCCGACGATTGCGATTCCCGTGTCGCTGGTGGCCACGCTCGTCGTCATGTACATGTTCGGCTTCTCGCTGAACATGCTCAGCCTGCTCGGCATGGTGCTGGCGATCGGCCTCGTCGTCGATGACGCGATCGTCGTCGTCGAGAATGTCGAGCGCCAGCTGGAGGCCGGCCTCAAACCGCTGGCTGCCACGCGCGCGGCGATGGCCGAGGTCACCGGCCCGATCATCGCCACGACCGCCGTGCTGATGGCCGTGTTCGTGCCGGTCGCCTTCATACCCGGCGTTTCCGGCCGGCTCTACAACCAGTTTGCGCTGACGGTGGCGATCTCCTTCGGCATCTCCGCCTTCGTCTCGCTGACGCTCACCCCGGCGCTCAGCGCCGCCTTCCTGCGCCACCGCCCGGCAACGCAGTTCGTGCTGTTCCGCTGGTTCAACACGGGCTTCGACCTGATATCGCATGCCTATGCCCATGGTGTGCGCTTCCTCATTCGCCTGCGCTGGATCATGCTCGGCATATTCGCGGCCGGGCTTGTCGCCACCTATTTCGTCTGGCAGCGCCTGCCCTCGACCTTCCTTCCGGTCGAGGACCAGGGCTATTTCTTCGTGGTCATCCAGTTGCCGGATGGGGCATCGCTGGAACGCACCGACGCGGTGGCGCGGAAGGCGCGCGATATCCTGCAGAACACGCCCGGTGTCGACATCGTCGGCTCGATCAGCGGCTTGAACTTCCTCACAAGTGCCGCCCAGTCGAACTCGGCGGTGGAATTCGCCATCCTGAAACCATGGGACGAACGCGGCCCTGACCAGAGCGCCTCGAAGCTCGTCGCCGACGTGCGCTCGAAGCTCATGGAACTTCCGGAAGCGTTCGCGCTGAGCTTCGATCCGCCTTCGATCCCGGGCATCGGCACGACCGGCGGTTTTGAGTTCCAGGTGGAGGACCTGACCGGTCGCGGCAGCGCTGCGCTCAACGACGCGACGCAAGCGGTGCTCGCCGAAGCGCGCAAGCAGCCCGAGCTCAACCCGCAGCAACTGTTCTCGTCGTTCTCGACCTCGACGCCGCAGTTCAACTACGACCTCGACCGCAATAAGGCGAAGCTGCTCGGCCTCAGCCTGCCTGACGTGTTCAACACGCTGCAGATCTATCTCGGCTCGCTCTATGTGAACGACTTCAACCTGTTCGGCCGCACCTTCAGGGTGACGATCCAGGCCGACAAGGATGCGCGTGCGGGTGCCGCCGACATCTCGCGGCTCTATGTGCGCAATGCCTCAGGCGGCATGGTGCCGTTGAGCACGCTCGGCAAGCTGGTGCCTATCGTCGGCCCGGAAACCGTTCCGCATTACAACAACAATGCGTCGGCCCTGATCAACGGCGGTGCCGCACCCGGCTTCTCCTCGGGCCAGGCGGTCGCGGCGATGGAACGTGCCGCTGCCACGGCACTGCCGAAGGATTTCGGCTACGAATGGACAGGGATCACCTATCAGGAGCTCAAGGCCGGATCGATCGCCTCGATTGTCTTCGGTCTCGCCATGGTCTTCGTCTTCCTGATCCTCGCTGCCCAATATGAGAGCTGGGCCATGCCTTTCATGGTCCTGCTCGCGGTGCCGCTTGCCCTGTTCGGTGCGTTTGTCGCCCTGTTGATGCGCGGCATGCAGATCGACGTCTATTCGCAGATCGGCTTCGTCATGCTGATCGGGCTGGCGGCGAAGAACGCCATTCTGATCGTCGAGTTTGCCCGGCGCCGGCGCGAGGAAGGCCTCAGCATCGTCGACGCCGCAATGGAAGCGGCGCGCCTGCGGCTGCGGCCTATTCTGATGACCGCTTTCGCGTTCATCCTCGGTGTGCTGCCGCTGATGTTCTCGACAGGTGCTGGCGCAGCGAGCCGCCAGTCGATCGGCACCACCGTCTTTGGCGGCATGGTCGCAGCGACGATCCTGTCGCTGGTGTTCGTGCCGGTCTTCTATGCGGTTATCGAGCAGCTGCGCGAGCGTGGCAGCAAGAGCGAACCCGTTGCCGAACCGACTGAACCGACTGCCGAACCCGCTTTCGAGCGATTGGCCGAAGCGGCCGAATAGGATTGGAGAATTGATCATGCGTAAATGGAAAAT
This sequence comes from Mesorhizobium sp. WSM4841, assembly GCF_055811515.1. Lineage (NCBI taxonomy): Bacteria > Pseudomonadati > Pseudomonadota > Alphaproteobacteria > Hyphomicrobiales > Phyllobacteriaceae > Mesorhizobium > Mesorhizobium sp. WSM4841. The sequence continues at coordinate 383,894 of NZ_JBVVQC010000001.1, forward strand.
TGCGTTGGGAGCAGCCGTCGCCGTTGGGGCGATCTCGGTGGCGAGCGTTCACTTGCTCGACATGGGCGATTTCGGCCTTAATGCCGGTACGGCAGGGGCGGCAACACCTGAACCCGCGGCGGCGTTTGTCATGCCGGTGCCGGTGGTGAGCGTCGTCAGGAAAACGATCCCGATCTATCTCGACTATGCCGCCCGCACCGAGCCGATCCGCAGCATCACGCTGCAGGCGCGCGTGCCGGGGTATCTGCAGGAGCAGGTCGCGCCCGACGGCAGCGATGTCAAGAAGGGCGACCTTCTCTACAAGATCGCTCCAGAGGATTTCCAGGCTGCCCTTGAACAGGCGAAGGCTCAGGTCCAGCGCGACGAAGCAACGCTCGACTATGCCCGTTCCAGCCTTGGTCGCGGCACCGAGCTGGCCAAGAGCGGATACATCGCCAAGGATGCGTTCGACCAGCGCACCAGCAGCTTGCGTGAGGCCCAGGCCTCGCTCGCCGTCAACCAGGCGGCGGTGCGGACCGCCGAGCTCAATCTGAGCTATTCGGAAATCAAGGCGCCGTTCGCCGGGCGCGTCGGCCGCAACCAAGCCTCGGTCGGAACGTTGGTCAGCGTCGCCGGTACGGTGCTCAACACGCTGGTGCAGCTCGACCCGATCTATGTCACCTTCAATCCGAGCGAAACGGATCTGGTGCAGATCGAGGAAGCCCGCGCGGCGGGGCCCATCGATGTCGACGTCCTGCTTCCCGGCGATACCGAGCCGCGCCAGAGAGGTCAGCTCACCTTCATCGACAACACGGTCGATCGTTCGACCGGCACCATCACTGCACGGGCGACGATCGGCAACGCCAAGTTCACGCTGCTGCCGGGCCAATATGTTCGTGTGAGATTGCACATCAAGCAGCAGCCCGATGCACTGATGGTGCCGCAGACGGCGTTGGGATCGAGCCAGCTCGGCAAGTACCTCTACGTCGTCGGCAAGGACAACACTGTCGACCAGCGCATCGTTTCGCTCGGGCCGACCAATGGCGATCTGGTGGCCATCTCGAGCGGCGTATCGGAAGGCGACCAGGTGATAACAGGCAATCTGCAGAAGATCGGCCCGGGAATGCCAGTCTCGCCGCTGCCACAGAAACCGGCCACCTGATACCCCCCCATCAGGCCCGGTCCAGCGGCGCCCTCGGCATAGCCGGGGGCGCCGTTTTGCTGAGCAGTTCGACAAGGCCGGCGATATCGGCGCGATCGGCCTTGGCCGGCGGTATGAAGGCGCAATAGGGATGGCCGAGCCGGACCGAGACCGACGACAGCGCGATCAGCCGGCCCTCTTCCAGATCGGCGCGGGCCATGATCCTCTGGCCAAGGGCTATTCCGAGACCCAGCCGGGCCGAGGTGATCGCCAGGCTAGACAGTCCGACGCGCCGCCCATGCGACGGGTCAGGCGAGCGGCTGCCGCCTGACGCCGAAAACCAGTCCGCCCATGTCGGATGCGAGACATAGTTCGGACCCCAGTTGGTATGGATGAACATGCTCTCGTGCACATCCGACAGGCTGGAGGCACCGTCGCCGTATCTCTGCCAAAAGTCCGGCGCGCAGACCGGCAGGACATCGTCATGGACGAGACGGACGAGCCGCAGGCCGGGATAGTGATAGTCGCCATAGCTGATGCGAAGATCGATGTTCTGGCGCACCAGGTCGACGGGATCGTCTTCGACCCTAACGTCGATCGCCATTTGCGGGAAAGCGTCGAGAAGCACGGCCAGCCTCGGCGCCAGCCACAATTCGGCCAGCGAGAACGGCACGCTGACGGCGAGACGGGTTTTTAGGCTGCCATCCAGCATGCGCCGCCCGATCGCCGCGATGTCGCCCAGGGCGCGCGCCGTCTGCGGATAGATCGCATGACCGGCGTCGGTCAGCGCGATGCGGTTGCCGCTGCGCACGAACAACTGCTTGCCGAACCAGGTCTCGAGATTGCGGATCTGCTGGCTGACCGCCGCCGAGGAGACGCCGAGTTCGGTGGCGGCCAAGGTGAAGCTGCCGGTGCGCGCCGCGACCCCGAAGGCCTTGATCGCGTTCAGCGGGGGGAGCCGTTCCATCGAGTCTTCCATAAGTTTTTCCTGCGGAAGACTAATAATTTTCGCCATTGAGAGAAAGATTTTTTTGCCGTCTTCTGTGTCCAAACCTTGGAGCATGAGACGATGAAAGATATTCTCGATCTGGACCGGTACCCGCTCGACCGTGAAGGCAGCGCCGAGTGGAAGCGCCTCGTGAAGACCTCGATTGCGGCGCTGGAGGCCGACGGCATGTTCAATCTCGAAGGTTTTTTGCGGCCCGGCGTAGCCGAACGGGCGGTGCAGGAAATCCAGCCCGTCATGGCGACGCGCTCGCACGTGCACAAGCGGATGCACAACATCTACTTCAAGCCTGATATCCCGGAGCTCGCTCCGGACCATCCTGCGCTGCGCAAGGTCGAGACCATCAGCCATACGGTCTGCGCCGACCAAATTCCTGACAGCCTCGTGCTCGCCATTTACGAATACGAACCGCTGCTGCGCTTCCTGGCGGCGGCGATGGGCAAGACGCGACTGCATGTCATGCAGGACCCGCTGGCGCGCACCAATGTGATGGCCTATCGCGCCGGCGAGGCGCTGAACTGGCATTTCGATCGCTCGGAATTCACCACGACCCTGTTGTTGCAGGCAGCGCAACGCGGCGGCGATCTCGAATACCGCACCGATCTCCGCTCGGACGACAATCCCAACTACGACGGCGTCGCCAGGCTGCTCGAAGGACGCGACCCCGAGGCAAGGATACTGCGCATGATGCCGGGCACGCTGAACGTCTTCCGCGGCAAGAACACCGCGCATCGCGTGACCACTGTCGAAGGCGAATACGACCGCATGATCGCGGTGTTCTCCTACTACGAGAAGTCAGGCGTGATGTTCAGCGACGAGGAGCGCATCGGCTTCTACGGCCGGGCCGCCTGAGGCCGAAGGCGCCGACATTCTGCCTGGAATCGCGAGTTCACAAATAGGGCCTTGTTAGATTGTCGACAATCTGCTTGTCTTGATTTCGGTTCTTTGTGGAGTGACCGAATGGGGAAGCAGGATTTCAGCCCAATCGCGGATACGACAAGACGCGCCGAGATCGTGGCGCTGCTTCGGCGCGCGATCCTGACCGGCCAGCTGGAACCCGGGCAGAAGCTCAACGAACTCAGGATTGCTGAGCAGATGCGGGTGAGCCGCGCGCCGCTGCGCGAAGCGATGCGCGAATTGGTGCAGGAAGGCATCCTGACCAGCATTCCCTACGCCGGAACTTTCGTCATCGACGTAACCGCCAAGGACATCGATGACGCCTATTCGCTTAACAAGGTGCTGGATGAGTTCGCCATCGAACTGACCTGGCCGTTGCGCGACCAGCGCTTCTTCGACGAGCTCGACCGGCGCCACGAGGCGGTAAAGCAGGCGACGCGCGACCGCGACACCACAAGGCAGATCGAAACGGCCCTGCAACTGCATGGGCTGATCCATGAGTGGGCCGACAATTCGGTTCTGCTCGAGACCTGGCAGCGGCTGACCAGCCGGCTGCAGATGTATTTTGCCCTCCACCAGCGGGCGCGCAAAGAGCCGGTGCCTGCCGAAGACATCCACGAGACCTATGTGCAACTGCTGAAGGGCGCCGACATGGGCGCAGCCCAGCGCCACGCCCGCGAGCATATCGACCTCGATTTCGAAGAACTGCTCGCCTATGCGCGCAGCCTCGAACAGCGCGACTCCAAGGGCGCCAAGGCCGATCGCGCTGGCCCGACGCGCAACCGACCAGACGGCAGCTGAGCCGACAGAGGCCGCCAATTGGCGGTTCGCCGCGACATCACAGACAACGGACAGAGAACGTGCAGATCAAAACCATCAAGGCCTATCATGTCGTGCAACCCTTCGTGGACGGGCCCTACCGTATGTCGAAAGGGCGTGTCTCCGACGCGTTCGACGCGGTGATCGTCGCCATCACCTCCGACAGCGGTCTCACCGGCTGGGGCGAGATGGCGCCGCTCGGCAATTTCTACTCGCCGGCATTCGCGGCCGGCGTTCGCGCCGGCGTCATCGAAATTGCACCGCATCTGCTCGGCCACGATCCTCGCGCGATGGCCAGTATCGGCAGGCTGATGGACACGGTGTTCAAGGGCCACCCCTACATCAAGTCGGCGCTGGACATGGCATGTTCGGATCTCGCGGCACGCGCCGCCGACGTGCCGCTGGTCACTCTGCTCGGCGGGCGCGAGAGCGAGACGGCGGAGCTCTACAAGGTCGTCACCCATGGCACGGTCGATGCGATGGCCGCACTGGCCAAGCGCATCGTCAATGACGGGTTCCACCGGCTGCAGGTAAAGGTCGGCGGCAACGTCCATGACGATATCGAGCGCGTCACCGCGGTCGCCGCTTCGGTGCCGAAGGGCACGGTGATCTTCTGCGACGCCAATGCCGGCTGGACGCACTATCAGGCGCGCCAGTTCACTGACGCGACGCGCGCCATCGACTACACATTCGAGCAGCCCTGCACCACGATCGACGAATGCATGTCGGTGCGCCGCTCGCTCGACAAGCCGATGGTGCTCGACGAATCCGTCGCCTCGCTGGACGACATGCTCGACATCCACCGCAAAGGCGCGGCCGACGGGCTGACGCTGAAAATCTCGCGGCTTGGCGGCGTGACCAAGACGCGGCAGATCCGCGACCTTGCCGTCGATCTTGGTTTCATGATCACCGTCGAGGACACCGGCGGCGCCGAGATCGACACATCAGCCATGGCGCATCTGTCACTGTCGACGCCGGAGGAGCGCCGGCTGCACGCCATTGCCTTCCACGAATGGGTGACGGTGCGCACCGCATCGAACAAGCCGCCGGTTTCGGGAAACCGAATGGGCGTTCCGGACGGGCCGGGCCTCGGCATCGACGTTGTTCCCGACCTGCTTGGCGCGCCCTTCTTCGAGGTCGGCAGCTGAGATACTGGCGTGCGCCGAGCATGCCGCTGGCGCTATCTGTTGCGCGGCTTCGTCGCTAGCGATTGGCGCAGCGGCAGCTGAACGGCCATGGAACAACTTATCGCCGCACTTGCTCGCTTGCGAGAAGCGATGTCTCGGTCATCGCCGTCTGCATTCTAGACTAAAGATCACGCCTTCTTCTCTGCTCCCTAGCTGACCGCGCAGCCAAGTCGCATGCCAAGGGCGCACAAATTGAAATCACAGAATGTTGGGGGACGGCTGCCGAATTGCAGGTTGAAATATTTTTCATTTGGAAATAGGAATGTTCAAAATGATGACTTCGACGCTGCGGCGCGTCAGGAACTGGAGGAAGCGACATGGCCCATCCGCAATTTGCAGCGGAACTTTTGCAGCGCGCTGAAAAGCAGGGACCGATCACCATCGGGCTTGCCGGTGCCGGGCAGATGGGCACCGACATCGTCGTCCAGGTGGCGCTGATGCCGGGCATGCGGATCGGCGCCATTTCCGAGGTCAGGCCCCAGGCGGCGATCGACGCAGCGCTGCTCGCCGGCCACGACCGCTCGGATATCGTGCAGGCCGGCAATGCAGCGGCGATCGACCGCGCCATCGAGGCCGGCAAGATCGCGGTGACCGAAGACCTGCATGCGCTGGCGTCCGCCGGCCGCATCGACGTCATCATCGACGCGACAGGCAATCCCAATATCGGCACGCTGTTTGCACTCGAAGTGATGAAGAACGGCAAGCACATCGTCATGCTCAATGTCGAGGCCGACATCACCATCGGCCGCTTCCTCAAGGAAGAGGCGCGCAAGGCCGGCGTCGTCTATACGGGTGCCGCCGGCGACGAGCCGGCCTGCACGCTGGAGATCATCGGCTTTGCCAAGAGCCTCGGCTTCAACATCATCGCCGCCGGCAAGGGCAAGAACAATCCGCTGAAGATCGACGCCATGCCGGCCGACTACGAGAAGGAGGCGGCCGAGCGCAACATGAATGCGCGCATGCTGGTCGAATTCGTCGACGGCTCGAAGACGGCGATCGAGATGGTGGCGATCGCCAACGCCACCGGCCTGGTGCCCGACGTGCCCGGCATGCACGGCCCGACCGCGACTCTGGAGGAGCTCGCCGGCGTGCTCTGCCCGCGCGAGGATGGCGGCGTGCTGCACCGCAAGGGCGTGGTCGACTATTCGATCGGCAAGGGCGTGGCGCCCGGCGTGTTTTGCATCATCGAGACCAGGCATCCACGGGTGCTGGAGCGCATGATCGACCTCAAGGTCGGCAAGGGGCCGTATTTCACGATCTTCCGCCCCTACCACCTGACCAGCCTGGAAGTGCCGCTGTCGGCGGCGCGCGCCGTGGTCTACAAGCGCGCCGACATGGAGCCGCTCGACCATCCAGTCGCCGAGGCGGTGGCGGTTGCCAAGAGCGACCTTGGCCTTGGCCAGTCGCTGGGCATGATCGGCGAGAACGACTATCGCGGCTTCGCCATGACCTGGGAAGACGCACGCGCCCGTGGCGCCCTGCCGCTCGGCCTCGCCGAACGCGCCAAGGTGGTCAAACCGGTCAAGACAGGCGATTTCCTCACCTATGAAAATTGTGTACCCGACGATTCGATGGTGATAACCCAGATCCGCCGTCGTCTCGACCAGTCGGACGGACGGTTCGTTACGAACGCCGCCTAAATCCGCTGGATTTCCGCCTGATGGACGATGTCGTAATCGGGATCGACGCCTCGACCACGGCCGTGAAAGCGATTGCCTTCACGCGCGACGGCAAGGAGCTGTTCCAGGCGCGCGAAGCCTATCCGCTTTCAAATCCCAAGCCCGGCCATTTCGAGCAGGATGCCGAACATTGGTGGACCGCGCTGCTCGGCGCCTTGAAGCAGGTCACTGAGGCGGTTGGCGCTGCGCGGGTGGCGGCGATCTCCATCGCCCACCAGCGCGAGACCTTTACGCTGATTGATCATGCCGGCAAGCCGCTTATTCCCGCGATCCTGTGGCTGGACGAGCGCGCCCGTCCGCAAGTCATCAGGCTTTCAGCTGAACTCGGCCGCGAGGCGATCCGCGACTGGAGCGGCAAGCCGCCGGACCCGACGCCCGCGCTCTATGCGATCGCCTGGCTTGCCGAACACCAGCCGCAAGCGCTCGACGACGCAGCCGCACTTGTCGACGTGCACGGCTTCTTCGTCCACCGGCTGACCGGAAGTCTAGTCACCAGCACGGCAAGTGCGGATCCGCTCGGGCTGCTCGACATCAAGAATGGCACTTGGCACCCTGAGCTCGTCGAGGCCGCAGGACTGCGGCCGGACCAGTTGCCGCAACTGGTCGCGCCCGGCGCGATCTGCGGCAGGCTTAGTGAAAGCGTGGCCAGGCTGACCGGCCTGAAGCCCGGCACGCCTGTTGTCGCCGGCGCCGGCGCCGGCCAGGCGATGGGACTCGGCATGGGCGTCTATGGCGAAGGCAAAAGCTATCTTTCGCTCGGTTCAGGCGTCGTCAGCGGCTGTTATTCCCATGGGATGGCGACGTCGGACGCGTTTCGAACGCTGGTCTCGCCCACCGGCTCGGGGTTCATGCTGGAGACCGTGCTGCGCTCCGGCATGCAACTGGTCGACTGGATCGTTCGCACCACCGGCTCGCCGTCGGCCGCAGCGCTGGAGAAGGCGGCGGTGGACGTTGCCGCCGGCAGCGAGGGACTGCTTGTCATGCCGTATTGGGCCGGCGTCATGAGCCCCTATTGGGACGGCGCGGCGCGCGGCGCCATTGTCGGCCTGTCGCTCGACCATGAGCCGAAGCACCTTTTTCGAGCGGTTCTGGAAGGCATCGCCTTCGAGCAGGCCATCGCCAGCGAGGCAATGGAAACTCAAGCCGGCGGCAAACCGGCGGCGATGATCGCCGCCGGCGGCGGCACCAATTCGGTGCTGCTGATGCGGATCATGGCAAGCGTGCTCGAGCGGCCGCTCTCCGTCTCACCGGTCAACGAAGCCGCAGCACTCGGCGCCGCCATGCTGGCGGCTTCGGCCGTCGGATGGTTTGCCTCGCCCGAAACGGCGGCCGAGGCTATGGCCGTGCCGCCGACCAGGCACGTCGACCCCGTCGGCGATCTGGTCTCCGGTTACCGCACGCGCAAGGCGATCTACCGCGACCTCTATCAGGCGACGCGCGCTATCCACGTGCGGCTCGGCAACGCGACGGCGTGAATTCACGACCTAGACGTCTGGCGTCTTTGATTTTGCGTCTTGTCCAGCCAATGTTAGATTCCAATGCTCGATTCCGGGGGCATTGGATTGCTCATGAAGACGGCGTTTCATCATGCGGCCTTGTCTTGGATTGTCGCCGTTGCGGCAATTCCAATGTCCTCGCTCGCGGAGAACGGGCCCGCGGCCGAGGCGCCGCTCGAGGTTGCGCTCGACATCGATGATGATGGGCAGATGGATCGGGCCGTAATGGTGCAGGATCCCGACAGTGGGCAAGCGGACCTTTACATCTATCTGGCTGCCGGCGATGAAAAGCTCGATCCTTCGCGCAAGCCGGCTTTCATCAAGAGGGCGCTTACGGAGGGCCGAGTTCTTGAGCTCGAAAGCAAGCGCAAAGGATCGCTGAGCGTCACCTCCTGTTTCGGCTGCGGAGCCAACAAATCATGGGCGGAGACCCTCATGGTCGTCCATCGCGGCGGCAAATTCCTGGTCGCCGGCTATAGCCGGTACTGGGACTGGAACGTCCAGACGTCCGATGGCGACGTGGAAACAACGCTGGGCAGTTGCGACATCAACTATCTCACCGGCAAAGGCATCGCCTCGCAAGGACTGGATGACGGCAGACCGATCGAAGGAGAATTCAAGCCAGTGGCTCTCGCCGACTGGTCATATGACAGCCGCCCCAAGCCCTGTGAATTTTGAGCTGCCTCTGTCCTAGGCGCGCAAAACTCAGCGGTTGAGCAGGCCCTTGGCGGCATCCTCGTCGGTGATCAGAACCGATACTTTGGTGTTGGCGAGCGCCGCCCGCATGATCGCGATTTTTTCCTGCCCTCCCGAAACCAGGATGATGGCCGGGATGTCCGACAGGTCCTGCAGCGGATAGGCGCAGACCCGACGATTGACCTCATGGTCGACGAGCCTGCCCTCGGCGTCAACGAAATGGCACAAAATATCGCCAACAGCGCCGGCCGTCTGCAGCTCCTCGAGTTCGCTGGGCTTGATGAAGCCGTAATTGGCGATCGGACTGTCATTGGAAAATGATCCGACGCTGAGCACGGCGATGTTTGCACGGCGCGCGCGGAAGACGACGTCCTGAACGCTGCGTTGGCTCATGAAGGCTTCGCGCTGCTCCGGCCTGTCGGCATAGACCGGTACCGGCAGCAGGAAGCACTCGGCGCCGATCTTTTCGGCGAATTCCCAGGCGCTCTCGGTCGGGTTGAGCGGCTGGGCATGGGTGAGGCCGCCCAGCATGGAGACCACCGTGGTCCTGGCGATCGGCCGCCGCGGCAATTCATTGATGGCGAATTTCAGCGTCCGCCCCCAGCCCAGTGCGATGACATCGCCGGCATTCACATTGTCGGCCAGATAGGCGCCCGCGGCATGGCCGATCATCAGCGGCGCATTGCTTCGGTCAGCGGCCGACGGCACCACAATGGCCTGGCTGAGCCCGAAACGCTGCTTCAAGGCCTCTTCCAGCACCAAGCATTCGACGACGCTGTCGCGGATGCGGAACTGGACGACGCCCTCCTCGCGCGCGGCGGAGAGGATGCGATGCACCTTGATGCGGCCGATGCCGAGGATCTCCGAAATCCTCTCCTGCGTCAGCCCCTCGACATAATAGTGCCATGCGGCACGGGCCTTCAGCTCGGCATCCGGGAAGCGCGAGGCCCTGTCATTCTCTATCATCGCCATCTTTTTGCCCTCACGCGGTCGTCCGAATCCTTAAATGCCATTCAAATGGCGTATCCGACCAAGCGCCACGAAATCGATCTGCATGCCCAGGATTCAAGGTTTAAGACATCGACAGGATATCGTCTACAACGCGAGATGAAAGCCAAAATGGTCAACATTTACTTTGTCTTGGCCGTCCCGGCCTGCTCAAGCAGACGAAACGAAGTCGCAGGATGAGAGCGGACCTGAAACGCGGCATTTCATGCCCTTTCGTAAGGCAAACCGGCTGGCGGCGCAAACCGGCGTGGAATGATGCGGCGGGCCTTGACAATTTTCCGACGAACAGTTTAGCTGAACAAAATTACATATCAAAGATAAATTGTTCACAGGGAGGTGCCTGGTGAGCAAGAGTGAGCCGACGACGCATCGCCGGATCGCTGATGGAGGAGACAAGATGGCTCTGAGCAACGGTGCAAGCGAGTTGAAGGCCGGCCCAAGTGCGCAGGCCGCGGCGGGCACGAAGCTTTCGGCCCTGTTCGCCGGAACCTTGGGACCGCTGATCGGGCTGGTACTGCTGTGCCTTGCGCTGTCGCTGACCACCGACACGTTCCTGACCGTCCGCAACATCCTCAACGTGCTCGACCAGGTCACCGTGCTCGGCATCATGGCGATCGGCATGACGTTGGTCATCCTGATCGGCGGCATCGATCTTTCCGTCGGCTCCGTGCTGGCGCTCGCCGCCATGGTGATGGGGTTCGTCGCCCATCCCGACCATCTCAATCTCGGCATGCCCGCCGGCATCGTCACAGCGCTTGTCGTTGCTGGACTCTGCGGGCTGGTTTCAGGCCTGCTCGTGACCGTCACCAAGCTGCCGCCCTTCATCGCCACGCTGGCCATGATGTCGGTGGCGCGCGGTCTCGCCAACATGATCACCGACGGCTCGCAGATCATCGGCTTTCCCGACTGGTTCACCAGCCTGTCGATTATCCGCCATTTCGGCTTCCTGTCGGTCACCGTCGGCTTGATGATCGTGCTGGCCATCATCTTCGCGATCTTCCTGAACTATCGCGCCACCGGCCGCAGCCTCTACGCGATCGGCGGCAGCGCCGAGGTCGCCCGGCTGTCCGGCATACCAGTCAAGTCGCTGACCAACTGGGTCTATGCGATCTGCGGCGTGCTGGCCGGGCTTGCCGGCATCGTGCTTGCGGCACGGCTCGATTCCGTCCAGCCGAGCTCCGGCTTCGGCTACGAACTGGACACGATCGCCGCGGTGGTGATCGGCGGCGCCAGCCTGTCAGGCGGCATCGGCTCGATCGGCGGCACCGCGATCGGCGTGCTGATCATCGGCGTGCTGCGCAACGGGCTGAACCTGCTCGGCGTGTCGCCCTTCGTCCAGCAGGTGGTGATCGGCGTCGTGATCGCACTGGCGGTGGCCACGGATACATGGCGGCGCAGAGCACAATGAAGCGGGGCGCAATGAAGAGCGGGGCGCAATGAGATTCACCCGGATGTCCGGGCGAAAACGGATCGGTGATCCGAAACTGGGAGTTGTTCGGCCAAGGGGCGCCGTGATGCGCCGGCAGGACAGATTGAACATCAACGGAGGAAACACATGCTGACCAAACGTTCATTGCTGCTAGCTGCCGCGGCCGTCATTCCGCTGCTCGGATTGTCCGACATGGCGTCGGCCAAGGAGGCCAAGAAGCTTGGCCTTGCCGTCGCCAATCTGCAGGCCGACTTCTTCAACCAGATCAAGCAGTCCGTCGAAGCCTATGGCAAGGAAAAGGGCATCGAAATCGTCACCGTCGACGCCAAGGGCGATTCGGCGACCCAGGTCAGCCAGGTGCAGGATCTGATCACGCAGAACATCGATGCGCTGATCTACATCCCGGCCGGCGCCACCGCCGCCACCGTGCCGACCAAGACGGCCAAGGCGGCCGGCATCCCGGTCATCAATGTCGACCGCAACGCTGAAGGCGCACCCGGCGACACCTTCATCGCCACCAACAGCGTGGCGTCGGCCAAGGCGGTATGCGACTACATCGCCAAGCAGGCCGGCGGCAAGGGCGAGCTGATCATCATCCATGGCCAGAAAGGCACGACGCCCGAGGTCGACCGGTCGAAGGGCTGCGGCGAAGCGCTGAGCGCCTATCCCGACATCAAGGTGGTCGGCGAGCTATGGAGCGAAGGCTGGCATCAGGACGAAGGTTTCAAGCTGACGCAGGACCTGCTGCAGTCCCATCCCGACGTATCGATCGTCATCGGCCAGGCCGACGCGCTGGCGCTCGGTGCTGCGCAGGCGGTCAAGGTCGCCAATCCCGGCCACAAGGTCTGGGTTGCCGGCTTCGACGGCGACGTGGCGGCGCTCAAGGCTCTGAAGGGCGGCGTTTTTGACGTAACCGCGACGCAGCAGACACAAGGCATGGGCCGGCTTTCCGTCGATGCGGCGATCAAGCTGGTTGCCGGCGAAACCGTTCCCGCAGAACAGCTGCAGGACGCGACGCTGACCACCAAGGACAATGTCGATCAGTTCATCGCCAAGCATCCCTAATATCAGGCATCCATAATATCAGGCATCCCTGATCCCAAGCATTTCTGACGGTTAACGAGCGGAACGATGTCCTTGGATCCCAGCCACACGCAGACACCGCATCTGGGGCTCTTCGTCAACGGCCTCTGCAAGAGCTACGGACCGGTCCAGGTCCTGGCCGATGCAAGCTTCGAGGTGCGGCCGGGCGAGGTCGTGGCGCTGCTTGGCGAAAATGGCGCAGGCAAGTCCACCGTTTCGAACATCATCGCCGGGTCGACCAAATCCGATGCCGGCACCATCACATGGCGGGGGAAGCCCTATTCCCCCGCCTCTCCCGCCGCCGCCATCGACGCCGGCGTCGGAATGATCCACCAGGAACTGAAGCTGCTGCCGGATCTGTCGGTCGCCGAGAACGTCTATGTCGGACGCCTGCCGATGCGCGGCGGCCGCATCGATCGCGCGGCAATGAATGCACGGGCATCGGCGCAGTTGAAGCGGCTAGGCCTCGATGTCTCGCCGGAACGCAAGGTGCGCACGCTGCGCATCGCCGCCCAGCAGCAGGTCGAGATTGCCAAGGCGCTGACGCTCAATGCCGAGCTTCTGATCTTCGACGAACCGACAGCAGCGCTTGGCAGCGAGGAAACGGAACTGTTGTTCCAGCAGATCCGCAAGCTCAAGGCGGAAGGCATGTCCTTCATCTATATCAGCCACCGGCTGGACGAGATCGCAGAGATCGCCGACCGAGTGGTGGTGATGCGCGACGGGCGCATCGTCGCCCGCCACGAGCGCGCCGACATTCCGGTGCGCGCGATAGTCGAGCAGATGGTCGGCCGCAGCGTCGAGCGGATGTTCCCGCCGCTCTCGCAGCCGGGCAGCGAGACGTTGCTCGAGGTCGAGAACCTGTCCTCGCCGGAACGCAGCTTTCAGAATGTCAGCTTCTCGGTGCGGACCGGCGAAATCCTTGGCATCGCCGGCCTGATCGGCGCCGGCCGCACCGAGCTGGTGCGGGCGATCGCCGGCGCCGATCCGATTTCCTCAGGGTCGGTGCGTGTCGCCGGCAAACCGGTGCACCTCAATGGCCCGGCGGCGGCGATCAAGGCCGGCGTCGTGCTGGTTCCGGAAGACCGCAAGGCGCAAGGCGTGGTGCTCGACCAGACCATCGGCGAGAATCTGGCGATCGGCAATTTCGACCATGTCGCGCCGAATGGCTGGGTATTTCCCAAGGCGGTACAGAAATTCGCCGAGGCCGGCATTGGCCGGCTCGGCGTCAAGGGCCGGCCCAACCAGGCGATCAGCAAGCTTTCCGGCGGCAATCAGCAGAAGGTGATTATCGCCAAATGGATTTCGCGGCCGCCCAAGGTGTTCATCCTGGACGAGCCGACACGCGGCATCGATGTCGGCGCCCGCGCCGCGATCTACGATGTCATCGCCGACCTCGCCCGCTCCGGAATGGCGGTGGTGGTGGTGAGCTCCGACCTCGAGGAAGTGCTCGGTCTGTCACATCGCGTGCTGGTGCTGAGCCGTGGCCGCCAGCGCGGCATTCTCGACCGCAGCGAAGCGAGCAACGTCGCCGTCATGGAACTCGCCACAAGCTAGGACGTGACCAGCGATTGGGGAATCGGAATAAAGCGCAGCAGGTGATACCCTCCCAGGCACCGGACCGCGCGGGGCGCCAGCTAGGACTGGCGCCCCTTCCTTCCTTCCTAGGCAGCACCGGCGGCTCAAAAGGAAACATTTCGATGAAACTATTCGATCTTCATGGGAACGTTGCCCTCGTCACCGGCGCCGGCAGCGGCATCGGGCAAGCAATCGCCATCGGCCTGGCCGAGGCCGGCGCCGACATCGCCTGTTTCGGCCATGCCTCGAAGGGCGGGCTGGACGAGACCGCGCACAGAATTTCGGCGCTCGGCCGCAAGGCGCTGGTGCTGTCCGGCACGGTGACTTCAGAGGCCGATCTCGCGGCGGCGATCGAACGCACGGAGAAGGAACTGGGCGCGCTGACCGTCGCCGTCAACAATGCCGGCATTGCCGCGGCAGAGCCGGCCGAGACATTGTCGCTGGAGAAATGGCAGAAGCTTTACGACGTCAATGTCAACGGCGTGTTCCTGTCCTGCCAGGCCGAAGCGCGCACCATGCTGTCGCGGCGCAAGGGCTCGATCATCAACATCGCCTCGATGTCGGGCTCGATCGTCAATCGCGGCCTGACCCAGGCGCATTACAATTCATCCAAGGCCGCCGTCATCCACATGTCGAAGAGCCTTGCCATGGAATGGGCCGATCGCGGCTTGCGGGTCAACGTCGTCAGCCCCGGCTATACGCTGACGCCGATGAACAAGCGGCCGGAGGTCGCCGACCAGGTCAGGATCTTCGAGCGCGATACGCCGATGGGGCGCATGGCGGCGCCGGAAGAGATGGTCGGCCCGACCGTGTTCCTGGCCAGCCGCGCTTCGAGTTTCGTCACCGGCATCGACCTGATCGTCGATGGCGGCTTCGTCTGCTGGTAGGAGAGAAAATGCAGAAACGATTCCAGGGGAAGACGGCGGTCATCACCGGCGCCAGCGGCGGCATCGGTGCGGCGATGGCCCGGCGCTTCGCGGCTGAGGGCGCGGCTGTCGTCGTCAGCGCCATCGACCCGCGCATCGACGAGATCGCCGCAGGCCTGAAGGCGGAAGGCGCCAAGGTCGCATCGCTGCGCATGGACGTGACGAAGAAGGACGAGGTCGCTGCCCTCTACGATCTGGCCGAACAGCAGTTCGGCCGCGTCGACATCTCAGTACAGAATGCCGGCGTTATCACCATCGCCAGGATCGAGGCGATGACCGAGGCCGAATGGGACAAGGTGATGGCGGTCAACACCAAGGGCGTGTTCCTGTGCTGCCAGGAGGCGATCGCACGCATCCGCAAACATGGCGACGGCGGCAGGCTGATCAACACCGCATCCGGCCAGGCGCGCCAGGGCTTCATCTACACGCCGCACTATGCCGCCTCGAAATTCGGCGTCGTCGGCATCACTCAGAGCCTCGCCAAGGAGGTTGCTAAGGAGAAGATCACTGTCAACGCGATCTGTCCCGGCATCATCGACACCGACATGTGGGCCTATAACGACGCGGCATGGGGCAAGCTGATGGGCGATTACAAGCCGGGCGAGTTGATGGCCGAATGGGTTAAGAACATCCCGATGGGCCGCGCCGGCAGCGGCGAGGACGTTTCCGGCCTGGTCAGCTTTCTGGCCAGCAGCGACGCCGCCTACATCACCGGTCAGACCATCAATGTCGATGGCGGGCTGATCATGTCGTGAGCAACGGGCAGGTTCACGCGTCAATCTGCTGATTTAATCGGCAGGCGGCGAAACTGCAGCCGAATTGCGCGATTCGCGCCGCGTTAGTCGTTGCGCGACATGAACGTTGGTATATATAATTTCATCCCATGAAAATGGCTTCGGCGACTGCCGGCAGCCGACATCATGGGAACTTGATGGCTCGCAAGCTTAAGGGCGCCGCAAGACCGGCGATCGATCCGCAGATCACTGCTTCGGCAGCACGGCAGCCATGACGCGGTCCCGTTCCGCACGACAACTTCGTCGAATTGGGCATCATTGCGTCTGCGGCGACTTTAGCGCCGACAGCAATTTGGTGCCAATGGCCTTGCGCAACGATCAGCTTTTCCAACACAATCAAAAAAGACGCAAGAAGGGAACGAACAATAACTTCCACCAGAGCTTGACAGGAGAACAGGCATGTCACTTCGGAGTATGATATCCAGATTATCAATGGGAGCTTTTGCGCTTGCCGCGGCAAGTGTGCTGACGCCTTCGGCTCAGGCTGCGGCGCCAGAATCCAACGACCCGATCAAGATCGCGCTGTTCGACTGGACCAGCGTCAATCTGAACGCAAAGATCCTCGGCGGCATTCTGGAAAAGCTCGGATACACGGTCGAGTACCCGACCGCCGACTATCTCTCCAGCCTGACCACCGGACTTACCAATGGCGATCTCACTGTCGCGCTGGAATTCTGGGACACGACTGCCGGCGAAGCCATGAAGGCCTCGGATGCGACCGGGCAGACCGAACGCCTCGGTGCGCTCGGGCCCAAGGCCAAGGAAGAATGGTGGTATCCCGAATACATGAAGGAGAAATGCCCGGGGCTGCCGAACTGGGAGGCGCTGAAGGACCCGAAATGCGCCGAAGCCTTCTCGACGGCGGAAACGGCGCCGAACGGCCGCTATCTCGGCGGCCCCGTGACGTGGGAAGGTTTTGACGACGAGCGTGCCGCGGCGCTGAAGCTGCCCTTCACCGTCATCCACGCCGGCACCGATGCGGCGATGTTCGCCGAACTGGATTCGGCCTATCAGCGCACGGCGCCGATCATGCTGTGGGTCTATTCGCCACATTGGGCGCCGGCCAAATATAAGGGCGAATGGGTCGAATTCCCCGATTACACGCCGGAATGCTACAACGACCCGAAATGGGGTGTGAACCCTGAAGCGAAATACGACTGCGGCAAGCCGCATGGCGAGATCTGGAAATATTCCTGGGCCGGCATGAAGGACAAATGGCCGGTCGCCTACAAGGTCGCGAAGAACTACACGGTCGACACCGACGAGCTCAACAAGATGAGCGGCGAGATCGATCTCGAAGGCAAGACGCCGGAAGACGTCGCCGCCGCCTGGATCGCCGCCCACGAAGCCGACTGGAAAGCCTGGGCCGAGTGATCGTTCCAACTGGAAAACTGCGAGACCCGGCCCCTTGTGGCCGGGTCTCTATCCCATATTCCAGAAGGACGAGTGCATGGCCGATACGACTGAACAGGTACCGCAAGCGGCAGATGCCCGCCCGATAAAGCTCGCCTGCCGCAACGTCTGGAAGCTGTTCGGCGCGAACGCGGCCAATTTCATCCGCCAGCGCGACGGCAAGGCCAGCATGGCGGAGGTCGCCGCGGCCGGGCTGGTCGGCGCGGTGCGCGCCGTCGACCTCGAAATCCGACAAGGTGAGATCTTCATCATCATGGGCCTGTCCGGCTCCGGCAAATCGACGCTGGTGCGCTGCATGTCGCGGCTGGTCGAGCCGACGCATGGCAAGGTCGAGTTCGAGGGCAAGGATCTCCTAAAGGTCTCCGATGCCGCGCTGATCGAGCTGCGGCGCCACCGCATGGGCATGGTGTTCCAGAATTTCGCCCTGCTGCCGCATCTGAATGTGCTGGAGAACATCGCCTTTCCCTTGGGCATCCAGGGACAGGACCGGCCGACTCGCGAAAAGCGCGCGCGGGAAGTGATCGAGCTCGTCGGCTTGCGCGGCCGCGAGCATTTCTACCCGCGCGAGCTTTCCGGTGGCCAGCAGCAGCGGGTCGGCATCGCCCGCAGCCTCGCCACCAAGCCGGAAATCTGGTTTCTCGACGAGCCGTTCTCGGCGCTCGATCCGCTGATCCGCCGCGAGATGCAGGACGAACTGATGCGGCTGCAGACCATGCTGCACAAGACCATCGTCTTCATCACCCATGATTTCGACGAGGCCATCCGGCTGGCCGACCGCATCGCCATCATGAAGGACGGCGAGGTCATCCAGATCGGTACGCCCGAAGAGTTGGTAGTCAATCCGGCGACCGACTATGTCGCTGAATTCACCCGCGACGTCGACCGCGCCAAGGTGATCTCGGCACGAAGCCTGATGCGCGCCTGCGACGGCACCGAACATGGCGGCATGGTCGCGCCGGATGCCAAGATATCAAGTTTTTCGGCTGATATCGTCTCGGCCGGCAAGCCGTTTGCGGTGGTCAACGGCAGCGGCAAGCCGATCGGCGAAGTCACGCCGCAAGCCGTGATCGATCTTCTGGCAGGCATCGAACGTCCCGGGGCCGGCGCATGACTGTGACGGCAGGCACCAGCGAGGCGAGATCGCGGCCGGTTCAGATCTGGCTGGTGGTCTGGGCCTGCGCCCTTGCCGCCGTGCTTTCCGTGTTCCTGCTGCAGGACAGGCTGCCCTGGGCGGTCAACTATCCGGCCGGCGCAATCGTTCCGGTCGCCGACTGGGTCAGCGCGCTGATGAACCTGATAAAGTCGAACTTCTCCTGGCTGACGCGGTCGATCACCGCGGCGCTCGGCGTGCCGCTCGATTTCGCACTCAATCTGCTTGCCAAGAATTTCAAGATCGGCCGTGGCGCGGATATGGTCGTCCTGCCGCGCCTGTCCTGGGTCGGCGTGTGCATCGCTGCATTCCTGGCCGGCCGCGCCGCCGGTGGCTGGAAGCTCGGCGCGCTGGTCGGCGGCTGTTTTCTCTACATCGCGCTGTTCGGCCAATGGACCAGCGCAATGCTGACGCTCGGGCTGATCTCCATCGCCGTGCCGTTCTGCATCGTCACCGGATTGTTCGTCGGCATCTGGGCGTGGCGCAAGCCTTGGGCGGAGAGGCTGTTGATCTCCCCTGCCCTCGACCTGATGCAGACCATCCCGACCTTCGCCTATCTGATCCCGATGCTTCTGCTGTTCGGCAACAGCCCGGTTTCGGCGATGATCGCGACGGCCATTTTCGCCACGCCGCCAATGGTGCGCGCGACGATGCTGGGGCTGTCGCGGGTGCCGTCCGAAATCGACGATTTCAGCGAGATGGCCGGCTGCACGGCACGCCAGAAACTGTGGCGCGTGCTTTTGCCGTCGGCGCGTCCAGCGCTGATGGTCGGCGTCAATCAGGTCATCATGCTCGCGCTCAATATGGTGATCATCGCCTCGATGATCGGCGCCGGCGGCCTCGGCTACGACGTGCTGCTGGCGCTGCGCGCGCTAAAGGTCGGCGAGGCGATGGAAGCCGGCCTCGCCATCGTGGCACTGGCGATCGCGCTCGACCGGCTGAGCCAGGCGATCGCGCGCAATCACGCGCAAGGTCATGTCTATCAAATGGTCAGTCCGAGCTTCTGGCGGCGCTACCCCAACCTGACGCTGGCCATCGCCATCCTTGCCGTCACGACACTGCTAGGCCTGTTCGTGCCGGCGTTCGCCGCAGTGCCGAAGGCGATCACCTTCACCACCGCACCCATGTGGAAGACAGCAGTGAGCTGGATCACGATCAACTTCTTCGACACGATCGAAGCGTTCCGCGTGGCGCTGATCCTCAATGTGCTGAACCCGGTGCGCGCCTTCTGCGAGGGCTTCCCGTGGCTGGGCGCGGTGTTTCTGCTTGGCCTTGCCGGCTACCAGCTCGGCGGCCTGCGCCTGGCCGCCCTGGTCGCGGCGCTGACCGTGTTCTGCGCGGTGACCGGCCTCTGGGAAAAGACCATGGCGACGGTCTATCTCTGCGGCATCTCGGCCTTCATCGCTTGCCTGATCGGCATCCCGATCGGACTGATGGCATCACGCAGCGATCGTGTCGAGAAGATCGTCACGCCGGTGATCGACACGCTGCAGGTGCTGCCGTCGTTCTGCTTCATCATTCCGGTGGTGATGCTGTTTCGCGTCGGCGACGTGACGGCGATGATCGCCACGGTCGCCTTCGCCGTGGTGCCGGCCATCCGCTACACCAATTATGGCCTCAGGCAGGTGTCGCCGGCACTGATCGAGGCGGCAAAGGTGTCGGGCTGCACCAAGCGCCAGACGTTCCTGCGCGTGCAGCTGCCGCTGGCGTTGCCCGAGATCATGCTTGGCGTCAACCAGACGATCCTGATGGCGCTCGCGATGATCATCATCTGCGCCATGGTCGGCACCCGTGATCTCGGCCAGGAGGTGTTCATCGCACTGTCCAAGGCCGATTCAGGCCGCGGCATCGTCGCCGGACTGGCCATCGCCTTCATCGGCATCGTCGCCGACCGGCTGTTCAACGCCTGGACGGCGAAGGCACGGGCAAGGCTGGGGTAGCTGGAAAATACATCGCGCGTCCCACCTTCGTCTTGCCCAAAATGCATCCCAAGCTGGCTTCATGCTGAAGCGTCCCACCGTGATTCTAGCCTTTCTCCTCATGCTTTCCGTCGCTGCTCACGCCGCGGACGGCCTGGAGGAGCGGCTTGAAAAGCTCTTTGATGAGGCCGAGCGCCTGACGCCGCTGCGCACGGTTGCCATCGCGCATGAGGGCGCGGTGGTGGCGGAGCGTGGCTATCGCGGCTACTCTCCGGCACGTCCTGCCAACATAAAATCCGCCTCCAAGTCGATCATCTCCGCGCTCGTCGGCATCGCCATCGACAAGGGCGTGCTCCAAGGCCCTGACCAGAAGATCGCTCCGCTTCTTCAGGGCGACCTGCCCGCCGACGGGGATCCGCGGCTCCAGCAGGTTACGATCGGTCATCTGCTTTCCATGCAGGCAGGGCTGGGTCGGACCTCCGGCCCAAACTACGGGCGCTGGGTGGCAAGCGATAACTGGGTGCGGGCAGCGCTCGCCTTGCCCTTCGACGACGAACCGGGCGGTACCATGCTCTATTCCACCGGCTCGACCCATCTCCTTTCGGCGATCCTGACGCGCCGGACCGGCCGCTCAACGCTGGAACTGGCGCGCGAATGGCTGGGGCCGCAGGAGGGCTTTTCCATCGTCGCCTGGGACCGCGACCCACAGGGCATCTATCTCGGCGGCAACCAGATGGCCATGAGCCCGCGCTCGCTGCTCGCCTTTGGCGAGCTCTACCGCAGCGGCGGGATGAGCCGCGGAGGACGGCAGCTCGTGCCGGCCGATTGGATCAAGCTCTCCTGGCAGCCACGCACCGCCTCCCGTTTCACCGGTGACGGTTATGGTTATGGTTGGTTCATGCGTCAGATCGCGGGCGAAGCGGTCTTCTACGGGTGGGGGTATGGCGGGCAGATGGTCTACGTTGTGCCCGGGCGCGCGTTGACCGTGGTCATGACATCCGATGAAAACGGCCCTGCCGGCCGCAGCGGCCACCGCGACGATCTCCATGCCCTGCTCGAGCGGATCATTGAGGCGATGAAAGACGTGCGCGAGGCTCACAGCAAGTAATGCATGTCGCGCAAGCGCAGCGGTTTTGCGATAATGACATGCATAAAAAAGAACTTAAGGCGCGTCGCATGAATCCATCCAAACGCGACGCGCTTTAGACCCTCTGCACAGAGGATTGACGGGTTCGATGGGTTGCAAGCTGGGCAGGCTGTCATGCAGCCCGGTGCGGCGAGGAAGCCGCTACTCCGCCGCCACCCCTTTCACTTCCAGATAGGATTCCATCGAATCGTCCATCGCCTGCAGCCAGGCCGTGTGGTGCAACGGCGCCATCGTGCCGGTCATCAGCGAGCGGTAGGCGTGGTCGCGGAAGCTCATGATGTCATGCGCCTTGTGGTGCTCCCATTCCATGAAGGTCTGATTTGTCGCCTCGACGTCGAATCCCGGATAATCGGTCTGCTCCATCAACTCCTTGGTGTAGTCGCCCTGGAACCAGATCATCTGCTCGGCGTCTTCCAGCGTTTCCTCGCGCGCCCGCCATCTCCTGCCATGTTCCGCCATCACTTCTGCCGAGGGCAGTTCGATGCGGCCCATGATGACGTCGCGCGCGAACCAGGCCTGCGCGTCGAACATGTTGAAGGTGTAGAATTGGTCCTGCATGCCGATATAGGACAGCTGCGGGTTCTTCTCCCAGACGACGCCCTCATAGAGCCCGTCCGGCCACATGCGGTTGGCGGTCTTGAGCTTCAGATCCTCGGTGAGGAACGGGAATGAATGGAGGTAGCCCGTGCACAGGATGATGGCGTCGACATCCCTGGTGCTGCCGTCCTTGAAATGCGCGGTCTTGCCGACGACCTTCTGCAGCAGCGGCACTTCCTGCCAGTTGTCAGGCCATTTGAAGCCCATCGGCTTCGAGCGGTAGCTGGAGGTGATCGATTTGGCGCCGTATTTGTAGCATTGCGAGCCGATATCCTCGGCCGAATAGGAGCGGCCGATGATCAGGATGTCCTTGTCCTTGAATTCCATTGCGTCGCGGAAATCATGGCTGTGCAGGATGCGGCCATTGAAGCTCGAAAAACCCTCGAAATAGGGAACGTTGGGTACGGAAAAATGCCCCGAGGCAACAACGACGTTGTCGAACTCTTCGGAATAGGTGACGTCGTTGGTGCGGTCATGCGCGGTGACGGTGAACTTTTTCGTCGCGTCGGAGAAGGTCACCATGCGCACCGGGCTGTTGAAGCGCACCCATTTGCGCACGTCGGATTTTTCGACGCGGCCCTTGATATAGTCCCACAGCACCGCGCGCGGCGGGTAGGAGCCGATCGGCCGGCCAAAGTGCTCCTCAAACGTGTAGTCGGCGAATTCGAGGCATTCCTTCGGTCCGTTCGACCAAAGGTAGCGGTACATCGAGCCATGCACCGGGTCGCCATGCTCGTCGAGGCCGGTGCGCCAGGTGTAATTCCACAGGCCGCCCCAGTCGGACTGCTTTTCGAAGCAGACGATTTCCGGAATGTCAGCACCCTTGTCGGCCGCCGACTTGAAGGCTCGAAGCTGGGCCATGCCGGAAGGTCCGGCTCCGATGACGGCAACACGACTTTTCATTGCGGGCCTCCCGGTTCATTTCTCTAACGAAACAAATTTCACTGACAGGACAGTAATTGCCCATTCGATGCTGTCAACAGGCCTTCTGCTGAAACCACGTTTCAGCAGATTGGATTTTCAGCAAAACCGCTGATGGCGGAAACCCAGAGAGCACGCCATTCGACATAAAGTGGCTTGCTGTCGCAGTTGCGCTCTGTATCCGCACTGAATATGTTCACCGTGAGTGAAATAAATCTGCAGAACGGGGTGGCGACATGGCGAAAAAAGCTTCCAATTTCAGGAATGGGGCAGCCGCCAAGGCCAAGCCTTCGCCGAAGGGCGTGGCAACGATCCGGACGCCACTGACCCAGGACCCGCACGCTGTTCGCGACACTCGCGAAAAAGTCCTGGAGGTCGCGATCGGCCGCGAGGTGCGGGCGTTTCGCAAAAAACTCGGCATCACCGTCGCCGATCTTGCGGCTGCCACCGACATTTCGCTTGGCATGCTGTCGAAGATCGAAAACGGCATCACCTCGCCGTCGCTGACCACTTTGCAGGCGCTGTCGCGGGCGCTCGGCGTTCCGGTCACCGCCTTCTTCCGCCGCTTCGAGGAAGAGCGCAGCGCCGTCTTCGTCAAGGCTGGCGAAGGCCTCGACGTCGAGCGCCGCGGCACGCGTGCCGGCCACCAGTACAATCTGCTCGGCCATATCGGCTCCAACACCAGCGGCGTCATCGTCGAGCCCTATCTGATCACGCTGACCGAGGATTCCGATGTGTTCCCGACCTTCCAGCACGAAGGCATGGAGTTCCTCTACATGCTTGAAGGCGAGGTTACCTACCGCCACGGCAACAACCTCTATCCGATGAAGCCCGGCGACAGCCTGTTCTTCGACGCCGATGCGCCGCACGGGCCGGAGGTGCTGACAGTTCTGCCGATGCGCTATCTCTCGATCATCTGCTATCCGCAGAGTAGCGCGGGTTGAGCGGGACGCAAGCAGACCCCTTCACCCGGATTACCAACCGAATTGCGAAGGGCAATTCGGGGCAATCCGACCTCTCCCCGAGGGGAGAGGAGACCGGCAGCGCCGGCGCCTACCTCTCTTCTCCCCAGCGGGGAGAAGGTGGCCGCGAAGCGGCCGGATGAGGGGGACCTTGCTTTAGTCCGGCCCAAATCCTGGGCTTGTCGGGCTGCCGTCGTCGAGCTTCGACAGCCACTCGACCAGCGTCGGCCGATAGCGCGTCAAGCCCTTGTAATTGGCGAGTTCTTCGGGAAGGTCACGGATGACGCGGTGCAGGCGCCGCGCCCATTTCGGCTGCGTCACCAGTTCGTCCATCTTGATCAGATAGCAGCGGATCGGGAAGACGATGCCGTTTGAGCGCGGCAGCCGCCAGAAGCTCTGCAATTCGACGCGCAGATGGACCTTGTCATCGACGTTTTCGGGCGTCACCGTCGCCCGGTCCGGACCCCATTTGTGATAGTTTTCCGGGCTGGTGTCGAGGCGCGGATTGATGGTCATCGTCCAGTTCAGCCGCCGCGCCGGCTTGCCTTGCTGGATGTTGGTGAGGAATTTCAGCGCCCGGACGAATATGCCCCTCTCATGCGCCAGCGGCACCGGCGCGTGCCACTCGAAGAAATTCATGCCGATGTCGAAATCGAGCGACCAGTCGGCCTGGGTGGTGACCATGCCGGCGTCCATCCACAGATTGCCGTCGCGCTGGTCAAGGATGCAGAAATCGCCTTGTGATTGCCGCGTGATGTATTCCATCGGCCCATAGGGCAGCGTCGACACGTCGCCGAAGGTGAACGTGTCGTCGATGCCGAGCGGCCGGTTTATCCAGCGCCATCTGTCGCCGTCGCGCGTCAGCGTGAAATGCTCGGGATAGCCCAGCGCCTGCTGTTCCATCAGAAGTTCGAGCAGATCCCAGCCGGCCAGCGTCATGTGCGGCAGCGACTGGCAGCGCAGCGGGTCCTCCGCCAGCACCAAAGCGCGGTCCTGCATCTCGGCGACATAGTGCTCGTCAACGTCGATCAGGTTTTCGAGCACGCTGCCCTTCGGCCCCAGAACATGCGGCTCGATGTTGACCGCATACATGTAGCTGTCTTCGTGGAACGGGAACGGAAACCGCCTGATGTGCTCCGGGCTGTTCCTGAAGGTAAAATCGTTACGGAACGTTTCGTTACGAAAGGTGATGCCCAAGCTCCGCCTCCTATCTTTCCAGCACCAGCGACCTGCCCTCGAAGCGCGACACGCAAGGCATGATCTTCTTGCAGGATCGGTGCTCTTCCTCGCTCAGCCAGTGGTCGTTGTGGATGAATTTGCCGTCATGCGCGATGACATTTGTTTCGCACTGGCCGCAGACGCCGCCGCGGCAGAGATAGGGCGGATCGACGCCGGCGGCCTCGATCGCCTCGAGCAGGCTCTGCTGCTCGCCAACGCGGATCGTCTTGCCGCTGACCGCCAGCGTCACGTCGAACGGCGCGCCGGGCTGCGGTGCGGCGAAATGCTCGAAATGCACAGTTTCCGCCGGCCAGCCCAGCGCAGCGGCACGATCGCACACCCAGCCGATCATGCCGGACGGGCCGCAGACATAGAGATGCGTGCCGAGCGGCTGCGACGACAGCAGCCGGTCGAGCTCGATGCGCTCGTCGCGATCGTCGTGATAGAGCCTGACCCGGCGGTCGTAGCGCTCTCTCAGCACATCGGCATAGGTGCCGAGCGATGCGGTGCGGCAGGTGTAGTGCAGCTCGAAATTGCCGCCTTGCGCCGCCAGCTGCGCGGTCTGCGCCATGAACGGCGTGATGCCGATGCCTCCCGCCAGCATCAGGTGTTTTCTGGCGCGCAAATCGAGCGAGAACAGATTGACCGGATAGCTGATCACCATCTCCATGCCCGGCCTGACGTTGCTGTGCATGAACAGCGAACCACCGCGGCCGACATCGTCGCGGCGCACCGAGATCGTGTATTCGCGCGTATCGAGCGGCGAGCCCATCAGCGAATAAGGATTGAGCCTGGTCCGCTCGCCGTCGCGCATTTCGACGACGACATGAGCGCCGCCGGAAAATGTCGGCAAAAGCTGCCCGTCGCGCCTACGGAAATGGAAGCGCGTGACCAATTCGTTGACCGGAACGACGTCGCTCACCACGACGTCGAGCTTTGTGGTGCCGGTGCTCATCGAAAGATCTCCTCCGTCGGAGGAATTTCGCTGCGGTCTTCCGCATTGATGCAGACGCCCTGGAACGCCGCGAGGCGCCTGGAATAGTGATCGCGTACCAGGAGAAGCAGGCCGCAATGCGAACAGGTCGCCGGCTGCGTCGTCACGTTCTCGGTGATGCCCTTGCAATGGACGCACTGGATGCGGCGCGCCAGCGAGCCGCGATGCTCGGTCTGGATCGAGGTGTGGTCGATGCCGGCTTCGAGCGCCACCTGCATGGCCTGGCCGATCAGCCCCTCGGTGCCGGCGAGATAGAGGCGCAGGCCCATATGGGCGTTGGCCAAGGTCTGTTTCAGCCGCGGCAAGGCGCTGGCGAAGGAAGGCCCCTGGTAGAACTGCGCCGGCTTCAGCGCCTCGAGCGCCGCAACATGCTTGCCGTCATTGCCGGGGATGAAGATGATGTGGGCATCGGCAAAGAAGCCCGCCGGCGCCTTGGTGGCCAAGTCTGATATCGCCAGCGCTCCTTCTGCATCCGCCACGAAGAGATGGTGCTTGCCAGGCTGCGGCGACAGGGTTCCGTAGACCGGCCGGCTGATGATGCTTTTCGCTGCCATCCTCCCAGTATGCCTCAGCCTTTCGCCGTGCGCTTGGTCTTCTTCGGATCATCGAACGGAAGCGGCTCAGCCGTCGCGCTGATGGCGCCGCTCTGGTTGCGGATCTCGAGCCTGGTGCCCTGGACGGCACAGTCGACATCGAGCCGGGCAATGCCCATCGATTTCTGGACCAGCGGCGAATACATGGCGCAGGTCACCACGCCGACCTTTTTGCCGTCGCGATAGACCGGCGCGCCCTCGTTGGCCGGCTCCTTGCCTTCGAGCAGCACGCCGAAGATCTTGAACCGCTCCTTGCCCTTGAGGCGGTAGTGCTCCTCGGCACCGCGAAAGCCTGTCTTGCCGGGGCTGACGGTGAAGTCGAGGCCGAGTTCCCACAGCGTGTCGCCGGGGCCTTCGTTCTCGAACGGATATTTCTGCGAATTGTCGTAGGGGTAGAACAAGAGGTAGCTCTCGACACGCAGCATATCGAGCGTGGTGAACCGGCACGGGATGATGCCGGAGCTCTTGCCCTCATCGAGGATGGTGTCCCAGATCGTGCCGGCATCCTGGCCACGGCAGAAGATCTCGTAGCCGCGTTCGCCGGTGTAGCCAGTGCGCGAGATCATCACCGGAAAACCGAACAGTTGGGTCTGCATGTGGTGGAAATAGTTGAGGTCGCGAATACCCGGCACATGCTTTGCCAAATAATCGACTGATGTCGGCCCCTGCAGTGAAAGGTCGTGCAGATTGTCGTCGAAACGAAGCGAGACATCGCGGCCCATGGCGGCGCGCTGCAACTCCTCATGGCCGGTGCCCGAACCGTGCACGACCATCCAGGCATTCGGGCCGGTGCGGTAGAGGATGCAATCGTCGGTGAACTTGCCGGCCTCGTTGAGCATGCAGGCATAGGCCGACTTGCCGGGATAGATCTTTTCCACGTCGCGCGTCGTCGCCAGGTCGATCAGGTGCGAGGCATGCGGCCCGGTGATGTGGACCTTCTTCAGGCCCGACACGTCCATCAGCCCGGCCTTGGTGCGGATGGCGGTATACTCCTCGTCGGCGTCCTTGTCGTAGGTCCAGGCGGTGCCCATCCCGCTCCAGTCTTCGAGCTTCGAACCGAGCGCACGATGGCGATCCGCCAAGGTCGAAAATCTCCAGGATGCGGTCATGGACTTGCTTCTCCTCAACACGATTGCCGACGTTTCGCCGCTTCAGCGCACTGAGGCCCGGCGGCGGTCCGCGCCATATTGACTCAAAACTCCAAAAGCGCGCAATACTAAGATGCAAAAAGTTTTACTCAGAGGCAAGGAACGCAACTGAACGGAGGGGACATGAAATGGAAGGGAATCTCAACGCTCTAACGATCGGCCTCGTCTACTGGATCGGGTGGCACGTCCTCCAGACGCGCCACGAGAACGCTGAAATCGAAGCCGATATGGCTGCGGATCGCACCGGAGAGGAAACCAGAAAGGCGATCGATCGCCATTAAGTCGCCGCCGGTCGCCCTGGCGCGTCATTTGCGCCAGGCGACTTGTCCAAGATGAAAAAAACTTTCATACGAGTTGAATTCGCTTGTTGAAGCTGGTAGCACCTAAATCATACCTCAGCTCGGGAGCCTGACATGTGCGGAATCGTCGGACTGTTTTTGAAGGACAAGTCGCTCGAGCCCCGGCTTGGCTCGATGCTTTCGGAGATGCTGATCTCGCTCAGCGATCGCGGTCCCGACAGCGCCGGCATCGCCATCTATGGAGCGCCATCCGGCAACGTGGCCAAGATCACCATCCAGTCGGCAAAGCCGGAGCACGATTTCCGCAACCTGGATGCCGAACTCGCCAGGGCGATCGGAACGCCGGTGAACATCGCGGTGAAATCGACGCATGCGGTCGTCAGGACGCCGCCCGACAAGATCGATGAAGTGCGCGAGGCGATCCAGGCGCTGCGCCCCGATATCCGCATCATGGGCGCCGGCGACGTCGTCGAAATCTACAAGGAAGTCGGCTTGCCCGAAGCGGTCGTCGACCGTTTCGACGTGCGCAGCATGACCGGCACGCACGGCATCGGCCATACCCGCATGGCGACGGAATCGGCAGTGACGACGATGGGCGCGCATCCGTTCTCGACCGGCGCCGACCAGTGCCTGGTGCACAACGGCTCGCTGTCCAATCACAACAATGTCCGTCGCGAGCTGATCCGCGAAGGCATGAAATTCGAAACCGAGAATGACACGGAAGTCGCGGCCGCCTATCTCTCCTCGCAGATGGCACATGGCAAGAATCTCGGCGAGGCGCTGGAAGGCACGCTGAGCGACCTCGACGGCTTCTTCACCTTCGTCGTCGGCACCAAGAACGGCTTCGGCGTGGTGCGCGATCCGATCGCCTGCAAGCCTGCCGTCATGGCCGAGACCGACCAGTATGTCGCCTTCGGCTCGGAATATCGCGCGCTCACCAAACTGCCCGGCATAGACAATGCGAGGGTCTGGGAACCCGAGCCCGCAACCGTCTATTTCTGGGAGCATTGAGTTCATGCCGGCAATCAACGTCTCCAAAGCACTCGACCAGAGCCATGCGTCACGGGTCTTCGACCTGGCCGAGATGCCGCTGCGCGAGCTCAACCAGGCGCTTCATAATTTGACCCTCGGTTCGAACGAGACCGCCTGGGAAGTGCTCAATCCGAAAGGCAGCCATTCGGTCGCCGTCGGCGTCGACCAGCCGGTCACCATCGATGTCCGCGGCAGTGTCGGCTATTATTGCGGCGGCATGAACGACGGCAGCGCCATCACCGTGCATGGCTCGGCCGGACCCGGCGTCGGCGAAAACATGATGTCGGGTTCGATAACGGTCAAAGGCGACGCCAGCCAATATGCCGGCGCCACCGGCAGGGGCGGGCTACTGGTCATTGAGGGTAACGCGTCGTCGCGCTGCGGCATTTCGATGAAGGGCATCGACATCGTCGTCCATGGCAATATCGGCCACATGTCGGCCTTCATGGCGCAGTCGGGCAATCTGGTGGTGCTGGGCGACACCGGCGATGCGCTCGGCGATTCCATCTACGAGGCGCGGCTGTTCGTGCGCGGCAAGGTCGGCAGCCTCGGCGCCGACTGCATCGCCAAGGAGATGCGGCCAGAGCATCTGGAACTCCTGCAAGGCCTGCTCGACCGCGCCGGGGTGACCGGCGTCAAAGCGGCGGAGTTCACGCGTTACGGCTCGGCGCGCACACTCTACAACTTCAACATCGACAACGCCGACGCGTATTGAGGCTCAATGACTTATCGCAACCCGCCGACGACGCCGCGCAAATCAGCGACCTTCGACGACTACACGCTCTCCGAGATCCGCCGCGCCGCGGCGACCGGCATCTATGATATTCGCGGCGCCGGCGCCAAGCGCAAGCTGCCGCATTTCGACGACCTGCTGGTGCTGGGCGCCTCGATCTCGCGCTATCCGCTGGAAGGCTATCGCGAGCGCTGCGACACCGGCGTGGTGCTGGGTTCGCGCCATGCGAAAAAGCCGATCGAGCTGAAAATCCCGATCACCATCGCCGGCATGAGTTTTGGCTCGCTGTCCGGTCCAGCCAAGGAAGCGCTCGGCCGCGGTGCGACGCTGTCCGGCACCTCGACGACCACCGGCGACGGCGGCATGACCGAGGAAGAGCGCGGCCATTCCAAGACGCTGGTCTATCAGTACCTGCCGTCGCGCTACGGCATGAACCCGCGCGACTTGCGCCGGGCAGATGCGATCGAGATCGTCGTCGGCCAGGGCGCCAAGCCCGGTGGCGGAGGCATGCTGCTTGGCCAGAAGATCTCCGACCGCGTCGCCGAAATGCGCACGCTGCCCAAGGGTATCGACCAGCGCTCAGCCTCGCGCCATCCCGACTGGACCGGGCCCGACGATCTCGAGATCAAGATCCTGGAACTGCGCGAAATCACCGACTGGGAAAAGCCGATCTACGTCAAGGTCGGCGGCGCGCGGCCCTATTACGATACAGCACTTGCGGTTAAATCAGGCGCAGATGTCGTCGTGATCGACGGCATGCAGGGCGGCACCGCCGCAACCCAGGAAGTGTTCATCGAGAATGTCGGCCAGCCGACGCTTGCCTGCATCAGGCCGGCGGTGCAGGCGCTGCAGGATCTCGGCATGCATCGCAAGGTGCAGCTGATCATCTCGGGCGGCATCCGCAACGGCGCCGATGTGGCTAAGGCGCTGGCGCTCGGCGTCGACGCGGTGTCGATCGGCACCGCCGCACTTGTCGCGCTCGGCGACAACGATCCGCGCTGGGAGGCGGAATACAACGAGCTCGGCACCACCGCCGGCGCCTATGACGACTGGCACGAGGGCCGCGATCCGGCCGGCATCACCACGCAGGACCCCGAACTAATGAAACGGGTCGATCCGATAGCGGCCGGCCGACGGCTGGCGAATTATCTCAAGGTGATGACGCTGGAGGCGCAGACGATTGCCCGCGCCTGCGGCAAGAACAGCCTGCATAATCTCGAGCCCGAGGATCTCGTCGCGCTGACGATCGAAGCCGCCGCCATGGCCGGCGTGCCGCTGGCCGGGACCAACTGGATACCGGGGAAGAACGGCTTCTGATACCAAACTACCAAATACCAATAAGCGAGGAACTATAATGGGGAACGATCTCGCCGCCTTCGCCAAAGGGAACGGCGTCAAATATTTCATGATTTCCTACACCGACCTGTTCGGTGGGCAGCGCGCCAAGCTGGTACCGGCGCAAGCCATCGCCGATATGCAGAAGGACGGTGCCGGCTTTGCCGGCTTTGCGACCTGGCTCGACCTGACGCCGGCGCATCCAGACATGCTGGCGGTGCCGGATGCGGATTCGGTCATCCAGCTGCCGTGGAAGCCGGAAGTCGCCTGGATTGCCGCCAATTGCATGATGGACGAAAAATCGGTCGAGCAGGCGCCGCGCAACACGCTGAGGCGGCTGATTGCCGAGGCGGCGGGCGACGGTATGCATGTCAAGACCGGCGTCGAGGCCGAGTTCTTCCTGATCTCGCCGGACGGCAAGACGATTTCCGACGAATACGATACAGCGTCAAAGCCCTGCTACGACCAGCAGGCGGTGATGCGGCGCTACGATGTCATCGCCGAGATCTGCGACCACATGCTGGCGCTCGGCTGGGGCCCCTACCAGAACGACCATGAGGACGCCAACGGCCAGTTCGAGATGAACTGGGCCTTCGACGATGCGCTGGCGACCGCCGACAAGCATTCCTTCTTCAAGTTCATGGTCAAATCCGTTGCAGAAAAGCACGGCCTGCGCGCCACCTTCATGCCAAAACCATTCCCCGGCCTGACCGGCAATGGCTGCCACGCCCACATCTCGGTGTGGGACAAGGACGGCAAGACCAACGTCTTTGCCGACAACGCCATGGAGCTTGGCCTGTCGGCGAAGGGCAAGAATTTTCTCGGCGGCATCATGAAGCATGCCTCAGCACTTGCCGCGATCACCAATCCGACCGTCAATTCCTACAAGCGCATCAATGCGCCGCGCACTATTTCGGGCGCCACCTGGGCGCCGAACTCGGTGACATGGACCGGCAACAACCGCACCCACATGGTGCGCGTGCCCGGCCCCGGACGCTTCGAGCTGCGCCTGCCCGACGGCGCGGCAAACCCTTATCTGCTGCAGGCCGTCATCATCGCCGCCGGCCTCGACGGCATCCGCTCGAAGGCCGATCCCGGCAGGCGCTACGACATCGACATGTACCAGTTCGGTCATACGGTGGAGGGCGCGCCGAAGCTGCCGCTCAACTTGCTCGACGCATTACGCGAGTTCGACAACGACAAATCGCTCAAGGCGGCGCTGGGTGAGGAATTCTCGTCGGCTTATCTAAAGCTGAAGCACCAGGAATGGAATTCCTATGCTTCCCACTTCACCCAGTGGGAGCGTGACCACACGCTGGATATCTAGAGCATCGGATCGAAAAGCGTGAAGCGGTTTTCGGATGATTCCGATGCGTCAAGAAAGGTCCTGCGTGGCGCGAGCGACCTCGGAATAGATTTATGAAATACTCGATCTTCTCGCTCGCCCGCGCCGCATTTTCCGGCCACAAGACCTGGCAGCGCACCTGGCGCGACGCCAGCCCGAAGGATCATTACGACGTGGTGATCATCGGCGGCGGCGGCCACGGCCTGGCGACGGCGTGGTTCCTCGCCAGCGAATACGGCATCAGGAATGTCGCCGTGCTCGAAAAGGGCTGGATCGGCTCCGGCAATGCCGGCCGCAACACCACCATCATCCGCTCCAATTACGGGCTACCCGGCAATACCGGCTTCTACGAGCTGTCGATGAAGCTGTGGGAGCGCATGGAGCAGGACCTCAACTACAACACGATGGTCAGCCAGCGCGGCGTCATCAACCTCTATCATTCCGACGCGCAGCGCGACGCCTATGCGCGGCGCGGCAACACGATGCGCATCAACGGCATCGATGCCGAACTCTTGGACCTTGCCGCGGTCAGGAAGATGATGCCGTTCCTGAACTTCGACAATGCGCGCTTTCCCGTGCAAGGCGGCCTGCTGCAGCGGCGCGGCGGCACGGCGCGCCATGACGCGGTGGTCTGGGGCTATGCGCATGCGGCGAGCGCGCTCGGCGTCGACATCATCCAGAATTGCGAGGTGACAGGTTTTTCGCGCGACGCCAACGGCAAGGTGACCGGGGTCGAGACGTCGCGCGGCAAGATCGGCGCCGGCAAGGTCGGCATGGCGGTTGCCGGCAGTTCGTCGCGCGTTGCGGCGATGGCCGGGCTGCGGCTGCCGATCGAGAGCCATGTGCTGCAGGCCTTCGTCTCCGAGGCGATCAAGCCGCTGATCCCCAACGTCATGACCTTCGGCGCCGGCCATTTCTATGTCAGCCAGTCCGACAAGGGCGGGCTGGTCTTCGGCGGCGACATTGACGGCTACAATTCCTATGCCCAGCGCGGCAACATGCCGGTCATGGAAGACGTCTGCGAGGGCGGCATGGCGCTGATGCCGATGATCGGCCGCGTGCGCCTGTTGCGCCAGTGGGGCGGCATCATGGACATGTCGATGGACGGTTCGCCGATCATCGACAAGACGCCGGTGGACGGGCTCTATCTCAATGCCGGCTGGTGCTATGGCGGCTTCAAGGCGACGCCCGGCTCCGGCCTTGTCTTTGCCCATCTTCTGGCCCGCGACGAACTGCACAAGGAGGCGGCGCGGTTCCGCCTTGACCGGTTCCGGCGGGGTGCTGTGATCGATGAAAAGGGCGTCGGCGCCCAACCGAACCTGCACTGAGGACGGTCCAAAGCATGCGTATTGTCTGTCCCTTCTGCGGCGAACGCGAACTCGGCGAGTTCACCTATCTCGGCGACGCCAAGCCGGCGCGTCCGGCAGCCGGCGCCTCGGAAGACGCGGTGTTCGACTATGTCTACCTGCGCGACAACATTGCCGGTGCGATGAGCGAACATTGGTACCATGCTGGCGGCTGCCGGGCCTGGCTGAAGATCACCCGCAACACGCTGACGCATGAGATTTCCTCGGTCGAGCCGGCGGCAGGCGTTGGTGCGAGGCGGTCCGCGAAATGAATTCTCCTGTCCAACTCAGCGCTGCCCCTCACCTGCCTGCCGGCATCCTCTCCCCGTATAGGGACGGGGAGAGGGACGCTGTCGTCGGCGATTTCGCCAATCGCCAGCGTTGCAGACGGAATGCCAAGGTCGCGGCCAGCCCCCTTCTCCCCGTCACTATACGGGGAGAAGTGCCCGGCAGGGCGATGAGGGGCGGCGGGGCGCTCCTGCATGATCTCGAAGCGACGGAAGGCCGGCAATCGTGATTTCCAGCCAGCCCTATCGTCTCGCATCAGGCGGTCTCATCGACCGCTCGGCGCCGCTGAACTTTCGCTTCGACGGCAAAACCTTTGCCGGCTTCCAGGGCGACACGCTTGCCTCGGCGCTGATCGCCAATGGCGTCAAGCTGGTCGGCCGATCGTTCAAATACCATCGGCCGCGCGGCATCCTGACATCAGGCTCGGAAGAGCCCAACGCACTGGTCGAACTGCGCACGGGGGCGCGGCGCGAGCCGAACACCAAGGCGACAACGGCAGAACTTTATGACGGTCTGGAAGCGGCCAGCCAGAACCGCTGGCCGTCGCTGCGCCACGATGTGATGGCGGTGAACCAGCTGTTCTCGCCGATCTTCGTCGCCGGCTTCTACTACAAGACCTTCATGTGGCCGGCGAAATTCTGGGAAGCGATCTACGAGCCGGCGATCCGCCGCGCCGCAGGGCTTGGACGCGCAGCTGGCGTCGCCGATCCCGACCATTACGACAAGGCCTGGGCGCATTGCGACGTGCTGATCGCCGGATCCGGCCCGGCCGGGCTGGCGGCAGCACTTGCCGCCGGCCGATCTGGTGCCCGCGTCATCCTGTGCGAGGAAGATTTTGCGCTTGGCGGCCGCCTGCTTGCCGATGGCGGCACGATCGACGGCATGCCGGCGGCCGAATGGATTTCCCGCACGCTGGCCGAGCTCGCCACGCTGCCCGACGTCCGCATCATGACCCGCACGACGCTGTTCGGCGTCTATGATGGCGGCAGCTATGGCGCGATCGAACGGGTCAACGATCATCTGCCCTCGCCGCCCGAACATCAGGTGCGCCAGCGGCTGTGGCGGATCGTGGCCAAACGCTCAATCGTCGCCGCGGGTGCCATCGAACGGCCGATCGTCTTTGCCGGCAACGACACCCCCGGCGTGATAATGGCTTCGGCAATGCGGACCTATGTCGCGCGCTATGCGGCGACCCCTGCGAAGCGGATCGCCCTGTTCATCAACAATGAGGATGGCTGGCGCACGGTCGAGACGGCGCTTGGCGCCGGATTGCAGATCGCGGCGGTCGTCGATGCGCGTCCGGACGTGTCCGCCACGCATCGCGCGCTCGCCGCCAAAGCCGGCTTTGCCGTTTTGAACGGCTCCGTCATGGGTGTCGAAGGCGGCAAGAACGGTGTCAGGAAAATCTCGATATCGCTGGCAGGCGGCGCATGCGCCGAAGTCGAAGCCGACGGGCTTGCCGTTTCCGGCGGCTGGAACCCGGCGGTCGGGCTGACCTCATGCCATCGCGGCCGGCCGAAATGGCAGGACGATATATCAGCCTTCGTGCCGGACGGCGCCCCTGCGGGCATGGTGGCCGCCGGTGCCGCCAACGGCGCTTTTGGGCTCGGCGCCTGCCTGCGCCAAGGATTTACCGCCGGCAGGGCGGCGGCGCAGAGTGCCGGACACAGCGGCAATGCCGGCGCTCCGCCAGTCGCCGACGACGAGGCTTTTTCGCGGACCCCGCTCTGGCATGTTGCCGGCAAAGGGAAAGCCTTTGTCGACTACCAGCATGATGTCACCGCTGCGGACATCGAACTGGCGCAGCGCGAAGGTTTTGAATCCGTCGAGCATCTGAAACGCTACACGACGCTCGGCATGGCCACCGACCAGGGCAAGACCTCCAACGTCGCCGGCCTCGCCATCACGGCGGCTGTGTCAGGCAAATCCATTCCCGAGACCGGCACGACGATCTACCGCCCGCCCTATGTGCCGGTCGCCATCGGCGCCTTCGCCGGCCATCATCGCGATGAAAACTTCCATGCGACGAGGCTGACGCCGTCGCATCACTGGGCAGCCGAACAGGGCGCGGTGTTCGTCGACACCGGCCTGTGGAAGCGCGCGCAATGGTATCCGCGCGCCGGCGAGAAGGACTGGCTGGAATCGGTCACCCGCGAGGTCAAGGCGGTGCGCGGCGGCGTCGGCTTCTGCGACGTCTCGACGCTCGGCAAGATCGACGTGCACGGCCCTGATGCCGGCGCCTTCCTCGATCGCGTCTACATCAATACCTTCTCCAGTCTTGCCGTCGGAAAGGCCCGCTACGGGCTGATGCTGCGCGAGGACGGCATGGTCTATGACGACGGCACCACGTCGCGGCTGGCCGAGGATCATTATTTCCTGACCACCACCACCGCCAAGGCCGGCCCGGTGATGCAGCACCTCGAATTCTGCCGGCAGGTGCTGTTTCCGGAACTCGACGTGCAGCTGACGTCGGTCTCCGACCAGTGGGCGCAATTCTCGATCGCCGGGCCGAGCGCGCGGGAGTTGCTGAAACAGGTCGTTGATGAATCCGAGGACCTCTCCAACGAGAGTTTTCCATTCATGGGCGCGCGGAAGGTATCCCTTCGCGGCGGCATCGGGGCGCGGCTGTTCCGCATTTCGTTCTCTGGCGAGATGGCGTTCGAGATTTCCGTTCCGGCCCGCTACGGCGACGCGCTGGTGCGCAATCTGATGCTAGCCGGCAAACAATTCGGCGCGACGCCCTACGGCACCGAGGCGCTCGGCGTCATGCGCATCGAAAAGGGCCATGTCGCCGGGCCGGAGCTGAGCGGCACGACGACGGCCGGCGATCTCGGCCTGGGCAAGATGATGTCGATCAAGAAGGACTTTGTCGGCCGCGTCATGGCCGGGCGTGAGGCGCTGGTCGGCCCGGACCGCCAGGTCGTGGTCGGCATCAAGCCGACGGACAAGACGCGTCGCCTGCGCTCCGGCGCGCATATCGTGCCGAAAGGGCAGACACCCGGCCCGGATAACGATCAGGGTTACGTCACCTCGGTCTGTTTTTCGCCGACGCTCGACCAATGGATCGGGCTCGGGCTTGTCGAACGCGGGCGCGAACGCCTCGGCGAGATCGTCCATGCGCATGACCCGGTGCGCGGCGAAGACTATGATGTCGAATTGTGCAGTCCAGTCTTCTATGATCCGGATGGAGGGCGCCAGCGTGGCTGAGTTTTCCTGGGTTCCCCGCAGTCCGCTCGAGCACGCGCTGGTGCCGGGCGCATATGGCGCGCGCGGCACTGGCGCCGGCGTTTCGTTGAACGAGATCCGAAATTTCGACCTGATCCAGGTAATGGCGAGGCGCGGTAAAGGAGCGGAACTGGCACGCACTGCCGAGATCCATTTCGGTACGGGGATTCCGAATACGCCCAAGGCGGTCGGCACGGCGGATGCGACGCTGATCTGGTCGGGACCGGACCAGTTCTTCGTCCTGTCCAAAGCCGGCAAGCATTCGGCCGAGGCGCTTGGCTCCGCTTTCGCCGGCTCGGCCTCGCTGTCCAACCAATCGCATGCGCGGGCGCTGATCAGCCTATCCGGGGAAAAGGCGCGCGCGATGCTTGCGAAGCTGTCGTCGATCGATTTGCATCCCGATGCCTTCGCGGTGGGCGCTGCCGCTGCGACGTCGATTGACCACACCAGCGTCACGCTCTGGCGTGGGCCTGATCAGAATGGACAGGCGGTGTTCAATGTGCTGGTGTTCGCGACCTTCGCCGAGAGCCTGTGGCAAACCATTCTCGATTCCGCGGCCGAGTATGGCGTGACGATCGGGCATTCTGAGGAATTGTAGCTGGATAATTTTCGGACTCTGCGCGATAGGCGCTTTGCCGTAGTCGATTGCATCTCGTAGACGGAGCGGCCCAACGCTACTTCCCCGGAGGTCAAGTCACCTTCTGACATTCGGTAATATCCTGTTAAATTACCAAGGACGACGAATGCAATGGTTCGGGCGGTGCGTAGTCGGGACTGCATCCATGGCTTTACTATATTCGGAAAAGCTCGGAATGAGCCCCAATTTGATGGCCTGAGCGACACATCTGTCACCAACGTTCGAGGCGTTTGCCTGAGAAAGGCAATTTTCCAACTTTGTTATTGAAGTTGGCAGGGGAGCCTTGATTGAGCTATAACTGATCCGGCCGGAGCGCATGGATACGACCGTTACATCGCCCTTGTTCCATCTAGCGGGATCAAAGATGTAGTAGAGATTGCGCTTGTCAGGATATTTTGACGCTGTCGCAGCGTAGATCGTCATGACAAGCACGTTGGCAAATGACCTAGCTCCCATATCAACTTTGATATCCGTATCCGAGGCAGGGATCTCGAGCCTTCCCCCAAGCTCAGAGGCAAGCTCTGAAAGCGCTTCGCCATCGCCTTCTCGCGCCATTGGCCAAAGCAGCGCCCACTGCTTTTGACATTGGTTATTGTAATAGGCGTCTGCGGCAACCTTCAGACGCTCCTCACGGGTCAAAGTGGACGTCAGGCTTGATTTACCTGTGAGATCGCATCCGCAGACGAGGGCAGAGACCAGAAGACCGCAACATACTTTCACTGTAAACCGGGTTGATACGCGCATGAAAAGCCTCATCCGTCATCTCCATCAACGGGCCGGGCATAAACTTCGGCACCCACCGGTTGTATCAGCACCTTGTCGTCGAGTGTATTGTATTGTCTGAACGCGAAAGCCTCATATGAGGCAGCGACATTCGGGGTCGGCAAAAACCTACCTGAACGACAGTGCCAATAACGACACCGCCACCTTCTTGCCAAATCCATCCCCGCTGCTATTCTCTCAGCGAAAATAATTTTACCCCTAGGCAAACTTGTTTCTCGCTCGGAGAAGGGTTGAGATGAGCCAGTCGCCCTACCCCGCCGTCGCCGCCGGACCGCCACGGCCGAGCCTGATCCTGCGGCCCGGCCAGATCGCGCTGCCGGCTGGCATGGAGCGCTATTCCGTTCAAGGCAATGGCGCGGTGCTCATCGAGGTCGAGCCCGGCGACACGATCAGCGTGCGCAATGTCGAGGGTGGGCAGCCTTGCGAGTTGCTGGCATGGGACAAGAGCGGCGAGACCAACCCCAGCATTTTCGGCGAGAAGTCGAACAGCAACGCCGCCGGCATCAAGGCGCTGCTGGCCGATGGCGACGACAGCCTCGCTTCCTTGCGCCGAGGGCTCGAGCGACGCCAGGTGCAGCTCGACCAGGCAAAGGCGGTTCGTGTCTTCGGCGGCGCCACCCCGGCCGGCACCGAACAGAGTTTTTCCGTCGCCCGCGACGGGTCGATGCTGATCGCCGCCCCGGGCGGGCCGATGCCGGTCGACGGCCATGACACGGCGACGCCGCTCAGCGTCATCGTCCGCCGCGCCACGATCCGTCCGGCGGCGAAGTCCAGGCTTGGCGATCCACTGGCCGACCCGGTGCTCGATTTGCGCGTCCATTCGGCGACAGCGGAAGCCTACTTCGTCAAAGCCGGCGACTATCTGCAGATCATCGATGTCGACGGGCGCCAATGCACCGACTTCCAGTGCTTTTCGGCGCGCAAGCTCGACAAGGGCAGCGATCATCCGCTCGACGTGACGACGACGCGCACGCTGATGGGCTCGAGCTATCCGATGCCTGGCCTGCACTCGAAATACTACGACCAGGACATGGAGCCGCTGGTCGAGGTGGTGCAGGACACTTGCGGCCGGCACGATGCATTCGCGCTCGCTTGCGCCGCCAAATATTACGACGACATCGGCTATCCCGGTCATCCCAACTGCTCGGAGAATTTCAACCGCGCGCTCGCCGACAAGGGCGTGACTCCTCGCGCGGGCTGGATGGCGATCAATTTCTTCTTCAACACGGCGATCGACGCGCATGGCGTCATGGTGTCGGACGAACCGTGGTCGCGGCCGGGCGACTATGTGCTGCTGCGTGCGCTTACCGACATCGTTTGCGTGTCGTCCGCCTGTCCCGACGACACGACGCCGGCCAATGGCTGGGACCTGACCGACATCCATGTGCGGACCTATTCCGGTAAGCATAAATTCTCGCGAGCGATCGCCAGACGCATGACGCCCGATTCGGAACCGAAAATGACCCGCGAGACATCATTTCATTCGAGCTTTGCCAAGCACACCCGCAACTTCGTCGAGTACAGGGGTTATTGGCTGGCCAATTCCTTCGCCAGGCAGGGCCCTATCGACGAATACTGGGCCTGCCGGCAGGCCGCCGTCATCATGGACCTGTCGCCGCTGCGCAAGTTCGAGGTCACCGGCCCGGATTCCGAAGCGCTGCTGCAATACACGCTGACCCGCGACGTGAAAAAACTCGGCGTCGGCCAGGTGATCTATTCCGCCATGTGTTACGAGCATGGCGGCATGATCGACGACGGCACGCTGCTCAGGCTCGGCAAGGACAATTTCCGCTGGGTCGGCGGCGACGATCTTTCCGGCGAATGGCTGCGCGACACGGCGACGAAACTCGGTCTCAACGTGCTGGTGCGATCCTCCACCGACCAGATGCACAATGTCGCCGTGCAAGGACCGAAGAGCCGCGACATCCTCAAGGAGATCATCTGGACCTCGCCGTTGCAGCCGTCGATCGAGGAACTCGAGTGGTTCCGTTTCGCCGTCGCCCGCATCGGCGGCGGCAACGGCATTCCCGTCGTCGTTTCGCGCACCGGCTATACCGGCGAGCTCGGCTACGAGATCTGGTGCCATCCGCGCGATGCCGAAAAGGTGTTCGACGCCATCTGGGAGGCCGGCCAGCCGCATGGCTTGAAGCCGATGGGGCTGCAGGCGCTCGACATGGTGCGCATCGAGGCCGGGCTGATCTTTGCCGGCTATGAATTTTCAGACCAGACCGACCCGTTCGAGGCCGGCATCGGCTTCACCGTGCCGCTGAAGAGCAAGACCGACGAT
Source organism: Mesorhizobium sp. WSM4841 (assembly GCF_055811515.1). NCBI lineage: Bacteria > Pseudomonadati > Pseudomonadota > Alphaproteobacteria > Hyphomicrobiales > Phyllobacteriaceae > Mesorhizobium > Mesorhizobium sp. WSM4841. Next base: position 424,984 of record NZ_JBVVQC010000001.1, read on the forward strand.
TTCATCGGCCGCGAGGCGCTGATCCGACGCAAGGAAAACCCGCAGAAGAAACTGGTCGGCCTCGATATCGACGCCAATGTCGTGGTCGGCCATGGCGATTGCATCCATGTCGGCCGCGCCGAGATCGGCGAGGTCACTTCGAGCATGCGCTCGCCCGTGCTGAACAAGAATATCGCGCTGGCCAGGCTCGACGTCAGCCACGCCGCCATCGGCACCGAGGTCGAGATCGGCAAGCTCGACGGCCACAGCAAGCGGCTGCCGGCGCGGGTCGTGGCGTTCGCCCACTACGATCCGCAAAAGACCAGACCGCGGTCCTGACGACGGTTGGTTCTTACCTTCTCCCCTTGTGGGAGAAGGTGGATTGGCGCGCAGCGCCAAGACGGTTGAGGCGCCTTCATTGCTGGAACACCCCGACCGAGCTTCGCTCGGCCACCTTCTCCCACAACGAGGGGAAAAGGAAAGGCCGCACCGTTGGCAGCGCGCCGCGAAAGCTAGCATGTTCCACATCTGCGATGTGCACAGCTTCACAAAAAAGCTTGACGTGAAAGCGTGACGCGCCGATGTTCACTGTCAAGAAAAAAATACTACTGAGCGGAAAACGCCTGAGGTCGTTCAACGCGTGCGTCGGTGACGCCTCGCGCGGTTGCGACTGTCGCCGATGGGGAACATCAGAAATGGGGAATTCACGTAAATGAGCACGATAGTCTCTGCCTTAGTGCCGGCTGCCGAAGGGAAGCTGCACCGCAACATCGATTGGCGCGGCGCCTTCTGGGTGGCAAGCGGCGTTCCCGCCCTTGTCCTGTTTTCGATCGGCGGCATTGCCGGCACGACCGGCAAGCTGGCCTTCCTGATCTGGACCGTGTCCATGATCATGGGCTTCCTGCAATCCTTCACCTATGCGGAAATCGCCGGCCTGTTTCCGAACAAGTCCGGCGGCGCCTCGATCTATGGCGCCACCGCCTGGCTGCGTTATTCCAAGTTCATCGCGCCGCTTTCGGTGTGGTGCAATTGGTTCGCCTGGTCGCCGGTGCTGTCGCTCGGCTGCTCGATCGCCGCCGCCTACATCCTCAACGCGCTGGCGCCGGTGCCGCTGTTTACCGACACCTCACCGGAAGTCGCCGCCTATATCGCCGCTAATACGGGGACCAGTGCCGCCGACGCCATCACGGCGGTGAGCGCGGCCGCCACACCGGCGATCCGCAACTGGACGCTCTACGGGCACACGCTGGGCCCGGTCTCCTTCACCTTCAACGCCACCTTCTTCATCGGTGCGGTGCTGATGCTGATCATCTTCTCCATCCAGCATCGCGGCATCCTTGGCACCGCCAATGTGCAGAAATATATCGGCCTGTTCGTCATCATTCCGATGCTGATCGTCGGCGTCGTGCCGATCCTCACCGGCCAGATCGACTGGGCGAATTTCTCGCCGCTGGTGCCGCTCGCGGCCGCCTATGCGCCCGAGCCCGGGGCGTGGAACATCGCCGGCTGGACGCTAGTTCTCGGCGGTATGTTCATCGCCGCCTGGTCGACCTACGGTTTCGAGACCGCCGTCTGTTACACCTCCGAGTTCAAGAATCCCGGCACCGACACCTTCAAGGCGATCTTCTATTCCGGCCTGCTGTGCATGCTGCTGTTCATCCTGGTGCCGTTCACCTTCCAGGGCGTGCTCGGCTTGAACGGCATGCTGGCGACCCCGATCGTCGACGGCTCCGGCGTTGCCGACGCACTGGCCGGCATGGTCGGCGGCGGCCAGCTGATCCATAGCCTTCTGGTGATGCTGATGATCCTGGCCCTGGTGCTGTGCATCATGACGGCGATGGCGGGCTCCTCGCGCACCCTCTACCAGGGCTCCGTCGATGGCTGGCTGCCGCGCTATCTCAGCCACGTCAACGAGCATGGCGCCCCGACCCGGGCGATGTGGACCGACCTGATCTTCAACCTGGCCGTGCTGGCCATCGCCTCGGCCGACGCAACCAGCTTCTTCTTCATCCTCGCCGTGTCGAATTGCGGCTACATCATCTTCAACTTCCTCAACCTCAATGCCGGCTGGATCCATCGCATCGACAACGGCCATATCGCGCGGCCGTGGCGCGCGCCGAGCTGGCTGCTCGGCCTCGGCGCCATCTTTTCCTACGTCAACATGATCTTCATGGGCGCCGGCGCCAAGGTCTGGAACCCGATGGCGCTGTGGGCAGGGCTGATCACGGCTGCCCTCATCATCCCGGTGTTCTGCTTCCGGCATTACATCCAGGACAAGGGCAAATTCCCCGACCACATGCTGGCGGATCTCGGCATGACTTCGTCCGATCTCGCCGTCAGAAAGGCGGGCGTCCTGCCCTACCTGACGTTGATCGCCGGCGTCGCTGTGATGCTGCTCGCCAACTGGCTGTTCGTCATCTGATATTGGCCTGAAAGGATCGAGTGCGGACCGCCGCGCTCGATCCGATTTGCTTCCAGAGGCTCGTCGCAAGCTCGCTCACTGGAAGCTCGCGATCGCGAGGTCGGGTAGTGTCTCAGTTTGAAATTTGACGCCGCGCTTGTCGCGATCCGGGCCGAACTCCTATATGCTTAGCGGAAAGCATTGGAGCGGCAATGAAGCTTGAGAGCACCATCACTTGCCCGGACTGTGGGCACCAGTCTGTGGAAACGATGCCGACCGACGCCTGCGTTCACTTCTACGAATGCAAAAACTGCAGGGTACTCCTGAAGCCCTTAGCCGGCGATTGCTGCGTTTTCTGCTCATATGCCGATCTGCCATGCCCGCCGCTTCAGGAGAGTAGCCATGCCAACCGGATCTAAAGGCCAGAAGCGCCCCGCCGACGTGATCGGCAACGCCGTCCGCGTCATGCGCATTGCGACCGGTACAAGAAGCGGAATAGCGAATGATTGTCAGGATAGCAGAACTGGAGATCGATCCCGACCAGATCGAGGCTTACGGCGCACTCCTATCAGAAGAGATTGAAGCCTCGGTGCGGCTAGAACCTGGGGTCATCTTCCTGTACGCGCTGTCGGTCAAGGGAAGCCGCGATAGTCGTCCGTGAAGAAAGCGATTTTCGCGTCAACCTTGAAAGTGATCTGCGTTGGAGCGCTTTGTCCCAACT